>NZ_LT828648.1:3407890-3746353 GCF_900169565.1 Nitrospira japonica | reverse complement strand
GTCGGGCGGCGTCACGTTCGCGGGCGGAGAGATCACCGCGCAGCAGGTCAGTCTCAGCCACCCGGCGCTCCCGGAGCGGATGACGGCCATTCACGGGCGATTCGTCATGGCCGAAGGGGAGACGCAGTTCGATCAAGTCAGCGGCCATCTGGGCGACCTGACGGTGCAGGTCCAGGGCGGGATCACGGGCGGCAGCACGAGCTCGTTCCGCGACCTGCTCGTGCGGGTGACCGGGGATTCCCTGCACATGACGCAGCTGTTGCCGGTCAAGCAGATTCCCAAGGGAATGGTCGAAGGCCTGGCCAGCGTCGGTGTGGCGCTCAGGGGGCTGACGACGGCGCCCGAAATGCGGGGCGAGATCGTACTCACGGACTCAAAGGTCACCTGGCCTGACGTCCTGGAAAAACCGGTCGGCGCGGCCGCCACCATCAATTTCGAAGGGCACGTCGAGAAGAAAGGCGGCCTGACGCTGACGCAAATCGAAGCGGACGTGCCGCCGTTGCGCCTGCCGGTGAAGGGCAAGATCCGTCTCGGCGAGCGCGTGTCGGTCGAGGCGTCGATGGCGACCGGAACCGTGTCCCTTTCCCGGGTGCCCGAGTGGATCACCAAGGGCGGATTTGAGGCGGGCAACGTCGAAGTATCGCTCGACGTGAAGGGCAAGGACGCCGACTGGCGGACGTGGAAAACCAACGGATGGCTGGCTCTCAGCAACGGCCTCGTCAACGTGCGCGGCGCGGACGGTCCCATTCAGGATTTGTACGTGCGGCTGCAGTTCAATCGCGATGCGGCGGAACTCAAGCGCCTGTCATTCCGGCTCATGGACAGCGACGTGGCGATGGAAGCGATGATCCGGAATTGGGCGACGAAGCCGGCCATTTCCGGGAAGATCGAATCCAACCAGATGGATTTGGATCTGCTGATCCCCAAAGGCGAACGCTCGCCCATGCGGGAATTTCTGGAAACCCTCGGGGCGACGAGTCGGGTCGCCATGACGGCCGCCATCACTCGCGGGCACTACAAGCATCTCAAGTTCGGCGGGCTCTCGGCCCGGATCACGATCCAGGACGGCGTCCTCGACGTCGACCGGATCGCCGGCCAGTCGACCGACGGAGAAATCGCCGGCCGCATCGCCGTGCAACTGCCCCGGCACGAACCGGCGGAAGCGGAAATTTCCGTGCGGGCCACCGGCGTGCCGGTCAGCGACATCCTCAAGCTCGCGGGAAAACACGAGGGCGGGGTGACCGGACAAATGCGCATCACGGGGACCATCCGCGGGCACGGCAGAAACCCCCATGGCGTCTATCCCACGCTCAACGGCAAAGCCGACATCCTGATCGAGAACGGCCACATCTTCAAGTCCAAGGAACGGGTGACCTGGAAGATCATCAGCATTCTGAATCTGCCGGCCGTTCTTCAGGGCAAAGTGGATCTGGAAAAGGAAGGGCTGCCGTACAACAAAATCACCGCGACGGTGACCGTGCGCAACGGCTTGTTCGAAACGGAAAACATGATCATCGACAGCCCGATCGTGAAGATCACCGCGGCCGGCAATTACGATCTGCCGACCGACCAGGGCGATATGGTCTGGGCCGTGAGCCCCTTCGGTTCCTACTCGCAGTTCCTCAAGACCATTCCCTTGTTCGGGCGCTTGTTCGCCGGCGACCGCAAAGGAGTGGCGACCGCGATGTTTTCCGTCAAGGGCAGCATCGAGGATCCCGAGGTGACCTACATGCCGATGAAGTCCTTCGCCACCGGGCTGACCGGCTTGGGCCAACTCGCCGTGGACGTGTTGAAAAACACGGTCATGCTGCCGATCGATCTCATGACGCCGGACGAGGACAAGGCATCGCCCAAGGACGTGCCGGCGCCGTCGCCTTGACCGGTTTCGGACCCCATGCTAAGGTCCAGCGGGTAATCAACCATGTCTCGATCCGCATCGCAATCACACAAAGCCGTCGTCTTTATCGCCGCCAGCGAGACGGATGCCAACCTCTATTACGCGACCAGATTCATCGCGCCGGATCCCTTCATCTATCTGGAGATCAAGGGGGAACGCCTGCTGGTCATGAACGATCTGGAAATAGACCGGGCGAAAAGCCAGGCCTCGGTCGATCGGGTGCTGTCCTATACGGAAATCGAACAGCGGGCGCGCGATCAGGGGGTCGCCTCTCCCGGCAGCGCCGACATCGTCCACGTCGTGCTGCGCGACGCCAAGATCAAGCAAGTGCTCGTGCCGGGGAATTTTCCTTTCCGTCACGCGACCCGGCTGCAGGAATTGGGATACCAGGTCCACGCGAAGCCGGATCCGTTTTACGAGCAGCGCGTCGTGAAGACCGCCGAGGAGGTTCGGCACATCGAGGAAGCGCAGCGCGCCACGGAGGCCGCCGTGGCTGCGGCTCACGCCGTGCTCCGGCGCGCGACGATCGTCAAGAACGAATTGTGGTTCGAGGATTCCCCGTTGACCTCCGAGCGGGTCAAGAAGCTGATCAACGTGAAATTGATGGAAGCCGATTGCGTCGCCCAGCACACGATCGTGGCCGGGGGCGAGCAGGCCTGCGATCCGCACAACGAAGGCAGCGGGCCGTTGCCGGCGAACCGTAGCATCATCTTCGACGTGTTTCCGCGTTCCGCCACGACGCGCTATTTCGCCGACATGTCCCGCACGGTCGTCCGAGGCACGCCGAGTCCGGAACTCGTCCGGCTCTATCAAACCGTGAAGGACGCGCAGGAAGAGGCGATCACGAAGATCAAGGACGGAGCCGACGGGATGAGGATCCACCGCGGCATTTGCGACCGGTTCGAGAAGGCCGGCTACAAGACCGGTCTGGTCAACGGCCGCATGCAGGGCTACTTCCACGGGACCGGCCACGGAGTCGGACTCGACATCCACGAAGCTCCGCGCATCAGCCGCACCGGGTCGCTGCTGCAGGAGGGCCACGTCGTCACGGTCGAACCGGGGCTCTATTATCCCGGCTTGGGCGCCGTCCGCATCGAGGACATGGTGCTCGTGACCAGCGACGGCTGCCGCAACCTGACCGATTTCCCCAAGACTTTCGAACTGGGCTAGCAGGCTGTTGACAAAGTCCGCCAGCTGCGTTCTCGCATTGCTCAGAGGCTCAACGTACGGCAAAGAGTACGCTTCGCATCTTCGCTCGCTGCGGCCTTGCTGGACGGCCTTTCTGAACAGCCTGCACGGCACGCTGATAGCGTCAGTGACCTCAGAGGCGACGCCATTTCCAAGGTCATCGCGTAGTTTGTCAACACACTGCTGGCCTTGATTGGCCTCTCATCCGTTGCTGCGTTTTCTTCCCTGGTTCCCACTGGCATGACCTTCTCCTTTCGATTTCTTGACGATGTGGCGTTGGCAGATGTGGCGTTCGACGCCGAAGGCGACTCGGTCCAAGCCATCTTCGGCGCCGCGACGCAGGCGTTGCTCACGGCCTTGGCAAATCCGGCGACGGTGGGTTCGTCATGGGAGCAAAGGATCGAACGCCGGGCCACAGACCTGCCTCAATTGCTGTTTGACTGGCTCTCCGACATCGTCTATTGGAAGGATGCGGCCGGCGTCGTCTTCCACGATGCGCCGCTGACCATGGTCAGGAAAGGCGAGCAGTGGGTGCTGACGGCGCGGTTGATCGGCAGTCCGGTTGATCGTGAACGGCAGGAACTTCACAACGATGTGAAGGGAGTGACGAAGCATCTCTATGCGTTGCGTCAGACTGACGGTCTCTGGCAGGTGCGGGTCGTATTGGACGTGTAGGTCGGATTCCTCGAGACAATCATGAAACTGAACACGGACATGCTGATCAATCGCATCACGGATGAGATTTGGGAGATCCCCGTCTCGGAAAAGTCCGGCATGCTCGTGCCGGCGCGCATCTATGCGACCGAGACGGTGCTTCGCTCCATGGACTCGGGGGTGTTCGACCAGGTTACGAACGTCGCGTGCCTGCCCGGCATCCAACGCTATGCCCTTTGCATGCCGGACGGACATTGGGGTTACGGGTTTCCGATCGGCGGAGTCGCGGCCTTCGACGTCCGCAACGGGGTAATTTCTCCGGGTGGCGTCGGGTACGACATCAACTGCGGGATGCGGCTGATCCGGACGGATTTGACGCTGGACGACGTGCAGCCGAGGTTGGAACGGCTCATGACCGAATTGTTCCGTCGTGTACCGGCCGGCGTGGGAGCGGGTGGGTTCGTCCGATTGAATCGCCCGTCGTTCGAAGAGGTCATGACCAAGGGAGCGCGCTGGTGCGTCGAGGAAGGTTACGGATGGCACCGGGACCTTGCAAAGATCGAGGAGCAGGGATGCATCGGCGGCGCGGACCCCTCGAAGGTGACCGATCGTGCGCTGGCCAGAGGCATCAATCAACTCGGAACATTGGGATCGGGCAATCATTATCTGGAAGTGCAGGTAGTGTCGAATGGCCGGGTGTTCGATCCGGATGCCGCAGCCGCGCTCGGCATCACCGGTCACGATCAGATCGTGGTCATGGTCCATTGCGGTTCGCGTGGCTTCGGCCATCAAGTCGCGAGCGACTATCTGAACGTGTTCGAGAAAGCCATGCGCCGATACGGTGTCTCGGTGAAGGATCAGCAACTGGCCTGTGCGCCGTTTCGTTCGGAGGAAGGCCAAGACTACTTCGCGGCCATGAATTGCGCTGCCAATACGGCGTTCGCGAACCGGCAGGTCATCACGCACCAAATCCGTGAGGCATTTGCCGCCGTCTTCGGCCAGTCGGCCGAAGAACTGGGCATGGAGCTCATCTACGACGTGGCCCACAACATCGCCAAGGTCGAACGCTACGCCGAAGGCGATCTGCTGGTACATCGCAAAGGATCGACGAGGGCCTTTGGGCCGGGACATCCGGATTTGCCGGAGCCCTTCCGAAAGATCGGCCAGCCGGTCATCTGCGGGGGATCGATGGAAACCGGCTCCTATTTGCTGGTCGGTACCGACCGAGCCGTGAGGGATACCTTTGGCTCCACGATGCATGGATCCGGACGGACGATGTCTCGCGCGCAGGCCAAGAAGTCGGTCCGGGGCGAGCAACTTCAACAACAGATGAAACAGCGGGGGATCGTGGTGAAGGCGGTATCGATGTCGGGACTCGCGGAAGAAGCGGGCTTCGCCTACAAGAATATTTCCGAGGTGGTCGAGACAGTCGATCGCGCCGGAATCACAAAAAAGGTGGCGGAACTTAGGCCGATTGGCAATATTAAAGGGTGACGAGCGTTGAAAACAGGCCGTCAGCTTCGTTCTCGCATCACTCAAAGGCTCGACGTACCAGATGACGTACGACTCGCCTTTTCGCTCGCTGCGGCCTTGCTGAGCAACCTGTTTGAACGCCCGTCGTGAGAGTCCTTCGGAGATGAAGAGGTCCTGAGTATGGAACAAGAACAACGGCAGAACCAGCGATTTCCGGTCCGGTTTCGCAGTTCGTTCACGTCGTTGAACATCGTGGGGGGAGACGGTGCGCTGGTCGATCTCTCGCTGCGCGGATGCCGGATCGACAGTGCCGTTGAAGTGCGGCCCGGTACGTCGCTGGAACTTCGCATCCAGGTTTCGGAGGACGAGCCGCCGTTGAGGGCTCAGGAAGCGGTCGTCCGATGGAGCCGCCCCCGCCAGTTCGGTCTGGAATTCGTGACACTTGCTCCGGAAGAATGGGCTCGCCTGCAGCACACCGTCACCCAACTCGAGCTGCATCCCTACCAGCGAGTTGCTGCAGACGGAGACTCCCAAGCCGCTTGATCCGCTGTCCGTTCAAGTCTCCCTGAATTATCCGCAAACATTTTTCATCGGCGCCAGAAATCGCTACGCCTTCAAGCGGTGGCCGTACAGCAGCGTGATGTTGATGCGGCGGCTGAGGTAGTCGTCCTTGAAGGCGATGTGATCGCTCTCGTGGAAAAGGTCAGAATTGAAGATCACGGCGCGGTTCGCGCGGTAGGGAATCTTGATTGCCGCGGCGCCCACTTCTTTGAGCCAGGCCAGGATCGCCGGCTTGTTGCGGTCGCTATTGTAGTCTTTGAAGTTCCAGTCTTTGGGTGCTTCCTTGTCGTAGACGACCAGCCCGCCGGATGACGGATCGAGATTCGCCTCATCAGGCGTGATCCAGAAGTTGACATTGACGGCCGCCGCGTCGGCGTGGATATTGAGTCCCCGCCTGGCACTATCCTGTTTGAACGCCCAAGCCTGCGTCAGCCGGTGATGAGTAAAGATTCGGGGAAACTTCAGGCGCAGCTCTTCGGCGATCTGCAGCAGGAGCGGGGAGGCAAACCCGTCGCCCAGGAAGGCCCCGCAATATCCGTTCTCGTAATCCTTTTTCCAGATCGTCGCTTCCCAACAGAATCGGCGCAACGCTTCCAACGCCTGATCGTTCACGAGCCCGTCGACGAACGTGGTTTCGGGCCGCTTGCCGAGATAACGGGCTTCGACCGTCGCGACGTCGAGTTCGCTGTTGAGGGCGCTTCCTTCGGTGCGTGGAGGCGGTTCGCAGCGCAACATGCGATTGAACGCCGGCGCGACCGAAGCAAGAGTGCCGGCCGGAACGGCGAGGCGGTTGCCGGGATCCTTGTTCTCATCCAGGAGGTGCTGCAGTCTGATCAGTGAAGCGAGATGTGGTCGATATTCCTCGACGAGCAGGCCGTGATCGAGAAGATGGCGCGTCTGCTCGACTTCGTGTTTGACGCGGGATCGATACGCGGTTTGTTCCGTCGGCGGTTGTGCATGGTCGTGTCGCGCCCTGGCGATTTGCGAAAAGCAGGACACGGCCTTTTCATCGTCGCCAACCCAGATGAAGGCGATGCCGAGATTGTAGAGGGCTTTCTGATAGCCGGGCATCACGGCCAGCGCCGCCTGAAAGGACGCGATGGCCTCCCGCATAGTACCGGCTTCCATCAGGGCAAGACCCAAGTTATTCAGCGCTTCCACATGCTGCGGCTTGATCTCCAGTGCGCGGCGAAATGAGCCGATCGCATCGTCGACTGCTCCCTGCTCCTTGAGTGCGACACCCAGGTTGTTATGCAGCTCCGGATGCGCCGGGTTGATCGAAAGGGCCTTTCGGTAGGCCTCGATCGCGGCTGCCGGACTGCCCTGATCCCGGAGCGCATTGCCGAGGTTCATCAAACCTTCCATGTGGCGGGGATTCAGCGAGACGGCTTTCTGATAGGCCGTCACGGCTTGCGAAAGCCTCCCGACCTTCTGTGCCACCACGCCGAGGTTAAACCAGTACAGCGCCGATGCCGGCTGCTGCTCGACCGCGGCGGATAAGTGGACGAGAGCCTCGTCCAGCCGGTTCATCCGGTAGGACAGCAGGCCGAGGAGGTGCAACGCGTCCGGATGGCGGGGCGCGATGGCGAGTGCCTGGCGATAGGCCTGTTCCGCTTCCGCCAATCGGCCGGCCTGATGATGCGCCTTGCCTTCGTTGAGCCAGGGCGTCACATCATTGGAACCCCTCAACGAATCTTGTCGTCGTCGCTCGGCTCGATTCATGGCAGTCCGCTCAGGGTAGCCGAAACGTGAGGAGCCGGTCAAAGCGGGATGAGAAGACGGCTGATTTCCCGGGCGTCACGGGCTATACTCGCGTCGCCATGCGCATCAGTTCTGAAATCAAAATATTTTTCCTCCATCGGAAGGAGCCTCTCGAATGAAGGTCGTCAATCTGTCTGATTGTCAACAGTTTAGCCAAGAGAAGATGAAGAAGAACAATATCTTTCAGACGCCGAGATTTTTCTGCGATGTCTACTGCTTCGAGCCAGGGCAGGAACAGAAGGGGCATGTGCATGGCGAGCAGGACAAAGTGTACTTGGTGCTCGAAGGGCAGGGGACGTTTCAGGTGGGCGGGGAGCAGCAGGTCCTTCGCTCCGGTCAGGGAACGCTGGCGCCTGCGGGGCAGGAACACGGAGTCAAGAACGACAGCGGCCAGCGATTAAAGGTCTTGGTTTTCGTCGCGCCGAATCCGTAAACGCGTGACCGTGGTTTTTGAACCACCGCGCGCAGATGATATGACAAACATCGCCTTCATCACGCTGGTCATCCTCGTGATGGCTTTTCCCGGTTACGTGTTACGAGCGAGTTACTATGCCGGCACGTTCACTCGCCATGTCCTTCCCAAAAGTTGGACCGATGATATTGCCAGAGCCATTCTCTATTCCCTGCCGTTGCACCTGGTTGCTGTGCTGGGATTCGAGTGGTTGCAGCATGACGGATTCATTCATACGACGCTGACCTTTGAAGTCGCATACCGTATCCTCGTCGGGCAATATGACGACCAACTATCCGCTATAACGAGGACGCTCTATCAAAACAAAGTGCATCTGGGCGGGTACTATACGAGTGTGCTGCTTGGAGCGTTCGCCGTCGGACATGGATTCCGATGGTTCGTATGGACGTACAAGCTCGACGTCAAGGTTCCCTGGCTCCTGCGTTTTCGAAATGAGTGGGTCTACACGCTGCTTGGGCGTGATGTGAAGATTCCGGTTCAGCATGAAGGCGGGAGGGTTTACGTACGCCTGGAGGCCCTGACAAGAATTCCGATCGAAGAGAAGGACAAGACGCGACTATATCGCGGATTTGTCGAAGCGTTCACCACGGAAGAAAGCGGGGCGCTGCGCGATATATTCCTGATTGATGCCGAGCGGGGGAAGTTTAGGAGGGAGCCTGCGAAGCCGGTGGAATTTTATTGGAAACCGATCACCCCTGGAAACTTGCTGGTCTTAAAATATTCGGAAATTCAAAACATGAACGTCACGTATTTGCTGGAGCTTCCTGAGGCCCCTCATCTTTGAACAGGACAAATGGCTCAGAGATCACTTTTCCCGTCCTGGTAATTTCCACGACTTTTCCCTGCGTTTTGCGAATCTCCTCCAAACCTTGTTCGATATCCTTCATCAATGCGCTATACGTACCCATGGGTACCTCCGGGTGCCTCCTTTAACCTCAAACGTCATGATACATTGTAATACACTATAGCGGTGTTGCACTACCCTACCGATCCTTATCGATTTTCTTCAACCGACGGTCGAGCGCAAACCGTGTCAGTCCGAGTTGCTTGGCTGCCAGGCTCTTGTTGTAGTCGGCCAGCCTCAGCGTCTCCTCGATCACCGACTCCTCGATCTCGGCCAGCGTCTGCTTGCCGACCTCCATTTCGACCCGAATCAACGGAGCCTCTCCGCGCACGACCGTCGTCGTGGTCTGCTTGGCCTGGTCGTGGAGTTCGCGCGGCAGATAATTGGCGGTCAGAGTCCGCCCCTGGCAGAAGATCATCGCCCGTTCGATGATGTTCTGGAGTTCCCGGATATTGCCCGGGTAGGAATATCGCTCCAGCAAGGCTCGCGTTTCCTGGTCGATATCGGTGACGTCCTTTCCGAATTCCTTGCCGTAATGGAGCAGGGCTTTCATGCAAAGCGGAAGGATGTCCTCCGTCCGCTGGCGAAGCGGGGGCAGTTCGAGCGCCACGACGTTGAGCCGGAAGTACAGATCTTCACGGAAGGAACCAGCGGCGATCTCCTTCTTGAGATCCCGGTTGGTTGCCGCGATCAGCCTGAAGTCCACCGCGATGTCGTCGGTTCCGCCGAGCCGCCGGAAGGTCCGCTCTTGAAGCACCCGCAGAAGCTTTGCCTGCATACCCAGGTCCAAATCGCCGATCTCGTCGAGGAACAGGGTGCCGCTTTCCGCGCGATCCAGCAGGCCGAGCTTGCGCTGATTTGCACCGGTGAATGCGCCGCGCTCATAGCCGAACAACTCGCTCTCGAACAGCTCCCTGGGAATAGCCGTGCAGTTGACGCCGATGAACGGGCCGGCCGAGCGGCTGCCGTTATGGTGAAGGACGCGCGCGACGAATTCTTTTCCCGTGCCGGTTTCTCCGAGCATGAGCACGGTGCTCTTCGGGTTGTGGGCGATTTCCCTGATCTGGGCCAGGAGCACCTGCATGGCATTGCTGTCGGCGATCAGCTCGGTCAGGGCATATTGGCCCATGTCCTGCTCGGACTGGAAGCTCATGCGACGGCGGAGGGCGAGCAGCTCGAGTGCCCGGTCCAGCACCTGTTCCACCCCTTCGAGATCCACGGTCTTGATGACGAAATCGTAGGCGCCGAGCTTCATCGCTTCGACGGCGTCCTGAACGGTTCCGTAGGCGGTGAGCATGATGACGAGTGAGAACGGCGCTTTCTGCCGGCAGATCTTCAGCGCCTCCAATCCGGAGAGGCCGGGCATCTTGACGTCGAGCAGCAACAGGTCCGGCACTTCATGGTCGAGTGCCTGCACGAGGTCTTCGCCCGAGGCGAAGGCGGTGACCCGATGGTTGCGTCTGGTGATGCGCTTGACGAGAGCGGAGCGGATCGCCGGTTCGTCGTCGGTGACAAAGATGGTCGCGTTCATAGGATTTCCCTCATGATGGTCGTCGATGTCTTCAGGGGAAGCCAGAGCCGGGCCGTCGTTCCGTTTCCCCTCTGGCTGATCAGGGCGATGTCGCCGCCATGGGCTTCAACGATGTTGCGACAGATCGCCAGTCCCAGGCCGGTCCCATGCTGCTTGCCGGTGGTGAAAAAGGGTTGGAACACTTGTGTCAAGGCATGCTCCGGAATGCCGGGTCCGGAATCGGCAATCTCGATCAACGCGCCCGGTTTGTCGTCGCGTGGGACCTCGGTCGCGTCGAGCCGCAGGGATCCGCCGTCCGGCATAGCGTCCAATGCGTTGTGGCAAAGGTTGAGCAGGACCTGTTTGATCTGGTCACGATCCGCGTAGACCGTGGTCGCGCGGTTCGAGGGGTAGGTCACGGCGATGTGCTGGGTGTTGATCCTGCCGTCCAGCAGTTTCAACACGTCTTCGACGGCATCTTTGAACAGCCACGAGGCCGGAACCAGGTCCCGGGGCCGCGCATAGTCGATGATCTGGTTGACGATGCGGTCCAGCCGTCTGGTCTCGTTCAAAATGATGTCGAGATCGGCGCGTTTCGGGTCGGACGGATCGATCTCATCGCGCAGCAGCGAGGCGGTGGATCCGATGCCAACCAGCGGATTGCGGATCTCATGCGCGATGCCGGCGGCCACCTGACCCAGCGTTGCGAGCCGTTCGGCGCGGCTCAACTGCGTCTGCATCTCGTCGAGCGCCGTGACGTCCACGTTGAACCCTTGATACATCGTGGGCTGGCCATCCTCGTTCTTGATCGGAATACGCCGGCTGAGCACCTTGCGAATGGTCCCGTCCGGACGCACAAACCGAAACACCGTTTCATAGGGCATGCCGTCGGCGACAGCCTGTTCGTATTCCCGCAGCACGCGGTCGCGGTCGTCCGGATGAATCCAGTGACGGAAGGCTTCAGGTTCGCCCGCCTCGTCCGGATTCATGCCGGCCAGGGATTTGTTGTAGCGGTTGCTGAACGTGACCGTCATGCCGGACGTGGTAAAAATGCCGAACGGGGCATGGTCGACGATGTTGCGGTACTTGTCCTCGGAGGCCGCGAGATTCTGATTGAGGTCACGCAGTTCGGCCTGATTCTTCTGAACGCTGGCCAGGTGCTCGCGCACCTGCCGGCTCATGGTGTTCATGACGCGGGTCAATTCGCCCAACTCGTCCTGTCGCGGCAGGACCGGCACGTCGGCGGGGAGAATCGCGTCGGACGACCGGACCGACTTGGCCAGGCTGATCAGCGGACCGGTGATGGAGCGGGCGATGAGCTGCAGGGCCAGGATGAGCAGCACGAGGACCGCCGCGATGCCGCCCATGATGTGAGCGACCATCTGATTGCGCGATTTGGCCATGTTGGCCAGTGCGTCGTTCAGGGCTTCCTGTTCCAGACGGTCGAAGCGCGCCATGTGTTCGCGGATCAGTTGCATGAGGGCACGGCCGCGGCTCTGTTCGATGTAATGCAACGCTTCGGCCGTCCGTCCGCCCTTCACGAGTTGGATCAGGCTTTCCTTCTCCTCCATCATCTGCTTGACCAGGCGTTGGGCCTGTTCGACCGCCTCGTACTGAAGCTTGTGAGGACGGATCAAGCCGAGCAGCGTCTGCTCGACAGAAGGCAGGTGCTGATGCGCGTTCCTCGACGGGACCAGATAGGCCTCCTGCCTGGTCATCACGTATCCGCGGAAGCCCGTTTCATAATCCACGATCATCCGCATGTATTCCGCGGCGGCTCGTTGCGCCACGTACACGCGATCGAGTTGTTCCTCGTGTTCGGTCAAGGCTTCGAGCCGTTCATAGGCGTCCAATCCGAGGACGAGAAACGCGACGAGCGGAATGAGGGAGGTCAGGAGCAGCTTGCGGGCAATGGGAAGATCGTTGAACAGTCCGGAGATTCGTCGCCACATCAGAATGTGCCGCTCCAGGTGATCATTGCGATCATCGTAAGGAGCGCCGAGAAGCCTTGTCAATTGCGCCGGCGCCGCGCGATCGAGAGTATCGGACACCATGGTGGTTCGGCTGCTTTCCCCAACTTGTCACGGGACGGTGGACTTCATGTGGCTTCCGGCTCGTTCGGGAACGCCGGCCGGCCGGCTGAAGGCCGGAGGACTGGCTTGCTGACCAAACCGGTCCGATCCTGCACCGATGGACGGAGAAAGCGGACGCTGCGCCTCGCCCAAATCCGGGCTCCTCGGCGGCACGGTCGAGGGGATGACCGTCCCGGAGTCCTCTCCGGCATTCCGGCGGAGCGGATGCTCGCCGGAGCGGTCGGTCATGCCGAGGTCCGAGCGAGTGGTAGGGGCTTGCGCAGAGAGCGCCTCATCCTCGGTTGCCCGGGCGATCGCCGCGGTTGGTCCCGAGTTCGAGCCGACGGTTCTCACGTTGCCGGCGATGACTCCCTGGGCCACGGATTCGGCGCTCGTCAACTCGTCGCCGTAGACGTCCGTCTGGTACTCGTCGGTATCGGCCTTGGCCAACGAAGACCAGACCGATTGGCCCGGCTCGCCGACGCGAATCTTGGTGACCGTGGACAGTCCGGGTCTGACGGGATGTTCGCGGATCTCGTCGGCTGCCAGGGCGATGCGGACCGGCACGCGTTCGATGATGTGAATGAAGTTGCCGGTGGAATTGTCGGGAGGCAGGAGCGCGAACGGGCTTCCCGTGCCCGGCACCAAGCCTTCGACCGTCCCGTGAAACGTATGTTTGTCTCCGTACAGATCGACGCGAATTTCGGCCGGCTGGCCTGGCCGGATATCGCCTAACTCGGTCTCACGCAAGTTCGCTTCCACCCAGAGGTGATCGAGCGGCACGATCGTCATCAGATTGGCGCCGGGTTTCACCCGGTCGCCGACCTGGGCTTTGCGCTTGGCGACATACCCGGATACGGGCGCGAGAATCCGCTGGCGGGCATATTCCAGATGGGCTTCGATGAATTCGTGTTTGGCCAATTCAACCGCCGGATGTTCCATGACGGTCGTGCCGCCGATCTGCGCGTCCAGCGCGTCGTATTCCGCCTCGGTTTCCCTGACGTCCGCTTCCAGGGCCTGCAAATGGTCGAGAGCGTTTTGCAGCGTCTGTTTGGAGACGGCTCCCGTCGGCGAAGCCTTGCGATACCGCTCCGCATCGTGGCGGATCACCTCGAGTCTGGCGCGCCGGGCGGCCAGTTTTTCATCCACCTGCCGCTGCGTAAGGAACAGCGAATTGATCCGCCGGACCGTTTCACCGAGGCGCCCACGGGCGCGCCCCAATGCCGCGTACGCTTCGTGTTCATCGAGACGGACCAGGACGTCGCCTCGATTCACGAATTGGGTTTCCTCGAAGCGCACCTGAGTGATGATGCCGGTCGCCTGCGCGGCGACCGGCACGAGGTTTCCCGTCACATAGGCGTTGTCCGTCTGGACCCAGTGGCTCGATACGGTCCACCAGTAGGTGCCGTAGGCCGCGCCGGCCAGGACCAGCGCCGCCGTCACGGCCAGTAGCCGCCGGTTGCGCTGCCGTCGAAGCGAAACGTCGTCTGTTCCAGAGTCCTGCGTCATCGTCCTCGCCCCACGCTCAGCCGGCCTGCTGCGCCGGCCGCTTGCTCACGTCGTCGTTGCGATATCCGCCGCCGAGGGCTTCGATCAGATCCACGGCGGAGACCAACTGGTCGCTCTCGAGAGCCCGCATCGCGTATTCCTGCTCCAGCACTGGATAGCGATGACGCAGGACTTCCCGGTCGTCGTCCAGCCCCGAAACCAGCCGCACTTTCGCCAGGCGCCAGTCCTCGCTCAACGCGGTGACCAACCGGCGATGGGAGTCCAGCATCTCGCGGGTGGACTGCCAGGCGCTGAGGCTGTCGGCGACTTCGCGCAACGCACCGAGGAGGGTATCGTTGTAGAGTTCGACCGCGGCGTCGTATTCCGCGCGATGTGCGGCCAGTTCGCCTCGCAGCCTGCCTCCTTCGAAGATCGGCAGGCGCAGGCCGGGCGCCATGCCATAGGAAAAGCTCTGGCCGCTGAACAGAAAATTGGCGAGCTTGTCGGCTCCCTTCGTCAGCGTCAGCGCGTTGAACCCGGCGAAGGCCGTCAAATCGATCGTCGGGTAGAATTGCGTCTTGGCCACTTTGACCATTCTGGCCGCCGAGTCGGCACGATAGAGTGCGGCGGCCAGATCGGGCCGGTGTACCAGCAATCCCATCGACAGATGCTCCGGGACCGGAATCTGTTCGGGAATGGTGACGCCGGTCTTCCCGAAGAAGCGAAGCGCCTCATCCGGTCCCTTGCCTATGAGGCGGGCGAGGAGGTGGCGTTGGACGTCGAGCTGATCCCGTACGCCCGACAGGCGCTTGGCAGCGGCTTCATACTCCGCGATGCTTTGCTTAACCGCCAAATCGGTGTCCAGGCCGAGTTCGTATCGCGTTTCGGCGAGCCGGCGGAGTCCCCGTCGCAGTTCCACGATCGAGCGGACCAATTCGAGCTGCCGGTGAAGGGCCTGGCCGCGGAAATAGGCGCGGGCAATTCCGGCGGTCAGGCGGAGGCGGATCTCGGCCTGCTCAGCTTCCTCGGCGGCCGCTTGCCCCAGCGCCGCTTCGATGGTCGCGCGATTCTTGCCCCAGAAGTCGAACTCGTATCGGAGACTGAGCGGGTTGATGACGCCCAGGAGAATGTGCGCGCCGGCGACTTCGGGATTCAAGGCCGCGAAAACTCCGTGCTGCGAGATGCGCTCGTAGGTGAGAGAGGCGTCGGCTTCCAGAAACGGCAGCAGTCTGGCGCCTTCGACGCGGACCAGCGCCTGCGCCTCGCGCAGTCTGGCCGAAGCGGCCTTCAGGCCGGGATTGTCTTTCAACGCCTGCCCCATCAGGCCGTTCAATTCCGGATTCTTGAACTGTTCCCACCAGCGGTCGTCCGGCCAGTTCTGCAGCCGGTTCGAGACTTCCTCAAGCGTCTCCTTGAGCTCGGGCGTGTCGAGATAGGCGGCCGGAGGGTCTCCCTTGGGAATCCATGCGCACCCGGCTGTGATCAGGAGGGCATACGCGCCGACGGCCGAAAAGCCGGCTCGCATGGCCGTGCGAAATGTACGCGTCACGGCTGCTCCATCAGTTCTTCCGAACGCACGACTCTGACGGTCTCGGCGCGGCTTACCGCCGGTTCCCGCGTAGGCCTCGCCAACCAGACGAGGAAAGCCAGTCCCAGGCAGAGGTAGCTCGAAAGAAGGAAAGCATCGTTCAGAGCCAGAATGCCGGCCTGCTGCTTCATCATCAGCTGGAGCTTGCGTTCGATCATGCCCGGATCGAGCCCGACCTGTTGGAGTTTTTCCACGATCGGCTGCAGCACGTCGTAGCTTGCGGAGGTGCGGCCGCCGAAGTGATCGCTCAACTGCAACTGATGAAAGGGGAGGCGCCGAAACAGGACGACGCCCTGCCACGTGATGCCGAGCGCGCCGGCGGCGATCCGAAGAATGTTGGCCGCTTCGGCGGCCCGCAACATCTGGTCGCCGGACAGGCCCTTTAGCGTCAACACCGTCAGGGGAGTAAAGAACGAGCCGAGGAAGACGCCAGCCAAGACCATGGGCCAGAAGATTTGATCGTAGGACTGGGGATCGTCGAAGAGGCCGATCCAATAATAGGTGGCCGCGAATCCCAGGGCATTGACGCTGGCCAGCAACCGGACGTCCACGTGTTTGGCCACTTCGTGCATGATGGCGATCATCGGGATGCCCAGGAGAATCATGGGCAGAAACACCATGCCGGCGAGCGTCGAAGAGTATCCCATGAGCATCTGCAACTGCACGACGAACAGCGACAGCAACCCCTGCAGTGAGAGGAATCCCAGCGTCAGGCACAGGACGCCGACGGCGAAGTTCCTGTTCTTGAACAGCCGCAGGTCGACGGCGGGCTGGCGTTCGCCAAGTTCCCACACGATCCAGATGGGAACGGCGGCGACGACGATCAGCAGCACGATCCGCAAGAAGGGGTCGTCGAACCAGTCAAAATCGTTGCCCTCGTTCAGGATGGTCTGCAGACCTCCGAGAATCACGGCCAACAGCAGGAATCCCACGAAGTCGAACGGCTCGCGGCGAACCTCGAACGGCCTCCGATGCAGCAGGGCCGCCGTGAATCCGGACACGGCGAGGGAAAGCGGGATGTTGAGATAGAACAGGCTCCGCCAACCCCATTCATCCGCGATCCATCCGCCGGCGGCGAATCCGAGGGTCAGCGGCATCAGGGTGAACAGACCCCAGATTGCCAGGCCCATCGACTTGAGCCGGTCCGGATATTCCTGGAGAAGCAGCGACTGGCCAAGTGGAAGCGTCAACCCGCCGGCCAGTCCCAAAAAGATGCGTGCCGGCACGAATGCGGAGATGGAGACGTCGATGGAGCACAATGCGGAGGCTGCGGCATACACGACGAAGGCCCACACGAAGACCCGCCCCTCGCCGAAGCGCGCCGCCAGCCATCGGGCGATCGGAAACGCCAGGGCCAGCGCGATCATGAAATCCGTTTGCGCCCAGGTGCCGAAGCTCGGAAGCACCCCGCCCAGATCTCCCGCCGCGTGCGGAAGCAGCGCCACGTAGGACCCCGCGTTGAACAGGACGATCATATGCGCGAGGCCGAACACGACGTTGAACAGAATGAACGGCCATCCGCACAGCCGCGCGTCGCGAGATCCGGAGGAGGGTGACGCATCGTTCATCGAACCGTCTCCACGATCATCAGAAAGACCGTCTCAGAATGACGGAGAATATCCGCGTCCATGTTCGGGCACGGTGGCGGATTCCACCGGGGCCTGCACGACAGGAGCCGTCGCCGGAGTCCGGTGGGTGAAATAAATGGCCAAGCCCGTAAACACCATTCCACCGACCAGGTTGCCCAGCGTGACCGGGATCTGGTTCCAGATCCACCAGTCCGCCAGCGTGACGTGCGCGCCCAGCAACATGCCGACCGGAATGACGAACATGTTGACGACCGCGTGTTCGAACCCTTGCGAGAAGAAGAGCAGAGTCGGACCCCAGATGGCCAAGATCTTGCCGGACAGGGAGGTCGTCGCAAACGCGAACACGACCGCGAGGCTCACCATCCAATTGCACAGCACCGCCTTTGTGAACACGGTCAGCATGCCGGCCGAGCCGTGGGACGCGTAGTAATTGGTCTTGGCTTCGGCGATGGCGATCAGCTTGGTGCCGGTTGCGGAGAGCCCCGCGTCTCCCGCCGTCGTCAGCACGATGGCCAGCATGGCCGCGTAGACGACGCTGCCGAGCAGGTTGCCCAGAAACACCCATCCCCAGTTGACGAGCACCCGACTGACGCAGGCGTTCTCCTTTCCTGCCGCTGTCGCGCAGGGCAGCAGCGCGAAGCTTCCGGTGATGATTTCGGTCCGCAGCAAAATCGCGATGCACAGTCCGATGGGAAACAGCAGCGATCCGACCAGCCAACTACCGGTCTCGACCGCCGCCGTCACGGCCATGCTGGTTGCGATCCCAAGGTAGGCTCCGGCCAGGGCTCCGCGGATTACGAGGTGCGAGGCCGGCACATCCAGCTTGAGCGCGCCCGTGCTTACCATGTCTTTCACGACGTCGTGCGGCTTCACATAGTCCATCATCCTGCTCCGTTCCGAGATGGGAGAATGAGTTGCGCGGATGTCGATCAAGGGCAGAGCAACTTTGAGGCCAAGCGAGATCTCGCGCATCTCAGCGGCCTATCGTAGGTTTTCCCTGAAAAGCGAACCGTGACGAATCGCGAGGCTCTGGCGAGGTCGGTGCATGAGTGGAGCCGACACGTGCGGTGGGTGCGATATCGCTCGATGTCGTTACCCCCTGCGTGTGTGTGACTCGCGGTGGGTGTGCGGAAAATTGGAATGGAACTGAACGCAATGGCCAAGAGGACAGGTTGGACGAGACAGAGAAATTCCGTCTCGTCTGGGGGGAGAGCGCGCGTCGATTTGCTTGAAGTATCCTCCGTTGCTGGAAAGGCACGGACCATGCCTCATGAGTATGGATATTTGTTGAGCCACAACCTCTCCGAAACCCTAGTGTGGGAGGCGCACCATGCTATTTTTATCGTTTCGCGATCGCTCGAAACTGGTGTTGTTTCGATGGCCGGCCGTGGGGGCGGGATTGTCCGTTGCACTGGGACTCCATATCGTCGTCAGTGCCCTGGGACTTGGAATGGCATATGTCGGTTCGGGGTCTTTACCGGAAGGCTCGACGGCATACTGGGTGCTCGCATGGAGCGGTGTCGCGTGGCTTGCCGCCGCCTTTATCGGGGGCTACGTTGCAGCGTGGGTTTCCGATTCGTCAAGCTATGTCGAAAGTATTTTCCATGGATTGACACTGTGGGGACTGCTGACGGTAATCCTGATGGTGTTGCCGCCGACTGCCATGAGTCTGGGTGCCATGTTGGCCGAAACCGTGCCGCCTTCCGACATCGTCTCCTTCGTCGCGTGGTTCGTCGCGATCGGGGGTATTCTGTCGCTTGGAACGACGATCTGGGGCTCCATCATCGGGTCGAGAGTCGTGGAATCCGTCGAAACGAAGATGACGGAAGGCTACAGAGCGGCCTGAAAAGGGAGTGCTTGAAGGAAGGAAGAGGGAAATGGAGGAGATACAGATGAGTAACCTGGAAAAAGCCGAAGTGATCCGCAAGTGGATCAATCCGGAGGAACGAGTCAGCGTGCAGTTCGACGATGCTCGGGATCTCAATGCCGAAGTGACGGGCTGTACCGATCAACTCGTCGCGTTGGCGTTGGACACCGACGTGCCGCATATGCGGCAGCAATTATCGATTCCTTTGAGCAAGGTGGAGGTGGCTGCGGATCCTTCTCACTATACCCGGGATCCCGATCAGCCCTTGCAACAGGAACGGTTGCTGCTGCTGGTGAAGGGGAGTCGTCCGGCAGTCGTTTATTGAAGAGGTCCAGCCGATTCGATCGGTCTGGCTGTCATTGAGCCGGCCGGCATGGGACTGATGCAGGACGCCATTGGCCGGACTTCGCAGGACGGACCCGCGGCCTGCGCGGCGGCGGCCACGAGATCCTGCTCGGTGATAGACCGGGCATCGAGATCGATCAATGCATGGTCGGGCAGCAAGGACCAATCCACGGCCATGACCCCCGGGAGGACCAGGAGCGTTTTTGAAAGGACGGTCTGCTGGATGGCACAGCCGGGCCCGCCGACTTGGAGCGAGATGCGATGAACGGGTGAACCGGCCTGAGCATTCTGCAGCGGCCATCCGGAGAGACAACAGAGCATGAGCCAAAGCACCTGCACCTTCACGCGGGATTGCAGACCATTCCGATTCATTCCATAGACTCCTTGTGGAGAAGACGGCCGGCGCGACCTCTTGAGATGGAGGCCGCGCCGCTTCCCGGCCGGTTCATGACAGCCGGGTTCATGTCCCTCCGGACCGTTACGGCACCGGGACCGGAGTGATTTCAGTCTGGGGCACCAACACTTTCCATGGCACCATCGGCATCAGGGGTTGCGAGCCGGCGTCCGGCGATGCCACCAGCACGGCGATGCCTCCACGGAGCGCGCCCGTCAGAGAATGTGTGACCAGCGGATAGGCGCCGGCCGATTCCACGACCACGTCGAAGACGGCCGCGCCGCCCGGGCCCACCACGTAGGTTTGCACCCCGCTCAGCTTATTGGCCGGGTTGCCGCTCTCATACACGCTGTCCCAAATCTCGCCGATCGGATGGAAGGCCGAAAATTCGTTCGGACCCGCGTTCACAAAAAAGATCCGTACCCGCTCGCCGGGCTTGGCGTCGAGTTTGCCGCCACCGGTGACGAACGGATGATATTTGAAGACCCCCCCGTTGAAGATCACGTGCTCGAACTTCCGGTCGAACATGGCCTGCACGTCGTCCGGATTCTTGTACAGTTCCGACTGCACCAGCACGTACTCGCGATCGGCTTTCGGCCAGGCTTTGGCATTCTTCGGATCCACGATGACGGCGCCGAACATGCCGCGGGCCACGTGTTGGATCATCGGCGGCGCGCCGCAGTGGTAGAAGAAGACGCCCGGTTTCTTGGCGACGAAGGAATAGGTGAGGGTTTCGCCCGCATTGATGGCGCGATAGTTCTTCAAGAAGTCGATCTCGGCCGCATGAAAGTCCATCGCGTGCGGATATTTGTTCGTCGCGGGATTCGTGAGCGTGAACTTGATCGTATCGCCTTCCGTGACGCGAATCACGGGCCCGGGCATCGTTCCGTTGAACGTCCAGGCGGCGTACTTCTCGCCGCTGCCGTCGATGACGACATCGGTCTCGACCGCCGTCATCGCAACTTCGTGCGTCTTGGCGTTGGCCGGAGTCGCATCGAGCGAAAGCGGAATCAGCAGGCAGGCGGCAAGACCGGCGAGGATGGGATGCGGATGCGGACGACGAGTCTCCATATTGGGGCCTCCTTCTTGGAGATGACAGCCAGGTTATGAAAAAAGGGTCGAACTGTGCCGGCAGGATACAGAAGGAGGTAGAAGCAAAAACATGATATTCGTCATGTTTTTGGAAAATACCCGACAGGCGCGTGAAATTAGACGGATGCGAAGGACTTGAGGCGCGCGAGGTCCTTGATAATCAACCGGTTTGCCGTCCCGGCCACGAGACGGTCCTTTTTGAACCGGCTCATGATGCGGATGGCGGTTTCGGTCGTGGTGCCGATCATGTCAGCCATGTCCTGACGGGTGAGACGCACGGCGAGCCTGATGCCCTGCGGATCCGGAACGCCGCTGCGTTCGGCCAGGTCAAGCAACAGGGCCGCCAGGCGTTGATCGGTGCGGTCCAAGGCGAGCAACTTGGCTTTCTCCTGCGCTTCGTTGAGCCGGGCGCCCAGATATTTGATGACTTCGAGCGCGGCGTCGGGACTGCGCCGAAGCAATTCGAAATAGGCGGTCTTTTTCATCCTCAAGACGCTCACGTCGCCCATCGATTGTGCGGCGCCCGGATGGCAGGCTCCGTCGAAGGCGGCGGCGTCGCAACAGAACAGGTCGCCTGGCATCAACATTTTCAACGTGCATTCCTTGCCCTCGGGCGAGGACTTGACGCACTTGACGATGCCTTCTTTGACGATGTGGAAGTATTCGGTGGGATCGCCTTCGCGGAAGATGTAATCGTCTTTACCGTAGCGGGCTTCCGACAGCTCGCCGAGCATGTGACGACGGTCCGTGTCGGACAGGATATTGAGCAGGGGAATGTGTGCGATCCCCGGCGGAAGGGCCGCAGCCTCCCCGTTACTTGATGATTTGCTTTGCCGCTTCGACAATGGAGCGCGCTCCTATGCCAAAGTGATCGACGAGCTCTTCGGGTTTCCCGCTGTGAGGGATGACCCGCACGGCGAGCTTGTGCACGCGGATGCCCTCGGCGCCGACGGCGCCCAGCACGGAATCGCCGAGTCCGCCGTGCGCGTAGTGGTCTTCGACGGTGAGGATCCGCCCCTGCGTCGAGCGAGCGCAATCCAGCAGCGTGGTGCGGTCGATGGGGACGATGCTGTACAGATCGACCACGCGTACGGAGATCCCGGCCGCTTTCAATTGATCGTGGGCTTTGAGCGCTTCAAATAGGGTGACGCCCGCCGCTACGATGGTGAGGACGTCCGATTGACCGTGGCGGACGACTTTCGATCCGCCGATGGGGAACCGCTCGTCCGCCCCGTATATCACGGGCGCCTTCGGCCGGCCGGCGCGCAGATACACCATGCCCTTATGGGCCGCGGCGGCTTCGACGAGCCGGTAGGTGCTGGTGGCGTCCGACGGATAGAGGACCGTCACCCCCGGTTGTGCGGCCATCATCGCGATGTCCTCAAGGCCCATCTGCGACGGTCCGTCTTCTCCGATGCTGACCCCGACGTGCGTGCCGACGAGTTTGATGTTCGAGCCGCTGATGGCGGCCATGCGGATGAAGTCGTATGCTCTGGTGAAAAAGGCGGCGAAGGTGGCGACGAAGGGAATTTTCCCGCAGGCGGCGAGTCCGGCCGCCGCGCCGAGCATGTTTTGCTCCGCAATAAAACTTTCGAAGAATCGGTTCGGAAATTTCTTGCCGAATTTTTCGGTGTAGGTCGAATTTTTCACATCGGCATCGAGCGCCACGATCTGCTGGTTGACGGCCCCGATCGCCTCGAGCGCTACGCCGAAGGCCTCTCGTGTCGCGGCTGAATCACCGATCTTATAGGGAGAAGCCGGCATGGTCCCCGCGGCTGCAGGAGCAGTCGTGGGCGGGACCGGCTTCGGGATGACGACCTGGGTGCCGTTTGGCTTGAATTGCTTGGTCAATTCGTCGACGGCTTTTTGCATGTCCTCGCCCTTCGGGATGGGCTTGCCGTGCCAGTTGGCATGGTCCTCCATGAAGGAGATGCCCCGGCCCTTGAAGGTCTTGGCCAAAATTACCGTGGGGCGCCCTTTTGTCTCGGCGGCCTTCGAGAAGGCCGAGACGATCGCCGTGAGGTCGTGACCGTCGATCACTATCGCGTGCCATCCGAAGCCGGACCAGCGGGCGCGATAGGCATCCATATCATGTTGCAGCATCGTCGGGTCGCTCTGTCCGAGCCGGTTCACATCAATGATGGCGCAGAGATTGTCCAGGGCATACTGGCGGGCTATTTCCGCCGCTTCCCAGACGGAGCCTTCGACGGATTCTCCGTCCCCCATCAACACGTACGTGCGGCGGCTCAGCTTGTCGACGAATTTCGCATCGAGCGCGATACCGACGCCCACGGGAAGTCCTTGGCCGAGCGAGCCGGTTGCCATGTCCACGAACGGGAGCCGGGGAGTCGGATGGCCTTCGAGGTCGGACGTCAGGGTTCTCAGCTTGAGCAACTCGCTGACCGGAAACAGACCCGCTTCGGCCCAGGCGGCGTACAGCAGCGGAGCGGCGTGTCCCTTTGACAGGACGAATCGGTCGCTGTTGGGAGCCTTGGGGTTCTTCGGATCGTACCGCATGACGTGGAAGAACAGGGCGGACACAATGTCCGCGGCGGAGCAGCAACTCGACGGATGTCCGCTGCCGGCCTCGCTGGTGGCCCGAACGCTTTCGATCCGGAGCGTCGTGGCTTTATTATGGAGCGTCGTGAGGAGATCGGGGGTGAGGCTCGGGCTGGCCATTGAAACTCCTTTCTGGAATTCCGCCGGGCGCTCTCGTGCGTTCACTCGCGCGCGGCGGCAAGAAGAGAAAACTCAGGCTAGCAAACCCGAGGCGGACGAGTCAATGAAGTCGGACGCGAGGTCTCCGGCGATCATGCGGGCGAGGCGGGAGTAATGGTCGACACTTCTTCCGAACACGACCCTTCGACTCCGTTGTACGAACTGACCGAGAAATAATACCGTGTCTCGGGGCGCAGGTTATGTACGGTTCCCTTGGGTTGCGAGACGAAGAGCGACGCTTCATACCGGCAGGATCCGCGCTGATTCGGAGACGAGCGTCCGTAATGAATGATGTATCCCGTCACCGCGGGATCGGGAACCGGATCCCAGGCCAGGGTGACGCTCAGTGACGACACGGATCCGCCGGTGTCCGGAACGGCCCCCATGGTATTTCCGCCGCCCTGTCCGCACGCGCTCAGCGCGGCGGGCATCAACGACAACAGCACGGCCTGAACGGTGCGAAACGGGAAACCGGATGTCGGGAGGAGGGTGGTCATCACAACCTCTCGTCGAATGGAGGTGAGGGGGCGGTCCTGTCGAGACGGATGGCTGATCGGCAGCGGGAAGGCTAGCAAAGGATTCGGGGGCGAGTCAATGAATGGGAATACATACTGTCTGTTACCCGCCGCCGATGGACCTGATTCCCGGTTTGACTCGCTGAACGGCGCTCCGGTATAGACCATCGAACAGTCGCTCTCCATCGAGACGACCGTCGCGATTCAATTCTCATCAACGGGAGGCAAGGCGAGGATGCGAGGGATGACGTGTGCGATCGTGTTGGTAGGTGTATTGGCCGTGAACGGCGCGGCCTCGGCGGTATTGGCGGGCGATGAGGACGGGTCGAAGGTGACGATCACGGCGCCCGCCGACGGCGCGAGCGTCGACGGCGCCTCCGTCGATCTCAAGTACGAATTGGCGAAGGGCGTCAAAGCCCATCATGCTCATGTCTATCTCGATGGGCAGTATCAGAAGGGATTCAAGGGGACCTTCACCAATCTGGCCCCTGGCAAACACGAAATCAAGGTCGTGGCGGCGACGGACGACCATAAGATGCTGGCGGCGGAATCCGTCGTCACGATTGAAGTGAAGTAGAAGAAGTAGAAACGGGGGGAAACTCCCGATCCCAATCCCGGAAGAACCGGAACAACAGATAGGCATTGATAAGGATCACGATCGTCAGAATGCCGTAAGTGGTCAGGGAGGAGGCCAGGTCCAACTCCCTGACCACCCGTGACAGTCCGAATCCCACCACCAATCCGTCGAAGACCATGCAGATCCGGCGGAACGTTTCCGGATCCATCCATTATCCGTTTTGTTGTCCGGCTGAGAAATCTTCGAGCGTGTAGTTGTCCAGGATGTCGGCAATCGCGTCGCGCACCGTTCCCATTACGTGTTGGACGGGACATCGGGGCTTTTCGGCGTACGGACAGTCCGAGCATTTCTGGTAGGCGGTCTTGCTGACACAGCCGATGGGAGCGAGCGGACCGTCCAGAATCCGAATGACCTGTCCCAGCGTGATCTGACTCGGCGGCTTGATCAGGACATAGCCGCCGCGAACTCCTCGGCGGCTGGATAAAAGGCCCGCGCGTTTGAGGGCCAACAGAATCTGCTCGAGAAATTCGACGGGGATGCCCTGGCGGTCGGCGATCTCGTGGCGCTGTAGCGTCTTGCTGCCGTTCGCGAGCGTCAATTCGAGAAGCGCCCGCAGGCCGTACTCACTTTTTTTTGAGAGCTTCATCTGTGCTGGAAATAAAGTGACTTAGTCAAGAATGGCAGGATAGGCCTGGAGGGTGATTGAGTCAAGGTTGCGGCCGTCTTTCCAGGCTTGTCCTAACGTGGCACTCTTTGCGGATTTCGTACGAAATGGGGAGACAGGATGAACGCGCAACTCATTGATCATAGAGGAGGTTTATTGACAGAGCCGCTCGATTCTTGATAGCTTCGACCGTCGGCTCGAGCATCGAGAGGTTGGTTATCGGCATCGGGGCGTGACTCTTCGTGACCTTTCAGGATCTCATCCTTACATTGCACCGATTTTGGGCCGATCAAGGCTGCGTCATTCATCAGCCTTATGATCTGGAGATGGGAGCGGGCACGTTTCATCCCGCCACGTTTCTGCGCGCGCTCGGTCCGGAACCCTGGCGGGCGGCCTACGCGCAGCCGTGCCGTCGTCCCACCGACGGGCGATACGGAGAGAATCCCAACCGGCTGCAGCATTATTATCAGTACCAAGTCGTGCTGAAGCCCTCGCCGGATAATATTCAGGAACTCTATCTCGAAAGTCTCGCCAGGCTGGGAATCAATCCGAAACAGCACGACATCCGGTTCATCCAGGACGACTGGGAATCGCCGACGCTGGGAGCTTGGGGCCTCGGCTGGGAGGTCCGGCTTGATGGGATGGAGATCACGCAGTTCACCTACTTCCAGGAAATCGGCGGGATCGAGCTCAGTCCGATCACAGGCGAAATCACCTACGGCACCGAGCGCATTGCAATGTATCTCCAGCAAGTGAACAACGTCTACGACCTCGCATGGACCGACCAGATCAAATATGGCGACATCCATCATGAATCCGAAGTGCAGTTCTCGCGGTATAACTTTGAAGAAGCCAACGTGG
Organism: Nitrospira japonica; assembly: GCF_900169565.1. NCBI lineage: Bacteria > Pseudomonadati > Nitrospirota > Nitrospiria > Nitrospirales > Nitrospiraceae > Nitrospira > Nitrospira japonica. Next base: position 3,720,223 of record NZ_LT828648.1, on the reverse strand, counting down.
ACATGCTGATGAGTGCGTTTCAGGCCTACGAAGCCGAAAGCAAGCGGCTGCTCGGCCACTCGGACCGGCGGCTTGCACTCCCTGCCTATGACTACTGCATCAAGTCTTCCCATGTGTTCAACCTCCTCGACGCGCGCGGCGCGATCAGCGTCGCGGAACGGACCGGCTATATCGGGCGGGTGCGCGCGTTGGCGAAGCAGTGCGCCGAGCGGTATATCGAGGAACGGGCCGCCATGGGACATCCGCTGATCGAGCGCCGGCCCAAGACGGCCGGTTCCCGTGGTCACAAGTAGGTCACGGTCAATGAACAAACACACCGCACGCCCATCAGCGACCAAGGTTGCCAAGTCCCCGGCTCGCCGCGACGGCGGCGAACTGCTCCTGGAAATCGGCACCGAGGAACTGCCGTATCACTTCATCGTTCCGGCCCTCGCACATCTCAAGGAGCAGGCGACCCGGGCTCTGACAGAGGCCCGCCTGTCCTACGGCGCCCTCCGCAGCTATGGGACGCCGCGGCGGCTCGTGCTCATCGTCGACGGGCTGGCGCTCCGGCAGGCTTCGGTGGTCAAGGAGGCGATGGGCCCGTCGAAGGCGGTGGCCTTTGACGCCGGCGGGCAGCCGACCAAAGCGGCCCTGGGATTCGCCGCCGGTCAAGGCATCGCCGTCGAATCGCTGCAGGTACGGGCTACACCCAAAGGCGAATATGTGTTTGCGGTCAAGCAGGATGCGGGGCGTCCCGCCAAGGCCGTCTTGCAGGAACTGCTGCCGCAACTCGTCGGCGGTTTGACGTTTCCGAAGGCGATGAAGTGGAACGAGAGCGGCGTTCGATTCGCGCGGCCGGTACGGTGGATCCTGGCGGTTTTCGCGGGCGCGGTTTTGCCGATTCAGGCCGCGGGCCTCACGGCCGGGAATCGAACCTACGGCCATCGGGTGAAGGCGGGCCATCGCCCCATCATCGTGCGCGACGCCAAGTCCTACGAGGCGGCACTGGAACGGGGCGGGGTCCTGGTCGATCCCGAGCGGAGACGGACCCTGATTCAATCGCAACTGAACCGGCTGTGCGCGACGGCCGGCTTCGCGCTGCACGCCGATGAGTCGCTGCTCGACCAGGCGGTCTTCACCACCGAATGGCCGCAGGCCTTGATCGGCGGGTTCAAGCCGGACTATCTCGCCGTGCCGTCGGACATTCTGATGACCTCGATGAAGGAGCACCAAGGATTCTTCTCGGTCAGGAACAAGAACACAGACGCCCTCGCTCCGCACTTCATCGCCGTGGCCAATACTCAGATCAAGGATCTGTCGCTGATTCGCGCCGGCAACGAGCGTGTGCTGGCCGCCCGGCTTGCCGATGCGAAGTTTTTCTTCGACGAAGATCGAAAGGTGAGACTTGGGGCGCGCGTCGCAAAGCTGGCGGGCGTGACGTTCCATCAAAAGCTGGGAACGATGGGCCAGAAGCAGGAGCGGGTCAGGAAGCTGGCCGAATTTCTCGCGGCGCAGGCCGATCCCGGCGATGCCGAGTTGGGACGCATCTGCGGCCGGGCCGGGGCCTTGTGTAAGGCTGATCTCCTGACGGGCATCGTCGGCGAGTTTCCGGAGTTGCAGGGGATCATGGGCGGAGAATATGCCCGTCACGACGGGGAGTCTGCCGCGGTGGCGCAGGCGGTTCGTGAACAATATTTACCCAAGGCGCTCGAAGGGGAACTGCCGGGTTCGCTGCCGGGGCAACTGCTGTCGATGGCCGACCGGCTCGACTCGATCGCCGCGTTTTTTCACGTCGGTCTCGTGCCGACCGGCTCCGAGGACCCGTTTGCGCTTCGCCGCCATGCCACAGCGATCGTGCGTATCGTGCTGGAGGGAGGACTCCGGTTGGATCTGCGTTGTGCCATCGAGGAGGCTCGGGCTCTTGTCGTTGCCGAAGGTTTCAAAGGCACGCCGGAATCCGAGCAGAGTGTGCGCCGCATCACGGACTTCGTGTTCGAGCGTGTACGCCACTATGGCCGTACCGTGCATCGTTTGCGGGACGACGTCATGGACGCGGTGTTGCGGGCGGTGTCAGGAACCGCGCTCGATTTGGCGGACGTCCTCCGGAGAATGCAGGCGTTGCAGGCTGTCACGCTCGAGCCCGAGTTCGATCCGCTCATCGTCGGATTCAAACGAGCCTCCCGGATCGTCGAGAAGGAGCAGTGGAATCGAGAGCCGGTCAATCCGGCCCTGTTCAGCCATCCGGCCGAGGAGGCACTTCACCGGCAGGCGGACGAGCGTCGAAAAGACTTCGAAGTCGAGATGAAACAGGGACGGTACGACCGGGCCTTGGGCCATCTCGTGCGATTGAAGCCGGTCATCGATGAGTTCTTCACAGGGGTCATGGTCAACGCCGAGGATCCGGCCGTCCGCGGCAACCGTCTGTCGCTGCTGAAAACGGTGGATGAGTTTTTCAAGTCGTTCGCCGACTTTTCGCGTATTATGGTACAAGGTGGTTAGACGGCTTGTGTCCCTGGGTGAGGGGGATGGAGCGACCGTACCCCACAATCGAACCTGGCGAACCTGCGTCCCGGGAGTCTCGCGCGCCGGTGGCGAAAGTGCGTCAGTATACGATGCTCGTCACGCTCGGCTTGATCGTGCTCTGCAACGGCATTCTGATCTTCGGGGTTTGGGTCAGTGGTGTGAACCTCGACGAGTTGGTCAAGACGCCGGATCTCTTCAATGCCACGAAAGATGTCTGTCTGAGATTGACCTGGGAGAGGGTGCCCGGCGCTTCGGAACCCGTCCGTCTGTGTTCCGAATGGATCAATCTGGCCGATCCGTCCGGGGCGCCGCACCACTTGGCGAGCGATCTCAAAGTTCGGCAGGGTCCCGATGGACGGTACTATTTCGACCAAAGCATCCGGCCTGATTTTCGGCTGCTGGCGCTCGCGCTGTTCGTCGGGGCCGTACTCTTATTCGGTCTCTGGGCGAGGCGCTATCTCGTAAGCCGCTATCGGCTTCAATTGGAGGCGGCCGCACCGCGCAGTTCATGAATTCTCCACGGGTCGTGGAGCGGAAGGAGAGGGCACGCGTGGCAAAGAAATACGTTTACTACTTCGGGGACGGCAAAGCCGAGGGCACGTCGAACATGAAAGAGTTGCTCGGCGGAAAAGGCGCGGGGTTGGCCGAAATGACCAATCTGGGTATCTCCGTTCCGCCCGGCTTCACGATTTCGACCGAAGCCTGCGTCGAATATTACAAGCTGGGGAAAAAGTATCCGCCCGGGATGTGGGAAGCGGCCTTGCAGGCCCTGAAGCGGATTGAACGATCCATGGGCATGGGATTCGGCGATCCCGAGCGCCCGCTGCTGGTGTCGGTGCGGTCCGGCGCGCGCGCCTCCATGCCGGGAATGATGGACACGGTGCTGAACGTGGGCTTGACCACCAAGACCGTCGAAGGTCTGGCCGCCAAGACCCGCAACGACCGGTTCGCCCAGGACAGCTACCGCCGGTTCGTGTCGATGTTCGGCAGCATCGTCATGGGCGTCCCGCGCGAACATTTCGAGGCCATTCTCAAGCACAAGAAAACCGAAGTCGGCGTCGCGCACGAAACCCATCTCGACGCGAGACACCTGCGCGAGCTGGTCGCGAGCTTCAAGGCGCTGGTTAAAGAGGAAACCAAGAAGGATTTTCCGGACGAGCCGCTGGAGCAATTGCGGATGGCCATCAGCGCCGTCTTCTCCTCCTGGTTCGGCGCGCGGGCCATCACGTACCGCCGGCTGTACGGCATTCCCGATGCGTGGGGGACGGCGGTGAACGTCGTCGCCATGGTGTTCGGCAACATGGGCGAGACGAGCGGGACCGGCGTCGCGTTCACCCGGAGCCCGAGTTCCGGTGAGAAGACGTTCTTCGGCGAATGCCTGATGAACGCACAGGGTGAAGACGTGGTGGCGGGCATCCGCACGCCGCTGCCCGTGAACGCGCTCGCGAAGAACGTGCCAGAGGCCTACAAGGACCTGGAACATACCTACAAGAAGCTCGAGAAACATTACCGCGACATGCTGGACCTGGAGTTTACGATCCAGGAAGGCAAGCTCTACATGCTGCAGACCCGCGTCGGCAAACGCACCGGGATCGCGGCCGTCAAGATTGCCGTGGACATGGTGAAAGAGGGAGCCATCACCCGGCAGGAAGCGGTTCAACGGATCGGAGCGGATCAGCTGGCGCAATATCTCTATCCTATTTTCGATACCAAAGAAGAATCCAAGGCCAATCCGTTGGGTAAGGGATTGCCGGCCGGTCCCGGCGCGGCGGCCGGTAAGATCGCCCTGACGCCCGATCGCGCCGTGGACATGAAGGCGGCGGGAACCCGGGTCGTGCTGGTCCGACAGGAGACGAGTCCGGACGATATTCACGGAATGAACGCGGCGGCCGGGTTTCTTACCGCCCGTGGCGGGATGACCTCCCATGCGGCGGTCGTGGCCCGCCAGATGGGCAAAGTCTGCGTAGCAGGGTGCGAATCCGTGGAAGTGCTGGATGCCCAAACGGTGAAGATCGGCGCCAAGACGTTCCGCGAAGGCGATTATTTGTCGATCAACGGATCCACGGGCAACGTGTATGAAGGCGATATTCCCGTCGTGGAATCCGAGATCATCCAGGTGATCCAGGGCAAGCTCGATCCGAGAAAGTCGGACAAGTTCCAGCGGTTCGCCACGATTCTCTCCTGGGCCGACAGCTTCCGGACTCTGCGGGTGCGCGCCAACGCCGACGTGCCCGAGCAGGCCAACATCGCGCGGGGGTTCGGCGCCGAGGGCATCGGCCTCTGCCGCACGGAACACATGTTTTTCGCGGAGGACCGGATCACGATCATGCAGAAGATGATCCTGGCCCGGACGAAGGAAGAACGGGAAAAATTCCTCGATCAACTCCTGCCGCTGCAGAAGCAGGACTTCATCGGCCTCTACCGCGAGATGCAGGGATTTCCGGTGACCATCCGGCTCCTCGATCCCCCGCTGCACGAATTTCTCCCGAAGCGGGAAGAATTGATGGTGGAGATCGCGCAACTGGAATTGACGGGAGGGGACGGCGCCAAGCTCGAGGAAAAACGCCGGCTGCTCGCCCGCGTCGAGGAACTGCACGAATTCAATCCCATGCTCGGGCTCCGCGGCTGCCGGCTGGGGATCACGATGCCTGAGATTACGCGGATGCAGGCCAGAGCCATCATGGAAGCCGCCTGCGAGTTGGCGAAGGAAGGCAAGAAGATCGTGCCGGAGATCATGATTCCGTTGGTCGGCATGGTTTCCGAGATGAAGTCTCAAAAAGACTTGGTCCGTGAAGTCGCGCAGGAAACCATGAAGCGGTACAACGTCAAGCTGTCTTATTTCGTCGGCACCATGATCGAGTTGCCCCGCGCCGCAGTGACCGCCGACCGCATCGCCGAAGAGGCGGAATTTTTCTCATTCGGGACCAACGATTTGACGCAGACCACGTTCGGCTTTTCCCGCGACGACGCCGCAAAATTCATCGACCACTACAAGACCGTCAATGTCATGGAGTCCGATCCCTTCGCCGTCCTCGATCGGGAGGGTGTCGGCGCGCTGATGAAGCAGGCGATCTCGGCGGGCCGGAAGACTCGTCCTCAGATCAAGTTGGGCATCTGCGGAGAGCACGGAGGGGATCCGAGCTCGGTCGAGTTCTGCCACGAACTGGGGCTGGATTATGTCAGTTGCTCGCCTTACCGGGTGCCGATCGCCAGGCTTGCCGCGGCTCATGCCGCGTTGGCCGAAGCGGATGCCAAGAAAGCCGCCAAACCTTCTGCTGCGTCGCGCGCGAAACCGAAGAGCGCGGCGCGATCCTCGCGCCGTTCCCAGACGGCCCGTAAAACGGCCCGCAAGAAGACGCGATGATCGGTCGCATGGTTGAACGGAAGAGTCGCCTGATTAACCCGCGTGTCTTCGTCAGCCATGCGAGTTAACCCCGCGGACGACGACCGGTACATGTCCCTGGCGCTTCGTCTGGCGGAGAAGGGACGGGGGACGACCAGCCCAAACCCCATGGCGGGGGCTGTGGTGGTCAGGCGCGGCCGCATCGTAGGCCGAGGGTTTCATCTTCGTCCCGGCCTGCCGCACGCGGAAATTCTCGCCCTCCTCGAGGCGGGCCCCTTGTCCGAAGGGGCGGATCTCTACATCACTCTGGAACCCTGTTGCCATACGAAGAAACGCACTCCGCCGTGCGTCCCGGCTGTGCTCGATTCCAACTTGCGGCGCGTGATCGTCGCGACGACCGACCCGAATCCGCTGGTCGACGGCAAAGGCGTCGCGGCGCTCCGGCGTGCCGGACTTCCGGTCACCCTTGGCGTGAAGGAGCGAGAGGCTCAAGCGCTGAACCGAACCTATAGTCACTGGGTCACTGCAAGGCGGCCGTATGTCATTCTGAAGGCGGGGATGACGCTGGATGGGCAGATTGCGACGTCCACCGGTCGATCGCGGTGGATCACCGGCATGCCGTCTCGCAGAGATGCGCATCGGTTACGCACGCAGGTCGATGCGGTGTTGGTCGGCGTGGGCACGGTGCTGAAAGACGATCCGTCGTTGATCGCCAGAACGGGTCCGCGTTTGCTCGCGCCTGCCGATAGGCAGGCGCTGCGTGTCGTGGTCGACAGCACCCTCCGGGTGCCGCCTGGCGCCCATGTGCTTTCGGAGCAGGAAACCGCCAAGACGCTCGTTGCGACGACGACGGCTGCCTCCGTATCCCGCCGTCGAGCCCTCGAACAGCTTGGAATCGAGATCCTCATCCTGCCGTCGGCCGAGAAACAGGTGTCGTTGCCGGCGCTGTTGAGAGCGTTGGGCCACCGCGGAATCACGTCGGTGCTCGTCGAAGGCGGCGGCGAAATCAACGCATCGCTGCTTCGCGGGAAGCTCATCGATCACGTATGCTTGTACGTCGCCCCGATGTTACTGGGGGGGGCTGATGCCATGGGACTCATCGGCGGTCGGGGACCGGTGCGGCTCGCATCGGCTTCAGGGCTGCGCGGCATGAAAATCCGATCTCTCGGCGAGGATTTTTTGGTCGAAGGAGATTTGTGACCCCGTGGACGCTCGCGCTGGTCTTTCTTACCGCTCTGACCGCCCTCGGCCTGTGGAGTGAGCCGAGCTCCCGGGCCGCGGATGCCGACGCGCTGGCTCCGCTGATTTTCCAGTATCTGGATTCGCAGAATAGCGACGAAGCGGAACGGCTGCTGCGGGCGATCACGGCACGCCCTGACGCGTCGATCGAAACCGTTACGCAAATCGTCCAAACGGAATATCCGTATTCGTCGCAGCCCATCGGCACCCTGCCGGACGAGCAGGTCGTCGTCGACGGCCGGTCTTATCAGCTCGCGCTGTCTATTCCGCTCACCTATCAACCGTCCAAAGGCTATGCGTTGGTGGTGTGCCTGCACGGTGCCGGATTTACCGGCGAGGCCTATCTTGAACGATGGAGGGCTCGCCTGGAGGATGAATATTTGCTCGCCTGTCCGACGTATCCGGGGGGCGCGTGGTTCACCAAACGGGCGGAGACGCTCGTTCTCGCGTCCATCAAGCAGGTGCGGCGGCGGTATCATGTGGATCCCGACCAGATTTTCCTCACCGGCATGTCGAATGGCGGTATCGGCACATGGCTGATCGGGATGCACCACGCGCCGCTGTTCGCCGGTATCGCCCCGATGGCGAGCGGGCTGGATCAGGTGCTGATGCCCTTCCTCGCGAATCTGCGAAATACCCCAGTTTATATGATCCACGGCGAAAAGGACCAGGTCATGCCGGTCGAACTGAGCCGGTCGATTTCCCGCGAACTGACGGCACTGGGCTACCCACATGTATACCGGGAACATCAGGGCGAGCATCCGGTGGCCGGCGGCCACTACTTCCCGCGGGAGGAATTGCCCGAGCTGGCGGCCTGGCTCAATCGCCAGCGGCGCGATCCACTGCCCGCGAGACTGACGGTGGTTCGCGAGGCCAGCCACTTTCAGCCGTTCGATTGGGTACGGCTCGACGCCACCGATCCCATCGCCGCCTTTGCCGACGATTTGGTCAGCAAACGGGACGAGTCGATCCGCCGCCGGGAGTATGCCAAGCTCGACGCGACGATCGTCGCGCCGGATCGCATCGACGTGACGACGGAGCGGATCCGGCGCTACAGCCTGTTCCTCAATGAGGGAATGATCGACGTGACGAAGCCGTTGACCGTCTCGACCAACGGCAAGGTGTCGTTCGAAGGGCTCGTGACCCCGTCGGTGGAGCACCTGCTCAGGCAGATGCGGCTGCGCGACGATCCGCGGCAGCTGTTTTCCATCCACCTGACCATTTCGACGCAGACGCCATGATGTCCCTCCCGCCCGGCGCGGCGCCGCTGTTTGCCGCCGTCGTGATCGGCACGGTCGCGTGCTGGCCGGTCAGCCAAGCCCGCTCGGAGACCTGCTCATTGCAGGCGGACCACGCCGGATTAACGTTTCCCATCGACAAAGTCGATGCCGACTGGACCTGCCGGTTGCAGCCGGTCGTCGACGACTATACGACGGCCAACAAGATCGGCCCGGTGCGGACGGCGCTGACGGAGACCCTCTATACGTATCTGCTCGACCGACCGCCGACGGCGGCGGCGCTGATCAACCGTCTGGATCTGGGACTGTACAAGTCGGAGATTCGCGGCCCCGGCTTGTATTGGGGCGACGACGGGGAGGGGACTCAAGGGTTGGTCCATCTCGTCTATCATGATCGCTCGTCGCGGATCTACTATCTTGAAGGAACCCACCACAGCAGGCTGCTGCCCAGCCTGACAGGCAAGGCCGTGGTGCTCTTGAGAACCAAAGTCGTGCGGGAACCTGAGGGAACCGAGTCGATGGACACGACGATGGTGTCCTATATGAAGGTGGACAACCGCTTCGTCTCCGGGGTGCTGTCGCTCCTGCGCCCGCTCATCGGTAGCACGGTGGAAAAGAAGTTGGCGAAAGGGTTGGACACCGTCAATCGCCTTGGCGTCGAGATGCGCCGGCACCCCGATCGCGTCTTGTCCGAAGCCATGGATCCCCCGGCCTTGGACGCCGCCGACGTCGCGTTCCTGCAGCGCGCCCTCGCGGATCCGGCGCAAGTCCCGGGGCGTCCGCATGACGGGATGGTCCCATGACGTCCGCGCGAAGTTTCGTCCTGATCTGCACGGTCGGCGTACTCTGTTTTATCAGCTACAACATGGTGCGCATGCCCGTGCTGGCGCTATTTGCCGAATCGCTCGGCGCAGGGCCTGAGCGGATCGGATTGATCGTGTCGGTGTCGACGTTGACCGGCGTGCTCCTCAAGCTGCCGTCCGGCGCCCTGTCCGACATTTACGGCCGGACGATCCTGCTTCGGATCGGCGTCGTGGCTTTCGGCCTTCCCCCGTTCCTGTATCCGTTCATTACGGACCTGAACGCGTTGACCGCATTGCGGTTCGCGCATGGACTTGCGACGGCGATCTTCGCGCCGAGCGCCCTGGCGACCGTGGCGGAACTCTATCGGGAACGCCGCGGGGCAGCTCTCGGCACCTATACGGCTTGTACGCAGTCGGGTGCCTTGCTGGGGCCCTTCATCGGAGGCTATCTGGTCTATACGTCGGGATTCCCCGCGGCGTTCGTCACGGCCGGCGTGTTCGGATGCGCCGCGATCGTCCTCTTTTACAGCCTGCGGCTGAACGTGGCGCCCCCGCGCATGCAGGGAAGGGGACTGTCGGCGGTCACGGCGGAGATGTGGAAGGGGTTTACGGTGGTCTCGAGAAACAAGAAGGTGCTGATCACCAGTTCCACGGACGCGGCCAAGATGATTGCCAACGGCGCCTTGATGGCATTCCTGCCGCTGTACGGTCTGTCGGTGGGGTTAAATGCCGGGGATGTCGGATTGCTGTTCAGCGTGCAGGCATTCACGTCGTTTTTTTCCAAGCCGATCATGGGACGGGTATCCGACCGCATCGGGCGGCAGCCGCTCATCGTGCTGGGATTGATGATCTGCGCCGCCACGTTCGTTTGCATCCCGCATGTTTCGTTCTTTCCGCTCCTCCTGGTTCTGTCCGCCGGGTTTGGGTTCGGTGAGGCAGTGGTCTCGTCCTCATCCTCCGCCCTCGTGGCGGACAGCTCCGAGTTCAAGACGCTGGGGGCGGGCATGGGCATGCAGGGCACGATCATGGACATCGGACACGCGAGCGGGCCGCTCCTGGCCGGTATTCTGATCGCCGTGATGAGCTATGCCGGCGCCTTCGCCGTGATCGCCGGCCTGCAACTCGTGGCGGCGTCGGCCTTCTGGATTACGATGAGACAGGCGTGATCGGAGACAGGTTGAACACGAAACGACTATAATGCCGGTGATGGAAGAACATTCGACGGGAGATATCGTCATCGGCGTCGTCACGGTGTTGGGCGTTCTTGTCCTGATCGTCGTGTTCGTGTATGTCGTGAAGCAGGTATTTAGTAAAAAAGGGGAATAGGCTCCGTGTTTCTGCTTCTCCAGGATATTCAAGATGGCCTCCGGCAAGGCCGCAGCGAGCGGCTAGCCGAGGCGTACTATTTCTAGGGACGTTGAGGCTGGACGAGAAGCGGGAACGACGCCGTGGCAAGGCGCGTCTTGGCGCGCCGGGGTGCGCGGGTGAGAAGGGGCCATTTTCAATATCCTGTCATGTTCACCGGAATCGTCGAAGAAATGGGCGCCATACGGTCCGTCGACAAGACGCTCGCCGGCACGAGGATGACGATTCTCGCGACGGCCGTCATGAGCGACTTGAAGGTCGGGGACAGCGTGAGCGTGAACGGCGCCTGCTTGACGGTGGCGGAACGTCATGAAGCCTGGTTCGCGGTGGAGGTCTCTCCGGAAACGCTCTCGGTCACGACGCTCGGCCGTCTCGCGGCGGGCGCCCCGGTGAATTTGGAACGGGCCATGAAGCTGAACGAGCGCATCGGCGGTCATCTCGTGGCAGGCCACGTGGACGGAATCGGCAGGGTTCGCAGCCGCCGCTCGGACGCGAACGCCATCGTCGTCACGATCGATCTGCCGCCGGAGGTGCTGCGCTATTGCGTCATGAAAGGCTCGATCACGGTGGACGGAGTCAGTTTGACCATCAACGAGGTGGCCGACCATGCCGTATCGGTCGCGATCATTCCCCACACCGCCAAGGTGACGACGCTCGGCCTCAAGCAGGTCGATGATCCGGTGAATCTGGAATCGGACCTGATCGGCAAGTACGTCGAGCGATTGCTCCAGGATCGGAGCCAACTGTCCAAGCCGACTCCCGCCATCGATACGGACTACCTCAAGAAAAAGGGGCTCATCTAGAGTGCGATGGGCTTGGCTGCTCGCAGCCTGCGTGCTTCTATTCTTACTCCATACGGAACGTCTGGTAATCCGCGAGATGAGGCGAGCGAGTGTCATCGCGATCGGATCGGCTATGGCTCGTTCCGAGCGGAGGAGTTGTAGAGCAGGTAGAGGCCGATGCCGGCAAAGACGGACACGACGATCGCCACGGTCAGTTGGGCAAAGAAGCCGATCGGTCCGATGTAAACTTTATAGAGCTGGACCAGGACGATCGGCAGGCAGACAGCCACGAGGAGAGCCACCATGTGCCGCCGCTGATAGATCGGCTCTCCCGGTTTTCTCGACCACTTCATGATTGGACGCTCGCCGGCCGTCCGCCGGTCAGCGGAACGCTTACTTCATCAGAAAGGCTTTTGAGTCCTCTCCCGATGCCGTCGTGACGGTCAGGATGGCGAGTCCCTTTCGTCCGCCGGACGGAACGGTTGCCGTGACGGTCGTGTCGTTCTTGAACGCAAATTTGGCCGGCCGTCCCGGTCCGAACGAGACGCCCCGCAGGCAGTTTGCCGGACCGAACTGGTATCCCTTGATGGTCACGCTGTCTCCGGCCTTTCCTTCATCCGGCGCGACTTTCTCGATCTTGGGCGCCATGCCGAAACAGGCGTTCGTCGTGCCCGCCGCGTCAGCTGATTTCGATTTGTCCTGTTTGGGCTTGGAGGCCTTGGCTTGCGGGGCAGCCTTCGGTGCCTTGGTCTGCTTGTCCTTGTCGGCGGCGAAGACGGGTGAGGGAGCGAGCGTCGGGCAGAACCACAATACCGCGCCGAAAATCGCCATCGGCGCAAGATTCACGGACTTCATCATACCGGCCTCCTGTTGGTCACAACCAATATTCGGGAACGCGATGCGTTACTCTTCGATGGTTGAAATGTCGCCGGGATCCTGTCCCAGTTCCTTCGCTTTGAGCACCCGCCGCATGATCTTGCCGGATCGGGTTTTGGGCAGCGAGGTCACGATGTCGATCTCAGCCGGCACCGCGATCTTTCCCAGTTCGTGTTTGACTTGCTCTTTGATGGAGTGGATGAGTTCGGGAGTTTCCTTTTCCCCTTGCTTCAAAATGACGAAGGCCTTGATGGATTCGCCCACCGTCTTGTGGGGCTTGCCGATCACCGCGGCCTCGGCTACCGCCTGGTGACTGACGAGGGCGCTTTCCACCTCCGCGGTTCCGAGCCGGTTGCCCGCCACTTTGATGACGTCGTCGGCACGGCCCATGAACCACATGTAGCCGTCGGCGTCCTTGTGGCAGACGTCTCCGGCCGTGTAGCAATTCGGGATCGTCGTCCAGTAGACCTTGTAGCGATCGGGATCCTTATAGATGGTCCGCATCATCGAAGGCCAGGGTTTCTTGATCACGGCGAACCCGCCGGCATTCGGGGGAAGACTGTTGCCCTGCCGATCGACGACGTCGGCTTCGATGCCGAGGAACGGTCTCGTGGCTGATCCCGGCTTCAGCGGTACGCTGGGAAGCGGCGTGATCAGGATCGATCCGGTTTCCGTCTGCCACCAGGTATCCATGATGGGTTTGTCGCCGCCGGTTACGCGATGGAACCATTCCCAAGCCTCGGGATTGATGGGTTCACCGACGCTGCCCAGAATGCGCAGTGTGGACAAGTCGGACTTCTTGGGCCAATCTTCTCCGTAGCGCATCAACAACCGGATGGCGGTCGGGGTCGTGTAGAAGATCGACACGCCGTAGCGTTCGATCAAGTCCCACCACCGGCCCGGGGTGGGATAGTCCGGTTTGCCCTCCGCGGTCAAAATGGTCGCGCCGTTGAGCAAGGGGCCGTACACGATATAACTGTGACCTGTCACCCAGCCGGGATCCGCCACGCAGAAATACACATCGTCGTCCTTCAGATCGAAGACATACTTCGTCGTGGCATAGGTGCCGACCATGTAGCCGCCGTGCACGTGGACCACGCCCTTCGGTTTGCCGGTGGTGCCGGACGTATACAGAATATAGAGCGGCGCTTCGGCGTCGAGAGGCTCCGCGGCACAGTGAGGCGTCTCATGCCGGAGCCAGTCGTGCCAATCGATTTCCTTCGGGGCGGACAACGCCGGCCCAGGAGTCTGTCTGCGTACCACCACCACGTGTTCCACCGTGGCGCAACTCTTCACGGCCTCGTCGACGACCGGTTTGAGATTGATGATCTTGCCTCGATCGAACCCCACGTCGGCGGTAATCACGAGTTTCGCCTCCGCGTCGTTGATGCGGCTCGACAGGGCCGGAGCGCTGAATCCGGAATAGACGACGCTGTGGATCGCGCCGATTCTGGCACAGGCCAGCATCGCCACCACTTGTTCCGGAATCTTGGGCAGGTAGATCGTCACGCGGTCGCCCTTCTGAATCCCGAGCTTCTTCAGCGCGTTCGCGCAGCGATTGACTTGCCGATGGAGTTCGGCGTAGGTGAAGATCCGTTCCTGATCGTTCTCACCCACCCAGATCAACGCGACTTTGTTTTTGCGCCAGGTCGCGACGTGGCGATCAAGGCAGTTATAGGCGATATTGCAGGTCGCGCCGACGAACCACTTGGCCCAGGGGTAGTTCCACTCGAGCACCGTCTTCCAGGGGGTGAACCATTCCAATTCCTCGGCCATGCCGCTCCAGAACGCTTCAGGGTCGGCGATTGACTGCTTGTATGCGGTCTCGTAATCCTGAATGTGGGCTGCGGAGACGGTCTTGGGCGTCGGCCGGTAAACCCGGCTTTCTTTCAGGAGGGTATCGATGTTATCCGCCATAGTCGCGCGCTCCTGCCTGGCGTTCGAGTCCGCCGTGCGAATCGGCCACAACCATACCTTGGTCCGGGGAACTATGCAATCCGCAACGCGGCGGTGCGGAGGTGATCGGCGTGGCCTGTCTTTCGCCGGAGTGTTTCTTGACAGTCACGGGAATGCGAGAGTAGGCTAAATTTTCAGAGTGGTTCCACGCCGGTTCTTGCTTATGTCGCCACGGTTTGCCAGTCGCGTCCGCTTTTTCGTTCGATCGCTGTGTTCCTGCCTGCTTCTCGCGTCGGTGACGTCCTCCACATTCTCCGCCTGGGCGCAAATGGGAAAGCCGGAAGGACTGTATTACAAGTCCTGGGCGGTCGTCATCGGCATCGAGAACTACGTCGTGGCGCCCAAGCTGCCCGGCGCGCGGGAAGACGCCAAAGCAATGGCCCAGGCCCTGCGCGGGCTTGGTTTTGAAGAGGTCGTGGAGCTGTACGACGGCGAGGCCAGCTTTCGGCGGCTCCAGCAGTTGCTGTCCGATTTTCTTCCGCGCAAGGTCGGGCGTCAGGACCGTCTGGTCATCTATTTCGCTGGCCATGCCGGAATGGCGCGCGACCAATCGGGTAGCGAAGCGGGCTATCTGGTTCCGTGGGACGCGCAGCCCAACAACGTATCCAAGGCGGTGACGTTCGACCAACTCAAGGAATTCAGCCGGCGCACCGCCTCGAAACATACGCTCTTGCTGCTGGACGTCGCCGTGCGAGGGTGGGAGGTCAGCGCGGCACAGCCCTTGTCGCTGGAAGGACGGATCACGCCGGAGGACGATCAGGAAAAGCGGGCGGTTCAAGTTTTGACTGCCGGGGATAAAGGCGAGACGGCTGTCAGGACGCAGGATCGCAGTCTGTTCGTTCAGGTGCTTGCCGCGGGGTTAGCCGGTGCCGCGGACCTGGACAAGAACGGATGGTTGATGGCGTCGGAGTTAGGACACTATGCGATCCAGCAGATCCAGGAGCAATCCAAGGGAGCCCAGCACCCGCTGTTCACACAGCTCGAAGGGGACGGCGACACGATTCTCATCGAAGGCCGCAAGGCGGCGTTCAGGCTCGGAGGAGAACCGCAGTCGCCGGCCGAGCGCAAGCAGGCGGCCAAGTTGCAGTACGAGCAGGCGTTTGCGTTGCTGCAGACCGGGAAGTCGGCGGACGAAGCGTTGGATCGCCTCAACCGTGCGCTGGAATACGATCCGGAATACGGCGATGCGTACGTGTTGAAGAGTTACGTGCGGCTCGAAGTCCTGCCGGACCTCAACGAGGCCCTGTCCGCCGGTACGCTGGCCGTGCAGCATGCGCCGAAGAATCCCGACTCGCACTATACGCTGGGATTGATCTACGAAAAGAGGGGACAGTACCAGGAAGCCGAACAAGCCATGTTGAATGCGCTCGCGGTCAATCCGGCCTATATGGACGTCTACTTTTCGCTCGGAGTTCTGTACGAAGACGAACTGAAAAACGATCAGAAGGCGATCGAAGCCTTTCAACGGTACCTGGAACTCGGCGGCAATCACGTGCGAGCCCGCGAAGCCGTCGCGCGGGGCAACCGGTCGCAGCCGGGGAAGCCTTAATCCTTCCCGCCCCCTTTCAAGTAACCCAGGCCGATCTTGAGCGCGCGTCTCGTGATCTCTGCCCACCGTACCTGAGGATACTCCGCCAGTACCGCCGCCGCTTTAGGATCCTGCACGTCCAATCCAACGATTCGGATGATACCATCTTCGATTTGTACGTCCGCCATAGTCTGTTTCCTCTTCTCCGAGGGCTCAAAAATGGGCACTCTCGGGATCCTGCGCGTTGACTCAATAGGTCGTGCATGTTAGCATAAATCCGCTCGATTTCTCGCTATTCGAACGCCCGATGAGTCGATTAACCGCGAAGGAGGAAGTCGCATGAGCCAGCCGCGTGGAATCCTTTCACAATTGGCCGGTGGTGGGGTCGCGCTCATACTGATCGTCGGGCTTGCCGCGTGCGGCGGTCCTCCGAAGTGGGTCAAGCAGGGGTCGGGCGCGATGAGCGAAAAGGACAGTAAGGCGTTTTTCGGCGTAGGATCCGTGACGGGGGTCAGAAATGAACCGTTGGCCTGGGATACGGCAGAGAACAGAGGGCGCGCCGAGATTGCTAAAACATTCGAGACCTATACCGGCTATCTCATGAGAGACTATGCGGCCTCGACGACGGCGGGCGATTTCACCCGGATGTCGGAAGAGCAGAACGTCGAGCGGGCGATCAAGACGATCACCACGACTACTTTGAGCGGCGTGCGGCCCATCGATCGCTACAAGGACGAAAAAACCGGCACCTATTACGTCCTGACCAAGCTGAATCTGGAAGACATGAAGAACAACCTGGAGCATGCCAAGGAACTGAACGCGGAGGTCAGGGACTACGTGCGGAAGAACGCGGACAAGGCATTCGAGCGTCTTGAGAAGGAAGAAGACAAGCGCGCGAATCATTGATCGCGCACGTCGCTAATCGTATCAAGCGGGCGGAGGGATGATGGGGAGTATAGGGCAGCGGGGTTTTGCCGGTGCAGTAGGATCGGTCGTGCTCTGTTTCGGGTTCCTGACGCTGGCCGGCTGTGGAAGCGAGACGAAAGTGACCCGCGTGGATACCGGTGTGGTGACCGATCTCAGCGGGCGCTGGAACGATACCGATTCCCGCATGGTGGCGGAAGCCATGGTGAAGGAGGCTCTCGATTATCCCTGGCTGGGCAACTTCAGCGCGGCCAAGAACCGTCAGCCGGTCGTGGTGGTGGGTACGGTGCTCAACAACAGCCACGAGCACATCAACGTGCAGACCTTCGTCACGGATCTCCAGCGCGAATTGACGAACTCCCAAAAAGTGACCTTTGTGGCCAACAAGGGTGAACGCGACGAAGTGCGCAATGAGCGGAAGGAACAGGCGATGTATGCCCGGGAAGACACGCAGAAGGCGCCCGGCAAGGAAATCGGCGCAGACTATATGATGAAGGGCACCATCGCCACGATTCTCGATGAAGCCGAAGGCACCAAAGCGATGTTCTACCAGGTGGATCTTCAGATGGTTGACTTGGAAAGCAATGCCAAGGTCTGGTTTGGCCAGAAAAAGATCAAGAAAGTGATCGAGAAAAAACGCACCGTTTTCTGACAGCCAGAAGTCCGTTGAGCTGCTTCGTCTCACGCCCCACCGTACAGGATCCTGCGCGGTGGGGCGTTTGTCTTTCGACCATTCTCACCGTCTCCATACTCCTCACCGCAAGCGGATGCGGTTCGTTCGGCAAGCACTATGTTCAGGCGGACAAGAGCTTGCTAGTCCACGATTATCAGCGCGCGGACGCGGCCATCAAAGAAGCGGAAGACGAATATGGCGACAAGAGCCGCGTCTTGTACGGCATGGATCGGGGCATGACGCTGCATCTCGCCGGCGACTACAAGCAGAGTAACCTCCTGTTGGAACAGTCGGACGACGAGGTCGAACGCCTCTACACCAGAAAGGTCCGCACGGAAACCGCCGCGTTCCTGACCAACGACAACGCGCTGCCGTATGAGGGCGATCCCTACGAGCAGGTCATGCTCAATGTCGTGAAGGCGCTCAACTACGCCATGCTGGGTCTCTGGCAAGAATCACTGGTGGAGGCCCGGCGCATCGATCATCGTCTGAACGTGTTGTCCGATCGCGTCAAAGATAAAAGCGCCTATCGGGAGGACGGCTTTGCGCGCTATCTCACGGGTATACTCTACGAAAGTACCGGCGACGTGAACAACGCCTTCATTGCCTATCGCAAGGCCTACGAAACCTACGACTCAATGAAGGGCTGGTCGCGGGTCGGAGAACCAAGGCAGTTGCAGAGCGATCTGTTGAGAACGACGGACGGATTGCATTTGACGTCGGAGTTTACCGCCT
The DNA here is from genome assembly GCF_900169565.1 of Nitrospira japonica. Classification (NCBI taxonomy): domain Bacteria; kingdom Pseudomonadati; phylum Nitrospirota; class Nitrospiria; order Nitrospirales; family Nitrospiraceae; genus Nitrospira; species Nitrospira japonica. The sequence continues at coordinate 3,702,256 of NZ_LT828648.1, read as the reverse complement.
ACGAGCGGGCCTTTCCGGGTGTGCCGTGGCAGTCCGTTCAAGCGCAGCAGAATCTCGCCCAAGTGGTCGTGATCAGCTATAATGGCCGCGCACCCCGGAAGGAGGACCAGTTTCTTGATCTGCCCATCAGTATGGATGCGCTCCAATTGGTCCTGATCAACCGGGCGCTGACCAATCCGAATACTCCGGAGAACCGAGCCAAGGACAGCGTCCTCTACGGCTTGAACGGGCGCGTCGTTCGCGTGGCGTTGCCGAAGTTGATTCCACAACCTACACAGGTGCCGGTAGACATAGTCACACTCAATGCCGCGTCAGGGGATCCGGTCTTGGTCAAGACCGAGCCGGTGCATCAGGTGACGGCCCTTGCGGAGAAATCCTTGTCGGAACGGCTGCCGGGCATCGCCGTCAAAGCCGTAGCCAGGGCGGCCACAAAATATGCGATGGCGGAAGCCGCGACCAGAGGATCGCAGAGCGCCGCGGGGCAAAAAAATGCCGATTGGGTCGGACTACTGGTCAGCTTGATCGCGCATGGCTATGCGGTGGCTTCGGAGGAATCGGATAAGCGCAGTTGGCGGACATTGCCCGATCAAATCCATCTCGCCCGGCGCTGGGTGTCTCCCGGTCACTATGACGTCAGGGGCGCCGGTTTTACGGGAGAGGGGCCTCCGGGAAGCCGGTCCCTTTCCCTGTCCCCCGGGCAAACGGTGTTTCTGATTCAGCGGGTGGTGCAATGATTGACCGGATGCCGGTGCTTGTCATCTGCGCGGCCGCCCTGTTGCTCGTCGGATGTTTCGGCGGAAAAGCCAAGCCGGCCTGGGTCAACGGCATGAGCCCCGACTATTCGGCGGACCAATATCTCACCGGGGTCGGTCAATCAGACAGAAGCGCGGTGGCGGAAGATCAGGCCTATGCAGCCCTGGCCCGCGTGTTCAAGACGGAAGTGTCCGCCCAGGCGAAGGATTGGGAGTCGTATTTGGTCGTCGAGCAGCGGGGACAGAGCCGCGACGAGCGGCGCCTGACCATCGACAACCTCACCAAGGTCTCGACGGACAAAGTGCTTGAAAACGTCAGGATCGCGGATCGATGGTTTGATTCGAAGAAGCAGGTGCACTATGCCCTGGCGGTCATGCAGCGCTCGCAGGCCGAGACGGCGTTCATGGAGAAAATCACCGAATTGGATCGCGGCATTCAGGCGGACGTCGATGACGCGCACCGGTCCGCGGACAAACTGGCCAAGGTCCGTGGATTGCGGCGGGCGGCCCACAATCTCGTGATTCGCGAAACCTATAATGCCGATCTCCGCGTCGTCCGGCCAAGCGGACAGGGGATGGCGTCGCCCTACCGCGTGAATGAGCTCACGATGGAACTGGAGCAGTTCCTGGCGACGAATCTATTATTCGCGATCGACGTGACGGGCGATCAGACCCAGGCCGCGCAACGGGCCTTGAGCGAGGGGTTGATCCGGGAAGGTTTGCAGATCGTGGATCGTCCTGCGACCGAATCCGTTTCCAGCTCCGCCTCGGGAGGTCATGCACCGGAACTGCTGTTGCGCGGGTTCGTCCGGGTCTGGCCGATCGACGTGCGAGATCCGCAGTTCATGTACGTCCGCTGGTGCGGCGACTTTGAGGTCGTGGAGATCAAGGGACAACGGCCAAGGCGGTTCGCGTGATGCAGCAAGAGTTGTCGTCCGACGTGGCCAAAGCGATCGCCGGGCATATTTATGGAGAATCCGAACTGCCGGCGGAGGCGACCCGCCCCGCCGGCTGTCCGCGTGAGGGAGCCGGCCAAAAACCGGCAGCAGCAACGCACTAATAGCAGGAGGGAGAGCGCAGGTATGAGTAGATTGAGCGTAAGTGGCCGGGCGCCGAGAAGCCGGGGGCGCGGGTTGACTGCAACACAACAGCGGGTACCGAGCCGTCTTGCCAAGCGCCGGCTGGGAGATCGGCTCAAGGAAGACACCGTGCTGTTCAACAAAGGCAATCTCGCCGACAAGCTTCGCCGGGAAGGCTATGAGGAAGTCCCGCTGGATGAACTCCAGGACCGGCTCTCCAAGCTGCAAGGTCCCCTGGCCGCCGTTATCTTGAAGGGGAGGATTTGAGCCCATGCCGTACTACTACTTCGATTCGACGGCTCTCGTGAAGCGCTACAGCATGGAGCGCGGGACCCGCATCGTCAATAAGCTGATGGTCAAGCGCGGGAAAGTGGCGATTCTGCCGACGTGGAGCGTCACGGAATTGTATTCGTCATTTTCCAACCGGGCCCAGCAGGGCGAGATCACGAGAGATGATTGCTACTCCGTGATCCACAAGTTCGAGCGCGAATCCATGGAAGGCCTGTTCCAGTTCATCGTGCCGACGACGCAGACCTATTTGGCCACCAAGGAACTGGTGATGGAATATCCGTTTCTTCGCGCGCAGCAGGTCATGCATCTGGCATTGGCGTTGGAACTCAAGCCGCTCCGCCTGACGGTCGTCAGCGCGGATGTTCAATTGCTCGCGGCCAGCAAGACCGCGGGGCTGCACGTCATCAATCCTGAAGAGGACTAGAGAACAGCGTCTGGCGTATAGCTTATGGCAGTTACGGGACTGCGATGGCGGGGACTTTGTCTTGGTTCGAGCTATAGGCCATAGGCTATAAGCTCTTTCCGATGCTTCACGGGATCAGGGGCACTGATAGTCGCTGATCATCGAGGCGACGACGGTGACCCAGTCGTCGGCCGCTTCCCGAAGTTTCTTGGTGCGTTCCCGCACGTCGGCCGGCGCCTGCTCGTCGGGCACCAGCAAGACGAGGGCTTGCTGCAGGCTGCCCTGCGCCAGCGCCAAGCTGCCGCAGACGCCCGACGACGCCGGTAATTGCCCCCCGGCCCGCCGGAACAGCGCAATAGCCCGATAACCGTGTTCCTGCGCGCGGAAAAGCGGTTCGGCTCCCTGATAGAGTTTTGCGGCCGCCGGATCGTCCCGATGGCTCTTGCTCAGTTGCTTCGCCATGAGCGCGGCGCGGCCCATGCTGAGCGCGGCGCCGTCCGGGTCGTCGTTGCCGATGGCTTCCTCCGCGCGGGCGCGCAGACGATCCAACTCGGCGGCTTCCCCGATCACCTGGCTCCAGGCCGCCTGTGCATGGGGCAACGTGCAAAGGGCGACGACGAGACTGATCCGCATCTGGGCGAGCATGGAAGGCATTGGCGGGATCCCGGCTACTGCAGATACTCCCAGGTGTCGATCTGTTTGATGGTCCAGTTCACCGCTTCTTTCAGCTTGACCATCTTCGGGTCGGCGTCGTTCTCTCGCACATTGTAGAGGGATTTCTGAAGTGCCAGCAGCGGTTCGTGCGCGCGCCGGTCCGGCAGTTTACCCAAAGCCCACACCACTTCGGTCTTGAGCGCGACGTCGTCCGTCGACTTGAGCGTCTCGAGGAGCGGATCGACGATGGTGAAGTCGCCGTGCAGGGCTCCAAGAATGCCCAGGGCTTTGGCCGCAGACGGCCGCAACTCCGGACGGCCGGTCTTCATCGTCTCCACCAGGGCCGGGACGGTATCCTTCTGGCCGATGTTACCCAGCGCCAGCGCCGATGCCTTGGCGATTTCGAGATCGGGTCCCTTAAGGCCGGCCAGCAGACGCGGAACCGCATCGTTTGAGAACAGGTAGCCGAACAGGTTCACCAGCCTGATCTTCCGCGCCGACGGCGTCGCCGGATCGTCATACAACTTGAAGAGGCGTTCTTCCTGCCCCCATTCGGCCGTAATGAGCGTGGGAAAGTCGTAGTCGTCCAGCCGCTCTCTGAGATGATTCATCGCATAGGTTCCGGCGTCGCCGGCTTTTGCCGCGACGGCCGCCGGTTCGGCGTCCGCAAATTCCGTCCGCACTTCCTTGTGCCAGCCCATTTTCTTGCCGTCCAGGAAATAGACCAGTTGGCAGGCGGGACCCTTCCATAAACGGGACGGTGAATCTGGAAGGTCCGCATCGCTGCCCATTTTCGTCGTGCCTTCCCACGTCTTTCGCTGTTCGCATTTGACCTGCACCAGCACGTCGTGCGGTTGAGCCGGATCGGCCACCACGGTGTAGCCGAGTTCGCGCAGCCGCTTCGAGATCAAGTCCAGGAACGGCGCCGGATCGGCCGGTCCCTTGTCGGTCAGGGCGATGACCTCCAGGAGCACCCGATCGATCTTCTTGACCTGCAGTTTCTGCTGCTCGGTGAAGGATTCGCGGCGGGCCCAGCTCGGAACCGGGAGCAGAGCGAGGACGACCAAGGTGCCGAGGAGAATTCGGGTTGGCATGCAGCTACTGTATCGAACGAGGCGCAGTCCTGGCAAGCTGACAAAGTTGCAAGGTTCGGAACGGCGTCAGTATAATCGCCGCATGCTGCAGCATACCGCGAGAGTCGGATTCATCGGTGCGGGCAATATGGCCGAATCCCTCATCGCGGGCCTGCTCCATGCGAAGCTAGTTCTTCCGTCGCATCTCATCGCATCGGACATCGATCCGGCCGCGCGCGACGTCATCAGCGGGAAATATCACGTGGCGACCACGGCCAAGAACGCGGAGGCGGCCGACGAAGCCGACCTGCTCGTGCTGGCCGTGGAGCCGCAGGTGCTCGACCAGGTCTTGAACGAGATCGCCGACATTCTGCCGGACAAGACTTTGATCGTTTCGGTCGCCGCCGGCTATCCCATCGCGCGCATCGCCCGGCACCTGCGGGGCATGAAACGCAAGAAGATCGTCCGCGCCATGCCCAACACGCCGTCCGCCATTCGGGAGGGCGTCACGGCCATCGCCGGCGATGAGGAAGTGCCGGGTGACGAGTTGGCGACGGCCCGATCCCTCTTTGAAACGATCGGTCACGTCGTGGTGGTGCCGGAACGGTTGTTGGATGCGGTCACCGGGTTGAGCGGGAGCGGACCGGCCTACGTGTACATCTTGATAGAAGCGCTGGCGGACGGCGGCGTGAAGATGGGGCTTCCGCGCCAGACGGCCCAACTGCTGGCCGCGCAAACCGTGGCCGGCGCCGCGCGGCTGGTCCTGTCGTCCGGCGAACATCCGGCCCTGTTGAAGGATCGGGTGGCGTCCCCGGGGGGAACCACGATCGCGGGTATTCACGCCTTGGAATTGGGACAGTTTCGCGCGACCGTCACGTCGGCGGTCGAGGCCGCGACGACGCGATCGGCCGAGCTGGGTTTGGAGCATCAATGAGAGCAAGAGCCTGGTCGCGGCCGTCTATCGGAGCAGCGGTACGAGATGGTTCACATCGTAGGAGGAGGGGATCGTGCAGTATTGGGTGAAGGTGGTGTTCGTGGATAACCAGGAGTTGGTCGTCAAGGACGCGATCCGGCATACGATCAGCGACGACATGGAAGTGCTGGAAGTGGATTCAGCCAAAGAAGTCGTCATCATTCCGATGAAACAGATCAAGTACGTCGCCTGCGACGCCACCGTGTTCGCGACAAAGTCTAAGACGTAGCAGCGCCTTCTCGCACTCCAAGTTTTCTCCCGTTTCAGTGGTGACTTCCACAACGGGGCAGAGAAAAGGTACTCACGCGTAGCTCCCTCCTTTTCTTATTCACGTCATACTCACGCAAGGGGCGAGGCAGCGAGGGGAATTGCTAGCTGTCGTGCCGCCACGATTGCCGTATCATCCATTATTTAGGTCGGCACTTCAGCCGGTTCAGACGCAATCAACCAGAGGCCATCATGCAATTTCCAACGACCTTCTCGGCAGCGACCAGACTGGTAGACAGAACGCTCATCGGTTTGTACCACCTGCTAAAGGGTGAGCATTGGCTGCAATACACGCCGTTTCAGGCTTGTGGAAATTACGTCAAGTTACGGAACACCATCCAGGCACGAGACAAGCTGGTCATGGAAGAACCATTGAGGAGCAAGTATCGTGAGGCTCTCACGTATTTAGCCGATAAGTATGGTCCGGGCTCGCTGGGAGATTATCTGGAATTTGGCGTCTACAACGGCACGTCTCTGACCCAGATGCATCGTGTGCTGGAAGACCTCGGTCTCGAGCATGTGCGGTTATTGGGCTTCGATTCATTCGAGGGATTGCCCGTGGAGGCCAGTTACGATGATGAAGGGCATTGGCGTCCCGGCTCGTTCAAATCCGAGCATGCGTTCACCATGCAGGTATTGCATTGGGAGAAGATCAATTTTCAAAGAGTCGTCTTGACGAAAGGGTTCTTCGAGTCGACGCTCACAACAGATTTACGGGCGAAACAGCATATCACCAAGGCCAGCGTCATCATGATTGATTGCGACATGTATCTCTCGGCGAAAACTGCCTTGGAATTCTGTGCCCCGTTGATCGTCGATGAGACAGTGATTGTCTTTGACGACTGGTTCCCTCTGGCGGACAGGAGTCTGGGCGAGAAACGAGCGTTCGATGAATTCCTTCAGGCTCATCCCTATTTTCAAGCCAAGGAGTTCGGGACCTATCCGCCGTATGGGAAAATATTTGTGCTGGCGCGCTCTTCAGCCTTGGAAATGCACAACTCTGTTGCGGCTTGCGCGTCACAGCCGGCGTTCTGTTCTGAAGTATGACGCGAATCATGGGGCCCGAGTAAGATCGGGCTGATCCGCGTCAGGAATGGCGGTCCAGAATGTCTAATACCGCCCGGTTCCATCCCACCGGGCCGATGCCGTCCGCGCGAATCATTCCCGGCACGCGTACGTCAGGATCGTAGGTGCCGTCCAGCCGTTGCACCAGGACCGGGTGATCCACCATGGTCAGGAGGGGCGCATCGTTGAGGCTGTCGCCGATGCCGATCGTCTCGATGCGGATCGGTCCCTCCTGCAGCCTGAACTGCCGTTGATAGCAGCGGAGCAGCAGAGCCGCCGCCTGGCCCTTGTCGTTCCGACCCGTCAAGTGAAAGAGCCGCCCGCCTTTGGTCCAGTGCAGGCCCCTCATGATGATTTGCCGGCAGACTTCCGCCACGAGGCTCGGCGGGCCTTCGACCAGATAGGGTTCGTCGTATTCGCGTTGCTTGGCCAGCTCCGCGTCCGTCTTCGACAGCCCCGTCACCCGCATGATCTCGCCGACCGAGAGATCGCCGAACCCGCGCAGCGGTGTTTCCACCGCCTCCTCGATCTGCTTCAACACGTCCCGAAGCATGTGATAGGGCAATCCCAATTCGATGACGTCATAGGCGGATCGCTTGCGTGCCCGTTCGATCGGGAAGTCGAAACGGCCTTGCGGAATGAAGACCGCCGCGCCGTTCTCCACGATGAAGGGATCCCGATGGTCGAGGCGCGCGCGGAGGGGCTCCATTTCGGCGCGGGTCTTGCTCGACACCAGCACCAGCGGAATGCCGCGGGCCCGGACCTCGCGCAGGGCCTGGATCGCCGCATGGAAAGAATAGGTCATGCCGTCCAGCAGCGAGCCGTCCAGGTCGGTGAAAAGGACGAACTGCGTAACCGGCCGCTCCAGGAGCGTGTCGGAACCGTCGTGGCTGAGGCTTGAAATCATCGTCGTCCAGCTTGTGCGAATGACTACCAGTGGCGGAGGTCGTCCGGCACGTCGGTCCTGGTCGGAAGCAACTTTTTCTCGAGGAAGGCCTTGGCCAGGTCCGTTGCGCCGAACCCGAATGCAATGGCCGCCGCCAAGACCAGTCCGCCCCACGTGATGCCGAAGCCCACCACGACGATCTGTTCGGCGATGCCCAGCTGCTCGAGCGCCATGGCCACGGCAAGCAGTTGAAGTCCCCAGCGCGAACAGGTCGCCAGCAATCGGGCGGGTGCCAGGCCCGCATTGACCGCGGCGATCAGGATCGCCTGGGACGCGAAATTCGAGGCGACATAGCCGGCCAGCAAAATGATGCTCGCCGTGATCAGGCGGGGCACGTAGGCCAACAGCGACTGGGCAACTTGGTTGATGGGAGCCAGGTTGAGCGCGCTGACGACCGCCACGCCGGTCACGAGGACGACGGTCCAGTGGAGACCTCGGCCGACCAGGCGCGAGGGATCCGTCTTGACCCCGGCGCGCAGCAACGCCGCCGTGACGCCGACCCGGTTGCACAGGTGATCGAAGCCGAGGACACGCAGCAACCGTTCGGCGAGGAAGCCAACCCCGCGAGCGGCCAGCAGGCCGGCCAGCAGGAGGATGCCCATCGCGATGAGGTTGGGGAAGATGGCCGTAGCGTAACCGGCCAGCACGGTCAAGGGAGCCATCAGCGCTTGCTCAATAAAGGTGTTCATGACGGCCTCCCGACTCCGGCGCCGTCGTGGTCAACGCCGGCCGTGCCGGTCCATCGCGACGGCCGTTCTTCCCACCGCTCGAGCAGATAGGGTTTGCGGTCCTCGAAGGTCGCGCAGAGCTGCTCGATGGCTCGTTCCGCCTCCACAGACGTGAGTCCCATCGTGGCGAGCACGAAGGACGCAGTCCGGCCCAGGTACAGCGGAGTCAGACATTTCAGCAGGTGTTCGCGGGGCAGGACCTGATGGTGATAGGCCGCGGCTGCGTCGAAGACGATGTGACTCCACAGTTCATCCGGAATACGGCAGTCTTTTCCCCTTTGGCCGTTCAGATCGATCAGGTGTTCGAAGGTGGCGTGGCTCAGAATCTCCCGCCACAGCGGCGCCAGGTCGGTCAGTCCCTGCTGAAAATAGGAGACCATGCGGTCTACGTCCACGTGGACCGGCTCCACGCTGACTTCGTAGGGAAAGCCGAAAAGCGGGACGGGATGCGAGCCTACGACCGCGGACCAGCCCGTGACGTGCCGTTCCATGGAGGCGAACAACGACCCCACGACCTGGCGCAGCATGTCGGACAAATCGGATGCGGGATCTTTGGGGTTGTGGATCTTCGCGCCCAAGAAACTTTGGCACACGCGGGCGCCGCAGGCGATGGCCTCCGTGGTCATCCAAATGTCGATGCCGAACCGTGCGACTTCCGATTCCCAGACGTGCTGATCCAGATAATGGGCCGCGAGGGCGCCGGAGAATCCGAACTCGCCTCCGATCGGCTGGCGGATCCGGTTGCCGTACAGCGCGCGGGTGAGTGGATAGGCCAGGCTGTTGGTGATGGTGCCGTCGTATTTGTGGCGCAGATAGAATGGGGCGACGTAGTCGAATTCTCCCTCCACGGTCGGGCGCAAAAGCATCTCGATCCATTCGGGCGAGATGCTGCGCAGATCGGCATCGACCACGGCGCAGGCCCTGGCGTTCAACTGCCGTGCGATCTCGAAAATGGTCCGGAACGCGCTGCCCTTGCCGGGGATGCCGTGGTAGGGCGTCACGATCCGGTGGAGCACGCTTTGCCGGTCGGCGATCAAGAGCTGGCGATGGTCCACCGCCGTCTGCGCGACTACGGCGGTCGTATCATCGGAGGAGCCGCCGTCGGCGTTCACGAGCACCGCGCGTTTGGCGGGAAAATACTTTGCCAAGCCGGCCGCGACCGCGCGAACCACATGGCCGACCGTGGCGGCGTTGTTGTAGCTGGGAATGCCGACGAGAATGTCGGCGAAGTCGATCTCCCGCAGGCGACTCTCCGTCGCCGGCGCCAGTGGGATGCGGTCGTGGCTCATCGGGGTGTGACGGCCGGTTCGGCCGTGGGATCCCAGGCATGGTCCTCTTCCACCGCTTCGATCATGCGGTCGAAGACGTCGGGAATGGCATGGGTCACACGGCTCCAATTGGAAATCATGGGAACGCCCAGGGGATCGTCGAGAAATCCCTCGGTGGCGAGCTTCATGCCCTGCAGGAACACCTCCACCGCGGTCCGCTCTTCATGGCGGTCGAACATCAGGCTGTTGATGGCCGCGTCGTTCTCATACCGGTTGATGGCTTCCTGCGCGCTCTGCACGTATGTGGCCCGCAAGGTCTTCAGCACGCTGTCGGAGAGCACGACTCCTTCGCTCGCCAGGTTGCGAAACAGGGACTTGGTGATGTCCACGCACATCTTGAGCAGGCCGGTATCCGCATCGTTGTCCGAAAGGGGTTGATGCTTGTGGTCGTACGTGTCGGCAATGTCGGCCTGGCAGATGCGGCGGAGTGCGCAGTTGCGATAGATCTCCGCCAGGACGCCGATTTCCAGCCCCCAGTCGCCCGGGATGCGGTTGGTCCAGGCCAGATCGCGCACCATCGCAAACTCGCCCGCCAGGGGATAGCGGAAACTGTCGAGAAATGTCAGGAGCGGGTGGGGGCCCACGAGCTGTTGCAGGCTCCGGATGAGCGGCGTGATGAACAGCCGGGTGACCCGCCCGTGCAACCGGTCGGTCACGCGGCTGTAATAGCCCTTGCAGAATTCATAGTTCAGGTTGGGATTGGCGATCGGATAGCACAGCCTTGCCAGATATTCCCGGCTGTAGCTGGCGATGTCGCAGTCGTGGAGGGCGATGACTTGGCTCTCGTTGCGGGCCAGGATGTATCCGAACGCCATCCAACAGCCTCGCCCTTTTCCCGGATGGCCGATATCGAGGTTCTTGGCGACGAACAGCTTGAGCAGCGACTGGATGCGGTGGCCATCGTTCCAGATGAGGCGGACACGTTGAGGCAGCGCCGAAAAATACTGCTTGGCCAGGCGGAATTCCAGCGCCGATGCCCGATCGAGAGACACCACGATTTCATTGAGATAGGACAGGCCGCTGAGCGTGTCCAGTATGTGACGCAGCGCCGGTCTGGCCAGCTCGGCGTACAGGCAGGGGAGGACGAGGGCGATGGGATGGGTGCTGCCATGACGCGCCAGTTCCCGTTCCAGCTGCGCCACGTTCGAGGGGCCCAGACGATGGAGCACCGTGACCACGCCGTTTTGGTAGAAGTCCGACAAGACCAAACCTTCGTTGCAAGGGATCGGAAACCGGTACCGTCCGGAGGGCCCTCAATGCTTGACCGTGAGAGGCGAGAGGTCTCGGCACACGGTTCCCAGGACCGACCGAGGCCGTCACATTTGCAGCCCGCATGCCACCTGGAGGTCTTTGAAGATCGGGATAGTTGGGTTAGGGACACGAAGTAAAAGTGAAGGGATGGGGGAAGAACCATACACACAGGCGGCTGACTCGGCCAGGGCCGGCTGGTGGGACCCTAGGGCCGATCGGTGGACAGCCGCTTGGCGAGTCGGTGGGCCAGCCTGACCATCCCGGGAGACCGGTCGGCCGGGTCGAGCAGGACGTTCAGGACATGGAGCCGGCCTGAGTCGGCCAGCGCAGCGGCCAAGGTTCGTTCGAATTCCTCCTGAGTCCTGACTCTGGAACCGACTCCGCCACCGATCAGGTCGCAGACCTTCTCATATTGCCACTCGTGCACGTCGTTGAAGGGCCCTTCCAGGATCTCTCGCTCGGTCGAATAGCCTCGATTATTCAGCACAATAACAATAGGGACCTGTCCGTAGCGCACCGCGGTGGCGAGTTCGGTCCCGGTCATCTGAAAGGCGCCGTCACCCACGAGGACGATCGGCCTGACGTTCGGATCGGCGAACGACGCTCCGACCGCCGCCGGAACCGCAAACCCCATGGAAGTGTAGTAGGCAGGCGACAGGAACTCGAACCGCCGATGGACGTGAAGATCCGCTGCGGCAAACAAAGACTCGCCCACGTCCGCCACGATCAGGGTCTTGGCGTCGAGCACGCTGTCCAGGTGGCGAAAGAGTCCGCGAAGCGAGACCTGTTCCTTTGGTGCGACCGGCTTGTCCTCCACCGGGAGGGGAGGAGGAAGCGGCCGCGCCGCGAAGCCCGGGAACGGATGAGCACTCAAGGCCTGGACGAAGTCCTGGAACCGGATCGAATCGTACCGGTGGTGTTTGATCGATACGCGGTCGGCCGTCGCATGGATCGTCCGTCCTTGCGACAACAACGGAGAGTCGGCGTCGAGGCCTTCCATGTCGGACAGGATGGAGCCGAGAATCAGCAGACAATCGGAGTCATTGATGAACCGCTGGACTTCGTCACGCGCGATCAGGCCTCCATAGACTCCCACGTATAACGGATGATCCTCGCGGATGATCGATTTACCCAAGAGCGTCGAGGCGATGGGGACGTTGAGCCGTTCGACCAGACGGGCCAGGTGATCTTGAAGGCCGAACCGCCCGATCTCGGCTCCGGCCAGAATCGCCGGCCGTTTTGAGGAGGCCAGCATGGCCTTGACCTCGGTGATGGCTTCCTCCAATGCGCCGGAGTCGCTGGGCTCGTCATTCAGGCACAGGGGTTTCAGCGGTGCCGCCAAGGGCGTATGGACCAGGTCGCGGGGGATTTCTATATAAATGGGACGACGATAGCGCAGCAGCGCTGAAAATGCCCGATCCATTTCGCGTTCGGCCGTAATCGGATCGTCGAGCGAGACGGCGGCGACCGTCATCCGCTCGAAGACGTCGCGCTGCGTCGAGAACTCGCGCACCATGTGATGCATGTAGGGCATCTTGATCCGCTCGGACAGACCGGGTGATCCGGTCAGCAGCACGACGGGTGAACGCTCCGCATAGGCGCAGGCAATGGCGTTGACGGTGTTCAGTCCGCCGACGCAATAGGTCACGCAGACGACGCCGATGCCGTTGATGCGCGCATACGCATCGGCGGCGAAGCCGGCGGAGTCTTCCCGGGTCGTGCCGATATGGCGAATAGGTGAGCGTTCGATCAACTGATACAGGCTCAAGACGTAGTCGCCGGGAATGCCGAAAATATGGCGGACTCCCAACTGGTGCAGCCGTTCAATCACCGCCGAGCCGATCGTCGCCGTCTCTTTTTCGTTCATGTCGCGTGTCTCATCGGGTTGTGCATCGTAAACGTCGTGTATCTGCCTGCAGCAAACCATAGCGTCGTCCAATCGTCAAGTTGAACATCGGCGCTGGTGGCGATCGGTTTCTCTTGCGTCATGCCCTGGAACGGGCATCCAGCTCTCATCATGACACGCTGCAGTGCTTGTAATGGCAAACCGACCTGCGACCTCGGCGCTCGAGGACTTGACGCGGCGCGCGCGTCGTCGGATAAGTAAGCCATGAAAATCTCACACGAACAGCCGGCGGCGAAACTCATGCTCGCCCGGAGACAAGACCGGTCGGAGCCGGGCCATTACTGGATCTATGCCGGCTTCGTCCAGCCGGCGAGCGGCGATGTCGCAGCAGGGGACCTCGTCGATGTGGCGCATCCGGACGGCCGATTCTATGCGAGAGGCCTGTATAATCCCGCCTCGAAAATCCGCGTGCGGATCCTCACGTTCCAGGATGAGCCGGTCGATGATGCATTCTGGCGAGAGCGGATCGGAAAAGCCGTCCGTCTGCGGAAGCGCCTCGTGTCCGGTACGGATGCCTATCGGCTGGTCTACGGTGAGGCGGATTTTTTGCCCGGACTGATCGCCGACTGCTATGGGGACGTGCTCGTGCTTCAAACACTTTCGGCCGGCATGGACCGGCGCAAGCAGCGGTTGGCCGAGATCTTATGTGAGGAGAGCGGAGCGAAGCGGGTGTACGTACGGAATGACGCCAAGAGCCGGGTGCTCGAAGGGTTGCCGATGGAGACGGGGTTTCTCATGGGTGGGGGAGACACGACCATCGAGGTGCATGAAGGCCGGGCCAGGTTCATCGTGGATTTCGCGCGTGGCCAGAAGACCGGATGGTTTTGCGATCAACGGCAAAACCGCCTGGAAGCGGCGACGTTTGCGCCGAAGGCCGACGTCCTGGAGGTCTTCTGTCATACCGGCGCCTTCGGCATCCATGCGGCACTGGCGGGCGCTGCGTCCGTGGAAGGGCTTGATGTGGGAGAAGAGGCGCTGGCCTCCGCCCGGCATCATGCCCAGTTGAACGGGGTCACAGACCGGTGTACCTACCGACAGGCCGACGCCTTCGAAGAGATGCGCCGGTTGGACCGGTCCGGCCGCCGCTATGATCTGGTGTTGCTGGATCCGCCCGCATTTGCGAGAAGCCGACAGGCGGTGCCGCGAGCGCTGGCGGGCTACAAAGACGTCAACCTTCTCGGGATGCGATTGACGAAGCCGGAAGGGTTTCTCATATCGAGTTCCTGCTCACACCACGTGTCGGAGCAGGACTTCTGGCAGACTATCCGTGCGGCGGCAAGGGACGCAGGACGAGAAGTGCGTCTACTGGCACAGCGGGGACAGGCGGATGACCATCCGATTCTGGCCGCGATGCCCGAGACGCGCTACTTGAAGTGCTGCATCATGCAAGTGCTCTGAGCCCAAATTCGAAATCCGAAGCACGAAATCCAAACTTCGATCAGAGTTTCGAATTTCGAGTCTCGAAATTCGAAGCTAAGGACGCTCAAACGGTTTCTTCGGCAAGGCCGCAGCAAGGGAGGGGTGAGGCATACGTTGTTTGGTATGTCGAGCCTCCGAGAGAAGCGAGAACGCAGCCGAAGGCCCGTTTCAGCGTCCTTCAATCACTTGGTGGTTCGAAATGTCCCGACGGCCGGTTCTGCCAGGGAACCGTCGCTTGTTTCGACTGCTTGACCAGGCTTCGCAGGCTCATTTCGGCGGCTCGGAGGAGCTTCGGTTCGGCACTCTGGATGAGGGCGGTTAACAAGATAAAGAGCGAGCGGTCCATGCGGGAGCCCGTGAGGATTCGTTCCGTCACTGGGTCCGGACCAGAGGGAATCTCGACTCCTTCGTCATCCGCAAAGAGGTGCTGGAAGCTGGTCGGGTGAGTAAACAGCCAGGCTGCCGGAATCTTGAGCGCGCCCGCCAATGCCTCGAGGGTCGAGGTGCCGGGATCGACCTCCTCAGTCTCAATCTTTTCAAGGGTATAGGAAGTTATTTGGGCTTCGGTTGCCAGAGCCTCGATCGAATGGCCGCGGGACAGTCTCCAGGCTTGAATGTATGCGCCGACCCCCATACGGCGGATCATACTGAAACGGACAGGTTCACGCAACCGCACTCGCTGGGCCATTTCCTAGGCAGAGACAGGGATTTCATGAGGTTGCGAGGCCATCCCAGTAGTGGAAGATAGGCCTCCAAATCGGGTACAATGACGCTCACATCATCAATTTCGTCGCGGGTGAGGAGGTAGCCATGTTGGGAACAGATATCCGTGGAATCATGGCGGAAGAGGAAGAAGTTCAGCGCAGGCGCCAGGCGTTGAAGTCCCTATTGTCCATGAGGTCGAAGCAGCTTCGCGAATCATTGGATCAACGAATCAAGAGGGCCAGAACCGGGGGAGACTGGATCCAACTGTCGAAGGAGGAGTGCGCAACCCTTCATCGCCAGGAAAAAGCTCATCTGAAGTCGCAGCTCGAACAGTTGCAGCACGAAGACGATCGCACGCGCGGCAAACTGACTGCCTTGAAGCGGGCCAAAGCCCGCGCGCAACGTATCCGGGCCGCAGAGGCAGCCTCGGGGCGGAAACGCCGCTGAGCGCACGCCTACGGCCAGGTCGGGTGTCCTCCGTCATCCCTCCACTGACCCGAGCGCAGACCGCGCACATTCGAGAGCTCATCCGGGACAAACGTGCTCGAGAAACCGACGGCACCTTCGTGATCGAAGGTGCCAAGGCGGTTCGGGATCTCCTTGCCCATCATCCGTCCCTCGTCCGCTTCGTCGTCACGACACCGGCGTATCGTGACGGAGAAGAGCCCCGCGATCTCCGAGTCCGCCTTGCCGCCGCCTGCCCGTCCTACACCTGTTCCGAAAGCCTCTTTGCCGGAATCTCCAACCTCGATACGGCTCAAGGAATTCTGGCGGTCGCGCGCCAGCCCGAGTGGAATGAAGCAGAGGTGATGGACCGTCCGACGTTGTTCGGCATTTACGGAGAGGGCATTCAGGATCCGCTGAACGTCGGCACGATCATTCGGACCGCCGCGGCTCTCGGTGTGAGCGCCTTGTGGTTGACGCCCGATTCGGCCGATCGGTTTCATCCGAAGGTCGTCCGGGCGACGAGCGGAGGGCTCTTGTGCCTTCCGGTATTCATGACTGATTCGGTGATCCCATTGACGCGTCGGGGCTGTTGTCTGTTCTCCGCCGAGGTCGGCGGCCCCGGCGTCGTGGAGTTGGAAAAAATCGAACATGTGCCACCGCGTCTGCTTCTCGCCGTGGGCAGCGAGGGACAGGGACTGTCCGAGCACACGAAGAGACTCGCCATTCGCCGTGTGACCATCCCGTTGAGCCGAGACATGGAGTCGCTCAATGTCGCCTCCACGGTTGCCATCGCGGCGCACGTGCTGCAGCGTCTTCCGAAACAGTAATCTTCCTGACGTAAAAAGCAGTTCTTCCAACGCACAGTATCTTTCGTCGGTACATTACGACTCGCAATCCCTGTGCATCAAGGGTAAGATGGGCCAGTTCGCGCCTGGTCCTGTCTGCACTGAAGGAGGGAACAGCATGAGACGAGGCATCGGCATTGTCCTCGGGTTCGCTGTCATCACCGGATGCACAGGGGTTACGCCTACGCCTGCAGAACGCAATGTGCAGGATGTTGCTGCAACGCGGGCCTGGCTTCGCGGCCCCATGAAGGAAAGCTGCGATCGGCTGCCGGGACCAGAGAGCCGGAAGGGATGCGCGCTCGCGCTTGACGGTACCCTCGCCAAACTTCGCGGGGATCATTTGACGCGCGATGACAATTTCCGTATCGAGCTGGCCCGAGCGAAGGGGGCCGATGAACTCCGCCGGCTGTGGACGAGGCCCGACCACGAAGCATGGCTGAGAGGGATCAGAACCGCAGCCTGTCAACGAGCGCCTTATCCGGAAAGTGCTCGCCGCTGTCTCGACGGGATCGAAGCGGAACTCCTCCGGCTCAGTCACCCTGACGAGGTTGCGAGCGAACAGCCGGAAGTTCGCGCGAAACGAGCCGTAGCGCGCATTGAAGCCAGGGAGCAAGCTCGCGCGGCCGAACAGCAGCGCCCGCGTGAACGCGAGTTTTCCCTCGTGGGGCTGGCCGGGGAAAGCGGGCAGGCGCAACCGTCCGTGTCACTGTCGGTCTCCAAGCATCCCGTGGTGGTGAAGCCGGTTCAGCCTGGATTGGGCATGCCGGTCGCGCCGCTGTCTCCTCCCGTCTCCTGCACGAGCACCGTGGTCGGCGGAGCGGTTCGTACCGACTGCTATTGATTCTGGGCAGACTCCAACCTGAGCCTGCAGCTCACTCGGAGACGATCGTCGCCTGTTGCTAGAACGGACGCTGGATTCTTAAGGCGCCGTCACCTGTTTGTAGATCCTGCGCAGATCGATCATGATCTGAAAACCGAAGGTAGGCCCGCTGTCAGTCCCTCCTATCCCATCGTTCCACGTTTCCAGGAATCCATACGGGAAACGGAGCGCTACCGATCCCAATCGCCTCTCGATTGAGTGTCCACTGGGATCGGCGAACAAACCTGAATCGATCGTGAAGGCGAACTCCAATTCCCATCGGGGAGGCATCTCGTCACTGTCGCCATAGGAGGCGATCGACATCGAAACCTGCCCGAGGTAGTTTTGAGCGGCGACCGTGGCATCGCGGAAGGCTGCACCACCGAAAAGCTGGCCGTATCGTCCCATACCGGAAAATCGGACGAACTGAGAGAATCCCCGCAAGAATGTGCTGGTTCCCACGACCGGCTCCAGCGCCTCGGCGAGCGAGAGGCGGCGTAGTCCCATCTGGGCGAAGGCTTCCTGGTAGAGTGACCCCGCGGCAAATCCGAGACTCATAAAACCGACCTCGCGTTCCCCAAAGAGCTTGGCCCATCGCGTGAGCGTTCCGTTGACCATGAAATCAGTCGCTTCTCGTTCTTTCGTGACCGGGACCGATGAATTCCCGAACAGTTGGTGCGTGACGTCATTCTGCAAGTACAGCGTCGGATTCGCCTGGGTTGGCCCTGCCCCGACCGTCAGGTTGGTGCTCCAACCCGGGAATTTCTTGAGACGTTCGGTCCAACTGACCGTGGCGAAATTGAGTCCGGCAGACTCTTGTATGGCATTGAATCGTTCGCCCTTCCCGTTGAACTCGGTGAAGCGATTGAACGTCATGCCTGCGACGAGCGTTTGTTCCTGATCGGGGTACGCGATTGCGCCCCAGTGCACACTCGGTGCGACGGGTTCTGCCCACGCAGCAGGTAGAAGACCCATGCTTAACGAAAGGAATGCCGTGGTTTGCCTAATGACGCGCCATGCCGAACGCACCGCCGCTCCTTACAGCATTTGCTCTGCAGTAACCGGCTCAAAGAAACGCTTGTTTCTACCGTGCCCATCTCGGCAGAAGTTTCCCCTGAGAATCGGTGTTGTCGTTCTAGCAAGGCGCTGATGCAGCAGGAAGGGTGCAGGATATTGCGGGAGTGGGAGTGGACGGCATGGAGAGTTTTCAATCAATTGCTTCGATAGAGCGCCCAGCATAGCCTCATTCAACCATAAACCACCCTAGGAGGAGGTCCCACTCGGAGAAACCCCTGTCGATGAGAGTATCCTGCACCATTCCGCTTTATTATGGCAATGTCGAGGGGGCTGGCGGTGCCGGTTCATTCGGATGCTGGCGTGGGATAGGCACGACTGGACTGCGCGGCGGGTAGCTCGGTCCAGAAATCCAGTCTTCAAACACGACGTAGGCAGCGATCAGCAGCGCCAATAGGAGAAAGGCGAGAATCCACACCTTGGGGCCCTGCTTAAATTCTGATGGCTGGTTGAGCATGGCCGCCTCGCCGCGTGGAAAACCCTATGCTATTGAAGCAGGCGGAACGATTCAGCGCAAGGGGGGAGGGATCGACAGGCAGTGGGTCGCTCAGGTATTGGTGCGATCCTAATCTCGTTGAAGAGCATATGAAGAGAGTTTGGAAATAGGAAGTCTCAAAGGCTAAGCATTCTGACTGAGAGCCAGTTCGACGAGACCATGCTCATGGGCGAGGATCAATAGTTTTTGTCGATCTGAGACGTCGAGCTTGCTGAAGATACTGGTCAGGTGGTGACGAACGGTGATGTCACTGATCCGGAGCCGACTTGCGACCTCCTTGTTCTTGAGCCCTGCGGCGATCAGGCGAATGATTTCTCGCTCCCTGGTCGTCAGACTTCCGATCCTGTCCACAGTATGCGATGCATGATGAGTTGGTCCCGTTGACCCTACCGCATCGGTCTGCTTGACCGGTCTTCTGCTCTCGAAGTCCTCTTTGCCAGAACCGCTGAGACTTTGAATAACTGCGATCAAGGCAGACGGAGGCTGCATTTTCAGCACGATACCTGCAGCGCCCAGCGCCAATGCCTTGCGCGCCAGTTCATCATTTCCCAGGTCGCATAAGATGATCACGGAGGAAGAACGGGTGAGTCGTTCCAGATTGCGAAGGAACCCGAGGGCATCGATGCCATTGGGATCAAGGTCGAGGAGAATCACCTCAGGATGCTGGCGGACGAGAGATTCAACGATATTGGTGCTCCCCACGCTGCCTTCCCCCAACACTTGAAATCCTGTATGCGATTCCAGAATCCGCCGTAATCCTGAGCGCGTGATGTGATTGTCGCTGAGTATTAGCGCCTTCACGAGGACGCCCTTGCTGATCTGAGTCATCTCACTCCCTCACCTAACAAGTTATATATGACGCCCTTAGGCATATGTATTAATGGAATTGAACCAGAATTGCTCGAGAGACGGAGGACAACATGTTCGTGTCAGCGCTGTCTGGTGACTCTGATCCGCATCGCCCCGTTTCACACTGGACAAAAAGCCCTCGTCCACATGTTCCTGGCCACGACAAACGGCCCTGTCTTCATGTTTTTTTGACACGGTGCAAATCGACATCTGATGCGGGTTTTATCAACTACTAAATCGCGTGAATCCAGATAATCATTGCCAGTAGCCGCTTTGACAGAATGACAGGTATCCTTATGTCAAACTCGGCCGCTGAATGAAAGGGACTCTTTCGAGCTAATGGGAACTACGCAGCACAGAAGTGCTCTGCGGCTTCTGTTTGGGCTGATCCGACAGAACTTTGCGGCAATTCCACCTGAATGACATATGGCCGTCCAGGGGAATGGAACCACTAGGAGTTGATCTTAGGGGGCACTCTTGTGTGAGAGGCCCCTAGATCATCCTGGAACAATTATCTAACGAAGGGTTCCAAAGTAGAAGCACAACAGTCCGATGTCAAACCGGTCGATCTCCTGCACAATCCGCCCGCGGTCAATGGTTAGGCCCTTCGAACGCGTGATGGGGCCGAAAGGGCGAAGCGCTGAGAGGGCGATGGGAGAATGGAGGGAGCGTGATGCAAAGTGAGGCGGAGCAAGTGGATGACCGACGCTGGTTCGCGCTCCAGACAAGATCACGCCATGAGAAAGTCGTGCGCGATGAACTGCTCAGGCGGGACATCGAAAATTTCCTGCCTTTGATGACGCGGCTACGACAGTGGACGGATAGGAAGAAAAAGATCGAGTTTCCTTTGTTCAGTGGGTACTGCTTTGCGAGGTTTTCATTGGACGCCCGCCTGCCGGTCCTTCAGACCACAGGTGTAGTCCGCATAATTGGCCGCAATGGCCGTCCCGAATCGATTCCCGCTCCTGAAATCGAATCACTGATGATCGTAATGAACAATCGCGCGCAATACCAGTACGCCGTCCATCCATTTCTGAAGGAGGGAATGCTCGTGGAGGTTGTCAGTGGTCCCTTTCAAGGAGTGAAAGGACGCGTCGTCCGACAAGATAAGCATTGTCGGATCGTGATCAGCATCAGTCTGATTCAGCAAGCGGTGGCGGTCGAGATTGATGCGTCATGCATCGTTCCTGTCAGTACGGGTGATGTTCTTCCTGAATCCAATCAACACCAGCCTTACCACTATAGTGGTCTATCCAGAGACAGGAGCCCGGACCGGTACAACGAACGTTTCGGGTCGCATCAATTGTGACCTTAACAATCTCAGAGGCATTATGACGCATCTTTACACCGCCGTATCGATGGGTCTGGCAGTCGTTATATGCTCGGCAGCCGTTTCCGGAAACGCGCAGTCAGGGACGGCGTCATCGGTTCCGACCGCAAAAATGGGAACCGATGCATCGGTGCTGCATGTATCGCCGGTCAGTATCGAAAAAGTGGAGAGTCCGGCCTACGCGGACGGGACCCGATCTGCTGTGGATGCGGCAGAAAAGCTGTTCAACGCTGTGACCGGCGACTATCTGATCGGAGCCGAAGACATTCTGGAAATCAGTGTGTGGAGGAATCCAGACCTTTCGAGGGTCGTGCAAGTTCGACCTGATGGGAGAATTTCTCTGCCTGTCGTTCGTGACATCGTGGTCATCGGAAAGACGCCGTCGCAACTAGGCGATGAGTTGACCAAGAAGCTGAAGGAGTATGTCCAAAATCCGGTGGTGGCCATTAGCGTGAAAGAGGTGAACAGCTATAACGTATTTCTTCTTGGCGAGGTCCTAAAGCCGGGAAAGTACCCACTCAAGAGTAAGACCACTTTACTCCAGGGGATCACGATCGCCGGGGGATTTACCCCGGTTGCAGCACGAAACCAAGTGGTGATTTTCAGATTCGATGAGAACGGTAACGGTACAAGAACACTGAGCGCCAGTTACGACGACATCGTGCTGCGCGGAGGAATCGGGCAAAACCTGGAATTGAAGGCAGGTGACACCGTGGTGGTTCCGAGCGAAACGATGGTGGTGTTTCCGGGGCAGAGGCCTAACTAACAGTCGGGACGGTTTCCTCGCACTATGCATGAAATGATTCGACGAGGAATATGCCTTCGAGCAGTAATACTTCTGGCTGCGGTTGCAGCCTCATTTGGAGGAGTGCCGGGATGCGCGCAGCCGACCATTCAGGAGCGAGAGTATGACGCTCCTCAACAATTCCTTCTCGGACCCGAGGATGTCGTAGAGATTGCCGTGTGGAAAAATCTAGAACTGACGAAGACTCTGGCAATTCGTCCCGATGGCGCCATTTCCATGCCGATTATCGGTGAGGTGCAGGCGGCCGGTTTGACGACGGATGCTCTGGCGCAGCGCGTCACAGAACGCCTAAAGCCATTCATCGCCAATCCCAGCGTGTCCGTCAGTGTGAAGGACTTGAATAGCTATGCTGTATTTGTAGTCGGTGAAGTCACGAAGCCAGGAAAATATCAGCTAAAATCCTACGCGACGGTCTTACAGGCGATCTCATTGGCCGGTGGATTCACCGATTTTGCAAAAAAGAACAAGATGCAGGTCGTCCGATTGAAGTCGAACGGGGATCAAAAACTGCGCGAGATTCATATTCCAGTGCGGTATGACGATGTAGTGGCCGGAAGGATCGAGTCCGGCAATATGATCCTGCTCTCAGGCGACACGGTCGTCGTTCCATAGAGACAGCTCCTCCTTACCACCGGCCAAACATGATCCAAGAGGAAGCGCGCAATTCCTGTTTTGTCTGACAGAACCGGATTGTCGCGGAGCGCGGATGACTGGGCCGCCGACACGGAGGATTCTCCATTACTCCAGCCAAGCAAAAAAGTATTAGCAATCATGGGAGAGGGATTCGTTCCGTGCAATCTCACCACATACTGATTTTAGGATGCGGCATGGTCGGCCGCCGCCATGCCAGAAACCTGCATCGGCTGGGATGCCAGGTGTCGTGTATGGATACTCGTCCTGATCCACTGGAAGAGATCATCAAAGAGGTGCCGGTCATTCATCAGTTCACAAGTCTCAATGACGCACTTTCGCGTGCCTCAGAGTTCACTGGAGTTGCGGTATGCTCTCCAACGCAGTGCCATGTAGAGCAAGCTCGGGCTGTACTGGATCTTGACTTGCCGGTGTTGGTGGAAAAACCTGTTTCCACCGATGTCGACAGTTGCAATCCGTTGCAAACTCGATTGCAGCAGGGCGGAAAACTCCTCTTGGACTATCCTTACCGGTGGTGGACACCTGTTCGCCAGTTGAAGACGTTGATTAGCGCGGGAGCAATCGGCGTCCCGCGACATGCACGGTTTGTGATGAGCGCGCACGCAAAGCACGTTAATCCGGTGCAGGCTGAGCAAGCCCTCTCCAGTGCCAAACACGATCTCAATGGCGGTGTATTGTTGGAGCAGATTCATTTCATCGACCTCATGCTTTGGATCTTCGGGATGCCTGACAGGATCTTTGCCCGCACGGGGAAAATATCAAATCTGGAAAGAGAAGCCGACGATGTCGTGGACATTGTGGCAGGCTATGCCGACCAGGTCCTGGTCACGTTTCATATGGATTCATTCGGGCGCCCCCATGAACAGCACATTGTCGTGACCGGCGAAGAAGGCACCATTCAGTGTCTATTTGCTCCTGATGCGTTGCGACTGAGTCGAATGCCGGAGTTGAGATGGGAAACGGAATACTTCTCGATCGAGCGGAACGACATGTTTTTGAGTGTCGCGCGAGAGTTCCTAAATATCTTGGACGGGAACAACTTTGATCAGACGTGCACACTGGAAGACGGGATACGAACTCTGAAGGTGGTTGAGGCGTGTAAGCAAAGTCAAGGGACGCGGAGTGAGGTCATTCTGACCGGTACAGTTCCCGTTGCGGATACGGTGGGATAGCGCCATGAATAGTTGGGCGGATCTGCGGGGTGGGGAAGGTGAATCCGGGAATATGATTATCCTATCCGGTGACACCGTTGTCGTACCATGATGGTTCCACACGAGCATGTCCTGAAAAGGTATGGCTTCTCTTCCTCCTGATCCTAGAGACCATCCTGAATCATGGGCTGGGAAAACCGGTGGCCTATGCAGAGACACGTATTATTCCATCAATGAGCGTCTCAGAACGGTACGATTCCAACGTGTGGTTTGCTCCCCGCTCGTTAGTGCCTGCAGACCTGCCACTCGATGACTTTGTTACGACGCTCTCTCCTCGGCTTGAAATTAAGAGCAAGAGCGAAAAGAGGGTCGACGCCACTCTTTCCGCCGGGGGCACTGCCAACATGTTCGCCTATAACAAAGACTTGGGATTCCTCTCGACGGATGTGGCCGGCGTTGCCAATCTCGACGGCTGGGTCAGCCAGGTTTTCCGCGGGTCCACGTTGAAACTGTCCGATACGTTTCTCTATACCCCTGAGCCTCCCGCCTTTGTGACGGGTGGCACTACCTCCGCACCGGCGGATACGTTTAGCCGAGGCATCCAAGCGTTTCGAGCCAACACATTCTCCAACATCGCTTCAGCCGTCGCCACGTTCCAGATGATGGATACCGTCGATCTGAAGGGGCAGTACACCAATTCGATCTTCACAGTCGGGACTCTTTTCGTCACAGGTCCGACGGGAGGCGTGGGGTTTTTCGATACGAAGGTGAATGATTGGGCCCTGGGTCCGAGTCTGCACTTGTCACGGGGGGATACGCTGAGCCTGAGCTACAGACAATACCAATTGAGCCAGACGGGGGCAGGACCGACGTTGAACTTTTTGGCCCGAGGAGGCGAACTAGAATACAATTCCAAACTCGCTCCCGGTTGGATCACGAAGGTGGCAGCGGGGGTCAAGGTCGTCGAACCAGGCAATTCTGCATTTGCAACGGGCCGATTCGAGGTCACACATGCCCTTGAACAGAACGTGCAGCTTCAGGTCAGAGCATCGCGCGATATCGCTCCCGCCTTCTTCGGTACGGGAGGAGCACTCGTCAGCAATACGGCGTCGGTATTCGTGGTGCACCGATTTGCGAGAGATGTCAGTCTCCTAGGGAGCGGGAACGCCGGTTACAGCGAAACGACTCCGATCAAGGGCACAAAATATTATTCCTATGGAGCATCCGGCGAACTACGGTACATGTTTCTTCGTGACACTTTTGCATCGCTCTCATATACCTACACCTACTTCGATCTCAATCAGGTCGGAGCCTTGCCATATCTGGTCGAGCGGAGTGTAGTGATGTTGTCGGTCCAGGCAATGTGGAAATAGCAGGAACCGACTGTCCGCTTGCATCCATCCGATCATCCGATTCGCAAAGAACCAGGTTTTGGGGCAGAAGACGACGGGCATCCGTTTGATCCGTGTGCCCGGACGGCGTTTGTATTGAAGCAGGACCATCCTCCAACATTAGAAAAGGATCTGAACGGTGGATGCATCTGAGAATATGAGTCTTGCAGCGGTGCCTTTCAGACGCATCGAGCCATCGCGCGGATGGCGCGCGCTGAACATCAGAGAGCTTTGGCAATACGGCGAACTCTTGTACTTCCTCGCCTGGCGAGACATCAAGATTCGCTATAAACAAACTGCGTTGGGTGCCGCATGGGCCGTGATTCAGCCGGTTATGACCATGGCTGTCTTCAGTCTTTTCTTCGGAAAGCTGGCGAATATGCCGTCTGATGGCATCCCATATCCACTCTTTGCATTTACCGCGCTGGTTCCCTGGGCATATTTTGCTAATGGTCTGACCGAGTCATCGAATAGTTTAGTTTCCAGTTCGAACTTAATCAAAAAGGTATACTTCCCCCGTCTCGTTGTTCCGATTGCCGCTGTGATATCGGGTGGAGTGGATTTCATCATCGCATTTGTCGTGCTGCTCGGGATGATGCTGTTTTATGGCATGTATCCGACCGTTAACGTCGTTTGGTTACCCCTCTTGGTGCTCCTGACCTTTGTCACGGCATTGGGAATAGGGCTGTGGCTTTCGGCTCTCAATGTTCAGTATCGCGACGTCCGGTACACCATCCCTTTTCTCACTCAGCTCTGGCTATTTGCCACGCCCATCGCTTATCCAAGCAGTCTTCTCTCCGAACCGTGGCGGACGCTCTTTGCCCTCAATCCCATGGTCGGAGTCGTGGAAGGGTTTCGGTGGGCGCTTCTTGGAACAACGGAGGCGCCGAGTCCGATGATTGCCGTATCCACTCTGGCCACGTTGCTGCTCCTCGTAGGCGGCGCATTCTATTTCAGGCGAATGGAAAAGACGTTTGCGGATGTAATCTAGCAACCCTCATGACTTGAGTATCGAATGACCCCCCATAGGTCCAGTTACAAGAAAACCACGTTTCTAGCCGCTGCGGCAGGAACCCTGAGTCTTGTGTTATCCGGCTGGCTTCTGCTCATGCAGTCCATCGGGATTCCATGGACCGGACTCTCTTTTGTCCTCCATCCGGCGCTTGCGTGGGGCAGCGGTGTCCCACTTCTTGGATTGGCCCTCTACGGATATGCGATCGCTCTGGGCGGCGTACTAGCCCTACAGAACGACGTAAAAGGGCGGGCACATTTCTAAAAGGACAACTTATGGCCAACAAGTTTGTGGTCGGCGACTGGGTTGAAGTGAAGAGTGCCGGGGAGATCCTAGGGACCCTGGACAACCGTGGCACTCTAGACGGGATGCCTTTCATGCCCGAGATGCTCGCTTGCATCGGCAAGCGCTTCAGAATCTGCAAACGTGCCACCAAAACTTGCGACACCATTGATAAAGCTGGTTTCCGTCGTGTCAAGGAGACCGTCCTGTTGGATGGCGTACGGTGCAGCGGGATGGACCACGGCGGTTGCCAAGCAGGGTGCATGATTTTCTGGAAAGAACAATGGATTAAGCCAGCCCTCGCTCCCGGTCAATCAGCGGCGATTGCCATCGAAACTCAGGGCCGCGGGAATGGAAATGGCAGCCTTCCAAGAGACCCTGACTTTGTACGACTGGAGGCCAGAGTTCGAAAGGCTGCCTGCGCGGACGATACCCCGGGAATGGGAGGGGAACCAGTCTACATGTGCCTCATTACCGAGATGAAGCGGGCGAGCCTCTCGATGGCATGGTGGGATCTGCGCCATTTTGTGGCTGATATCAGAAGCGGTAATCGCCGGATCATGGAAGTGGTGCGAGCGCTACTGTTGGGTCTGTTCAGTTGGGTGCAGGACAAGCGGGGAGGGGCCTGCTATCCCTCCATGGAGGGGGGACCATTGAAGAAAACCCCCAATGATGATCTGCGGCTCCAACCAGGCGATCTGGTGAAGGTCAGGCCTCCCCAAGAAATTGTCAACACATTGGATGCGAACTGCAGAACCAGAGGGTTGCGGTTCGACGTCGGAATGTTCCGTTATTGCGAGGGCGAATATCGGGTCGCGATTCGAGCGCTGCGGTTGATCGATCAGCGGACAGGAAAGATGATCCACATGGCCGATCAAAGCCCCTGCATTTTGCTGGATGGTGCGACATGTCACGGAGATTTCATGAAATTGTGTCCGCGATCGGAATATGTGTTCTGGCGTGAAGCGTGGCTGGAACGCGTCCCGTGACGGATTCGAAGTCTGAACACGTTGTGAATTTTCGATGAGCAAGAGCATTCGGATCGAAACACAAAACTTGCCAAGCGGAGACTCGTGACATGAAGGTCGTGCTGTTTTGCGGAGGACTGGGACTTCGCATCAGGGAATATTCCCAGAACATTCCGAAACCGATGGTGCCGATTGGGTATCGTCCCGTGGCATGGCACATCATGAAGTATTACGCCCACTACGGACACAAGGAGTTCATTCTGTGCCTGGGGCATGCAGCTGACGTCGTCAAGCAATATTTCCTCAACTACAGCGAATGTGCTTCCAACGATTTTGTCATGTCAGAGGGCGGGAAAAAGGTAGACCTCATCAATACCGATATTCAGGACTGGCGCATTACGTTCGTCGAGACTGGAGCGAATGCCAATATCGGTCAGCGTTTGAAAGCCATTGAAAAGTACCTCGGTGATGATGAAGAATTCCTGGCGAACTACAGCGACGGTCTTACCGATCTCCCCTTGCCGGTTCAACTCGCGCATTTCCGGAAAATGAATAAGGTTGCAAGTTTTGCCAGTATCACCCCGAGACTCAGCTATCATTTGGTGTCCGCTGACGCCGACGGCGTGGTCGAGACCATTCAGGAAATGAACAAGACGAGCCTCCGAATCAACGGGGGATACTTCATCTTCAAGCGTCGGATCTTCGACTATCTTCTTCCCGGCGAGGAATTGGTGCAAGAACCTTTTCGGCGCCTGATCAAGGATCGCCAGTTGATCGGTTACAGGTACGACGGGTTCTGGGCCGCCATGGATACATTCAAGGACAAGCAGGTCTTGGACGAGATCTATGCGCAGGGGCGAGCCCCTTGGGAAGTGTGGAGAAAGAACGACTGAGCCCCATGCTGTTGTCTTCGCTGGAGACCGCAAACAAGCCGGGAATCACGGTGCTCTGTCTGGGGTCGCATCCGGATGACATCGAGATCGGGTGCGGGGGGACCATTATCCGCTTGGTTGAGACTTTTCCCCAGATCAGCGTCGGCTGGATCGTCTTCAGCGCAGGGCGGAGACGAAGGAGTGAAGCCGAGGCGAGTGCGGCCGATCATCTGCGCGGAGTTCCGCGAAAAACCGTGTCGGTGAGAACATTTCGAGAAAGCTTCTTTCCGTCACAGCTTGCGGCCATCAAGAAGGAATTTGAACGGTTAAAACGCGACTGGGATCCCGACGTAATCTTTACTCACTATCGTCATGACCTTCATCAGGACCACCGCATCATATCCGATCTCACGTGGAATACGTGGCGACGGCATCTCATTTTTGAGTACGAGATTCCTAAGTACGACGGGGATCTAGGCTCGCCAAACGTGTTCGTGCCACTCGATAAGCGGATCGGTGAGACCAAGGTGATTCATCTCATGCGACACTTTGCCACCCAAAGATCCAAGGCCTGGTTCACCGAGGACACGTTTTGGGCCATGATGAGAATTCGTGGTGTGGAAGCGAATTCGCCAACGGCCTATGCTGAAGCTTTCCACTGTCGCAAGCTCGTTCTTCGGTAGCAATATGCCGATCGTCACGCACATGCATCCGGAAAACGGTCACTGCAGATTTTGTGGCGCCCCGCTCGAGGACACATTCGTCGATCTGGGGATGTCGCCGCCTTGTCAGACTCACATCGAGCCACATCAGTTGCACCATATGGAGGCGTTTTATCCGCTACATGCATTCGTATGTGCTAAGTGTTTCCTGGTCCAGTTGAAAGCCTACATCGCTCCTCAGGATATCTTTACGGAATATGCCTACTTTTCTTCCTATTCAAACAGCTGGCTCCAACACGCGCAGGCTTATACCGAAGCCATGGTGAAGCGTCTCGGTCTCTCCGTTGCGAGTCGCGTCGTAGAGATTGCCAGCAATGACGGTTACCTCCTGCAGTACTTTGCCAAGAAAGGCATTCCTGTGTTGGGCATCGAACCGGCTGCGAACGTGGCACAGGTTGCCATAGAGAAGGGAATCCCTTCGGTGACGAAGTTCTTCGGTGCAGAGACCGCCAAGGAACTCGTTGCTTCAAATAGCCACGCGGATCTTCTTCTCGGCAACAACGTGCTGGCCCACGTTCCTGACCTCAATGATTTTGTCCGCGGCATGAAGCTTCTGTTGAAAGCGACCGGCGTCATCACGATGGAGTTTCCGCACCTTATGCGATTGATGGAGGGCAATCAGTTCGACACGATCTATCACGAGCATTTCTCCTATTTGTCATTCTGTACCGTAGAGCGACTGTTCGCAGCCCACGGTCTCACGATCTTTGACGTTGAAGAGTTGCCGACGCACGGGGGGTCACTTCGCATCTATGCGAGACACACGGAAGCTGTCTCGATGCCCGTTTCAGCCGCTGTTGAAACCTTACGTACACGAGAGTTCGGGGCAGGCTTCGGAAAATTGGAGCACTATCGCTCATTCAGAAACCAAGTGGGGAATACCAAACGGCGTCTGTTGGAAACCCTGATCGAAATTAAACGAAAGGGAAAACGCATAGCCGGGTACGGGGCGCCCGGGAAGGGAAACACGCTCCTCAATTACTGTGCAATTCGTACCGACTTTCTAGACTACACGGTGGATCGTAATCCGTACAAGCAAGGGAAGTATACACCGGGAACCCACATACCGATTCATCCGGAAGACAGGATTCGAACGACCCAGCCGGACTACGTGCTCATTCTCCCCTGGAATCTGAAGAACGAGATCATGGAGCAGTTGGCATACATTCGTGAATGGGGTGGCAAGTTCATCGTGCCGATTCCGGAGGTGGCGATCTATGAATAGTCAGTCTATGGACGGGTCATTTACCCTCTCTTCGGAACTCCCGCAGGTCAGCCAATTGCGGCAGGCTCTGGATCAGCGTGAACTTGGCCGTGCGCTCATGGAGTTGATCACCGAGTTGTATCCGCTGTGCCGCAGCCTCACGGGAAACGGAGTGCGGCAAACTCTGAGTATCATTGGCAGAAACGTGCCCTTGCAGATCCACGAGGTTCCAAGCGGGACTCAGGTGTTCGATTGGAATGTGCCGAAAGAATGGAACATTACCGATGCATACATCAAGAACGCCAAAGGGGAACGCGTGGTCGACTTTCGCAAGTCGAATTTGCATGTGTGGGGATACAGTATTCCCGTGCGGGCCACGTTGTCCCTAGCGGATCTGAAACCCCACCTCTATACCCTTCCGGAACACCCGGACTGGGTGCCTCTGCGAACATCCTATTACAAGCCAGACTGGGGATTTTCTCTCAGTCATAATCAGTATCTCTCCCTGGACGATGGAGAATATGAGGTCTGCATCGACTCGACTCTAGCCGACGGACACCTCACGTATGGAGAGTACTATCTGCCGGGAGACCAGCCTGACGAAGTATTGATCTCGACGCATGTCTGCCATCCGTCGATGTGCAATGACAACCTGTCGGGCATCGCCATTTCCTGTTTCCTGGCCCGCGCATTGACCGAGTCCTCACGACGGTACTCCTATCGATTTCTCTTCATTCCCGTTCAGATCGGCTCCATCACCTGGCTGGCGCGGAATGAGGCCATCGTACCCCGAATCAAACACGGCTTGGTGCTAACTGCGCTCGGAGACGCAGGTTTTTCAACCTATAAGAAAAGTCGCCAGGGCACCGCCGAAATTGATCGGGCCGCGGTCCATGTTCTTCGACATTCCGGCCTGCCTCATGAAGTCCTCGATTTTTATCCCCATGGATACGACGAACGACAATACTGTTCTCCCGGCTTCAATCTTCCGGTGGGGAATTTGAGGCGGGCGCCGAGCGGCCGCTTCCCCGAATACCATACGTCGGCGGACAATCTTCAATGTGTCAAGCCGGAATCACTCTCCGATTCGTATGTCAAATGCCTCGATATTCTCTCGATTCTAGAAGCGAACAAGACCTATCAGAACTTGAATCCGAAATGCGAACCGCAATTGGGCAAGCGAGGATTGTATCGCATGACCAGCGACTTGAATGGTGTTGGCAAGGTGAAGGAGCTTCCCGTTCTATGGGTCCTGAACCAATCAGACGGAATGCATTCACTGCTCGATATAGCTGAGATGTCGGGCTTCAGCTTTGACGAGATCAAACAAGCTGCGGATTCCCTGACGGCCTGCGGCTTAGTGAAAGTACACGAATGATTAATGCCCCGGAGATTGTCCTGGAGGAGGAGAAGCACATGAACGAACAAGACGAAAGCGTTGACTCGGCGCTATGCCGTGGTTGTGGAGAAAGGTCGTTGCATACGTTCATCGACCTCGGCCTCTTTCCCCTCTGTCAAACCTATATCGAGCGTCATCAACTCGACAACATGGAACCGTTTTATCCGTTGCATGCCTATGTCTGCAACCGTTGTTTCCTCGTACAACTTCCAGAGTATGTCGCTCCCCAAAATATCTTCACCGAGTACGCATACTTTTCTTCGCATTCTGATTCATGGTTGCAGCACGTCCGGGCCTCGGCCGACGCGCTCACGAAGAGATTCAATCTGGGGTCGACCAGTCAAGTCATCGAGGCGGCAAGCAACGACGGCTATTTCCTCCAGTATTTCATGGAGAAGGGTATTCCAGTGATTGGGGTCGAGCCTGCAGTAAATGTGGCCCAGGTGGCCATTGGCAAGGGAATTCCGACCGTCTCGAAGTTCTTCTGTGTCGAGACCGCCCGCCGTTTACGCGATGAAGGCAAGCAGGCGGATCTCATGCTGGCAGTCAATGTCTTGGACCACGTCCCGGATATCAATGACTTCGTCTCGGGGTTAAAGCTTCTTCTAAAGCCAAACGGGGTCGTTGTAGTGGAATTTCCGCACCTCTGCAAACTCATCGAGGGCAATCAGTTCGATACGATCTACCACGATCGCTTCTCCTATCTCTCTTTCACGGCGGTTGAGGAGATCTTTCTGCGCCAGGGACTCTTCCCGTTTGACGTGGAAGAACTTCCGACGCACGGCGGCTCGCTGAGAATCTATGCCTGTCACCGCTCGGCCGGAGTGAAGCCGCCGACAGAGCAGGTGGCGAGGCTTCGAGCCAAGGAGGAAGCCTGGGGGGTGAAAACCATGGACTACTATGCTTCATTCAGGAAACAGGTTGAAGACACCAAGCGTAACCTGCTGGAGTGTCTGGTGCGGTTAAAACGTGAACGACAAACCATCGTAGGCTATGGGGTGCCGGCAAAGGGAAACGTGCTCCTGAACTATTGCGGCATCCGAACGGACTTTCTTGACTATCTGGTTGACCGGAGCCCTTACAAGCAAGGCAAGCATACGCCAGGCACCAGGATTCCAATTCACAGTCCGGAGACAATTCGGGATTCGAGACCGAACTACGTCCTGATCTTGCCTTGGAATATCAAAGAAGAAATCATGGACCAGTTGGCCTATATTCGAGAATGGGGCGGAAAGTTCGTCGTTCCTGTGCCCACGGTCCAGGTGTACGAGTAATGGCGTGGACAAGAAGAGGAACGACCGCATGGGTGTGATTGCAATCAAAGCGGAGGCGTTGAGTAAACAGTATCGGCTGGGTTCGGCCGCTCAGTCCTATCAATCATTGCGCGACGTCATCATGCAAGTCGCTACCTATCCGTTGAGAACAGTTCGCGGCCTGGGCAATGGACGGTTGAAGGGCTCAGGCGACCCTGAGCCGTCACTGTGGGCGGCAAAAGATATCTCATTCGAGATACAGCACGGCGAAATAGTCGGCATCATCGGCCGGAACGGAGCAGGTAAGTCCACATTGCTCAAGCTCCTGTCCAGAATTACGGAACCAAGCAGCGGCTGGGTTGAATTGCGGGGTCGGATTGGAACCTTGTTGGAGGTCGGCACCGGTTTTCACCCGGAACTCACCGGAAGAGAAAACGTATTTCTGAATGGAGCGATTTTGGGGATGGGGATGACCGAGATCAGGCGGAAGTTCGACGACATCGTCACGTTCGCGGAGGTCGAAAAATTTATCGACACGCCGGTGAAGCACTATTCGACTGGCATGGCGGTTCGATTGGGGTTCTCCGTCGCGGCGCATTTGGAGCCTGACATCCTCCTGATCGATGAAGTCCTAGCGGTGGGTGACGCCGGATTTCAGAAGAAATGTCTTGGAACCATGGGAGCGTTACGCGAAAAGGGAAGAACGGTGTTATTCGTCTCCCACAACCTTGCGGCGATAGAAAACCACTGCTCACGCACGATTTGGATTGATGAGGGACGGATCAGAGAAGACGGTCGTACTTCGGACGTGGTCAAGAAGTATCTGGCGAGCTTCGGCAGCGAACAGGATGCCTATAAAGATCTTCGGACAATGGAAAGGCAGAAGGCAGGGGGAGCAATTCGATATACGGGCCTCGAATTCTTGAATGGTCACTCCGGTCAAGAGATTGTGCGAACGGGAGAACGCATGGCTCTTCGGCTTCACTATACGGTGACAGAACCGGTGTCGTATCCGTATTTCGGCGTTGAAATTTACAATGAACTGGGCACCATGATTGCCAGCTTGAACACATGGAGTTCGGGATATGAAGTCCCTCTCCTATCACCGGGCGACGGATTTATCGATTTGGAGGTTGATTCCCTCACCCTAATGCCGTCCCAATACTACCTATCCGTTTGGTTGGCCGGAGTGGGTCCTCGTTGGCATGACAAGATCGACCGATGCGCAAGCTTCGATGTCGAAGCTCGTGATTACTATGGGTCCGGGAGGGGAGTAGAAAGAAAGTTCGGCCTCGTCGTTTTTCCATGCAGGTGGGGACCGCTGGGCGATGGGCACGAACACACCAACGAGCTAGAGACTCAAGTGTCGAACACCGACTGTCAGCCAGACATATTGAAGTGACGGTTGAGCTCTGTGTGCCTCAAGGCCATAAAATCCCCACCAGGGGCTCTTCGCCGCTTCTTCAAATTACTGGCCTTGGTCGGGGCCATCTTCTTCGCTGCTGTAGCCGGAGCGGGCACGAAACTAACAAAGGCACCAGAAACCTCTCAGTGGACGCACCTTTCCAGCAAGACCGGAATCATTCCTCCGTCCGGTCCATCTCGTTCGCAAACGGCAAGCTTGATATTGGATATCGACAAAAATGGATTGAATGACTTCGTCATTGCTGCCGGAGAGGTGGGACCGTCCGTCGTCTGGTACCGCCGGGAGACACTCGGTTGGACCAAGTATGTCATCGATAGTTCTGCTCTTCCAATTGAAGCAGGGGGAACCTGGTTGGACATCGATGGAGACGGCGATCTCGATATCGTCTTTGGAGCGGACGGGGGAGACAACAAAGTATGGTGGTGGGAGAACCCATATCCCTATTATGCGCCTCATCAACCGTGGACTCGACGAGAAATCAAGAATTCCGGGCATGCAAATCATCACGACCAGATCACCGGTGATTTTGACGGGGATGGAAAGCCGGAACTCGTCTTCTGGAACCAACAGGCTCGAAAACTTTTCCTTGCCGAAATTCCTGATGATCCAAGAACTACCCAGCCCTGGCAATATACGGAAATCTTTTCCTGGCCTTCGGGAAACTACGAGGGCTTGGTGAGTTTCGATCTGGACCAAGATGGCATTGTGGACATCGTGGGAGGCGGGCTATGGCTGAAGCATCTGGGTGGGACTCAGTTTGCCACCCAAATGATTGACGCAACACAAACTTTCTCGCGTACGGCAGTGGGTCAGGTGAAGGAAGGAGGATGGCCGGAAGTCGTGTTTGTGACAGGAGACGGCATCGGACGGTTGAAATGGTATGAGTGGACGGACGGGCAATGGGTTGGTCACGACTTGCTCGGCGAAGATGTGATTCATGGACACAGTCTTCAAGTGGCCGACTTCAACGGCGATGGGCACCTGGATGTGTTCTGCGCGGAGATGCGTCAGTGGTCCGAAGCCGACGATCATCCAAGTGCTAGAATGTGGATCTTTTTTGGCGACGGCGCCGGCCATTTCACAAAGTCCGTGATGGCTTCAGGGATGGACAATCACGAAACCAAGGTGGCTGACCTCGACGGAGACGGAGATATTGATATCCTAAGCAAACCGTTTCGCTGGGATTCTCCGCGGATCGATGTCTGGTTGAACAAGAGCGTGCAGGCCTCGTCGGCAAAGCCAACTTTGGACAAGTGGCGCCGCCATGTCATCGATGCCGACAGACCGTGGCGTGCGGTCTTCGTCGACAGCGCAGACGTCGATGGGGACGGCAAGCGGGACCTGATAACCGGCGGGTGGTGGTACAGGAATCCTGGCAAGCCTGCAGGGGTTTGGAGCCGACAGCTCATAGGGTGGCCACTCAATAACATGGCCGCTGTCTATGATTTCGACCGAGACGGGGACATCGATGTCCTGGGAACGAAAGGGAAGGGCTCGGAAGCCAATTCGAAGTTCGTGTGGGCCCGCAACGACGGAAGGGGGACCTTCACGGTGCTTGAGAATATTGATGCCGGCCAGGGGGATTTCCTTCAAGGGACAGCGGTGGCCACTTACAGCAATCAGGCGATGCTTGAGGTTGCCGTATCCTGGCATGAAGCAGGCCGGGGAATCCAAATGTTGACCGTTCCTTCTGACCCAGGGAAGATGCAGTGGCGGTGGCGAACGCTCTCGAGGACCTCTCAAGACGAGCAAATCACTGCCGCGGATATCGATCGAGACGGCACAATCGATCTGCTCCTTGGGACCAACTGGTTGTGCAATGAATGTCCCCAATATCGAAAACGGTTCAGGATGATCGATCAGTTCCTGGGAACCAACTGGTTTCGCTGGCAGCCGCAACGGGTCGCGGAGCAGGAGGGCAATCCTGATAGAAACCGCTTAGTTGATATGAACGGCGACGGACGACTGGACGCCGTCGTGGGATTCGAAGCGATCAGTGTGCCAGGCAAGCTGGCATGGTACGAGCAACCTCCCAACGCGACCGATGTTTGGAAGGAACACCACATCGCCGAGGTCATTGGTCCGATGAGTCTCGATGTCATCGACATGGACGGGGACGGAGATTTCGACGTCATTGTCGGCGAACATAACCTCAAGGCTTCCGAAACTGCCAGATTGCTCGTATTTGAGAACCTCGACGGAAAGGGCCACTCGTGGACTCCTCATCTCGTCCATACCGGCGATGAGCATCACGATGGCGCTCTATCCACGGACATCGACGGGGATGGTGATCTCGATATCATCTCGATCGGGTGGGGGCATAGTCAAGTCGTGGTCTATGAGAATCTGGCCATACAGGTACCGTAGTCAACGCACCCGTCCTGACCTCCTAAGTACAACATCCCACCCGTGACGCCCGCACCATGATTGGAAAGTCTCCCTGCGTCACCGTCGGCATGCCGGTTTACAATGGCGAGCACTACTTGCGTCAGTCGCTGGATTCACTCCTCTCGCAAACGGTGGATGATTTCGAGATAGTGATCTCGGATAACGCCTCTACCGATCGCACGAAGGAGATCTGCAGCGAATATGCCGAGCAAGATCAACGGATTCGATACTTCCGGAATTCTACCAACCTCGGTGCCGCTCGGAACTACAATCGACTGATCGCCCTGGCAGCCGGGCCGTACTTTCGCTGGGCGCCCGCGGACGATGTGTTTGCCCCGACCTCCCTCGAACGATGCATTGAAGTGCTGAACGCTCATCCCGATGTCGTGTTGTGTTATCCGAAGACAATTCTCATCGACGGGGACGGAAAC
The DNA here is from genome assembly GCF_900169565.1 of Nitrospira japonica. Classification (NCBI taxonomy): domain Bacteria; kingdom Pseudomonadati; phylum Nitrospirota; class Nitrospiria; order Nitrospirales; family Nitrospiraceae; genus Nitrospira; species Nitrospira japonica. The sequence continues at coordinate 3,665,561 of NZ_LT828648.1, read as the reverse complement.
CAGCTGGAACCTTACGAGGATAAACTGGACTTGCGCTCTCAAGATCCGGCCGTGCGGTATCGACAAGCCCTTCAGATCGGAAGAGCCAACGCGATCTATGGACTAATGCGTACCGATGTGTTGAGGATGATCGCTCCCCTTGGCAGCTATCCAGGGGCCGATGTCGATCTGCTCATCGAGCTCTGTCTCTATGGCCGATACTTTGAAATTTCTGAACCGCTGTACTTCAGACGGATGCACGCGGGAGCGTACAGCAGCTTAACCACGCTCAAGGATCGGCAAATGTTCTTCGATCCCACGACCTGCGGCAAGCTTCACTTGAGCCATTGGAAGCGGCTGTGTGTGCGTTTGGCCGCCGTGTGGCGTGCTCCAGTCGGACTTCGTGCTCGATTGACCATCAGCTACAAACTGGTCCGTGGCGCAGTGACATCGAGAAAGGAGTTTGTGAACGAGGTGGTACAGATCCTGCGGACCAAGGGACCAAAGCGATGGTTGGAAGATCAAAGCGGATAGATGCTCGATCTTCCTTGAAACCGCATCGTCAGTGATTCGGGTAATCCCGTCTTGAGGTATACGTCTCATCGAACTAGTAGTACGTGGTCCATACACCCATGGATTCTGGTCCCGGCATGAACAGCGTGGTCATGATCGTACATGATTTTCCTCCAGAGGGGAATGCGGGCGTCTATCGGCCACTTCGATTTGTCCGACAACTTCAGAAGATGAATTGGAAGACCACCGTCATTTCCGCGGTGCCAGGTCAATATGAGCGATATGATCCAGAGCTGCTGAAATTGGTTCCCCGTGAGACCGAGGTTATTCGAGTGAAAGGGTATGGTGCGTGGCAAGCCCTCCAGGCTTGGCGGTCCCGACATAAGCGGAGCCAGAATCAGAATCCTGACATCCCCTCGGATCAAGAGGGAACCGATCAGGGCACGTTCCCGTCATGGATCAGAGACGCCGCCCGTAACCTCGAAGCGTGGTGCTATCACCCGGACATGGCCGCTCCTTGGATCGAGCGGGCAGTGCGAGCGACCGTCAGCGCGTGTAGCGGTGAAGCCGTGCGGGTCATTTGGGCCACCGCCGGACCGGTGACCTCCTTTTACGTCGCTCAGGCGGCATCCAAGCAGACGGGGATTCCCTACGTCCTCGATTTCCGAGACTCCTGGACGATTTCTTACAACGAATTTGAATCCCGGAGGCCCGATTGGGCGGTGCGCCGAGACAGGAAACGCATGTTTGAGCTACTGCAGGGATCGCAGGCTGTCGTGTTTCGGTATGCGACGGAAGCAGAATGCTACTGGCGGGCCTATCCTATGGCCCTAGACTATCGAAAAGTTCACATCATCCCGAATGGCTACGAAGGCGCCATCGAGGAGTTCGTCGAGCCGGACTGTAAACGGTGCACGATCCTCTACACGGGCACACTGACTTCATATCGATTCGAGACACTTCTCGACGCGCTTCGTATGCTGAAGGATACGGCTTCAGCCGACGCCTGCAAACTCCGTCTGCTCTTTGTCGGAGAAGGCACCGAGGCCCTTCGTTCAGTAGGCGATCGCCTGGGCCTTGCCGACCTTATCGAAACGAGAGGGCCGGTCTCGTACAGCGAAGTAGCTAGGTTACAGCGTGAAGCCCACGCATTTCTGGTTCTCGGCAGAATACCGACAATGAGGGGGTATGAGCTGTTGGTGGGAGCAAAGCTTTTCGAATACCTTCGCATGGGGCGGCCCATCATCGGGGTGCTGCCCTCGGACGAAACGACTTCTATCTTGCGCCGCCTCAAGTCTCCCATCATTGCGGACGTGGAGTCGAGCGAGGAGATCGTCGGTGTTTTGAAGAGAGTGCTGCGCGCATGGTCTACGCATACGCTCTCCACGCTCGTTCCTGACAGGAAAATCTGTGAGGAGTTTTCGGTGGAACGACAGACAGTTGCACTGACCAAGGCGCTCGAAGGCAGGCCTGCAGATCATCCGTTCATCCGCGGTGCGGTTGACATTCCGAAAAGCTTGCAACGCTACTTTGACGAAGAGCGTTGGAGCGAGGGATCTGCGCGGCCCGGCAAGAAGGAGTGATAGTTCAAGGAGAACCCAATGACTTACGAAACCGCTTATGATGCCCGCGTCAAGGAAGTGCTCAACTCCAACGAGACCTACTACCGCATGATGGTGGAGTGGCATGCCAGCCATGACGGTCTCGCCGTCGAGGCTGATGTCAAACGAATCATTGAGAGCGCCTGTCGACCAGGACACCTCGTTTTGGAAGCCGGCTCAGGTCCAGGCTGTATCACCAACTGGTTTGCAAGACGACACCCTGAAACACGTTTTTTCGGAGCGGACATTTCACATATAGCGGTGGACCTCGCCCGAGCCGCGGCGCCGCAGAACGCCGAGTATCATGTCGCGGACCTAAAGCGGATTCCCTTTGAGGATCACAGTTTCGATTTCATCTTTTCACAGTCCGTTCTCGAACACATCGTCGGATGGGAGTATGCGCTGAGAGAATTGTATCGGGTCCTAAGGCCGGGGGGCCAACTTCTTATTCGCGTTGAGAACGGTGGTATAAAACAGGCCCGCTCGCGGACCTATGCCTTAATGAACTATGTGTTCTTAAGGAATAGGGTGACGATAGAGGAACCCTCCTTCCGGCTGGATCCGGGTGATTGGACACAACATGAAATGAACTTTGACGTCCAGGAGATTCCCTCGGATGTACTGCTCTCCACGCTGCGACGCAATGGATATGCCATTTCATGGTTTACCACAGGGACCAAGAGTTGGCGTGGATGTGGCAATTGGAAAGCAGAAGTGGTGTCCTATCTGCAGTTTTGGCCTTTCAACCATCTCGGGTCCACTACGATAGTTCTTGCAGAAAAGCTCCCGTAGCCCCCCTGTTGAACGACCGTGCACTTCTGCATACGTGACGACGATACGAGCTTTTTCACCGCTCCGGAAGACTTGGAGCGCGCCTATGGTGAGGTGACGAAGCACGGGCCGGTTTCCCTGGCGATTATTCCTTTCTGCCGTGCGGGATCCAGCAAGGGCGTTCCGGAGAAGTACCGCAGGCGATGGTCCATTCATCCACTCGATGAGAATCAGGCATTGGTCGACTATCTCCGCGATGGCATCGCAGCAGGGAGATACGAGGCCATGCTTCATGGCTATCACCATGATCAGCCCGATTCCCAACTGGAATTTGCCGATGGACGGGACCTTTCCGAACGCGTGCGTCACGGACGTGCGTATCTAGAGGATCTGCTCAGTGCGCCTGTTCGAGTATTTGTGCCGCCCAAAAATGCCATCGGGAAACAAGGCTTGCATGCCATCGCGCGCGAGAGATTGAATTTGGGGGGCGTAGCGGGACTACGTTCGGGGTGGTCTCCATTTTCACCAGCAACCTGGATCACATGGTTTCGACTCCGCCGGTGGCGTGCCCGAGGAGGATTGGGTGTGCCCTGGATACTCGATCTGGGCGACCATAAAGAAATCGCAGGCAATCCGGTGACGCCTTCGGCAAGTCTTCGCCTCAATGAGTGTATTTTCGATCAAGCGATTCGAGTGGACGGAGTATTTTGCGCCGCTACGCATTATTGGGAGCTTGATACATCCTGCCAGGAAAGCGGGATCGCCACTGTCAGAGAGCATCTGTTACGACTGATCGCGCGCGCATCCAATGATCAGAAGGTCGTTTGGCGTTCGGTCGGGGATGTTGTTTCGTCCATGGAGTCTTGACGTGTGCGGATTTATTGCGCTGTTTCAGGACAAGCCCATATATGACGTCGATGTCGCACGGGCGGCTTCAATTCGGATGGCTCACCGGGGGCCGGATGCGTGCGGCGAATGGCGTGAGAAAGATATATGGTTGTTTCACCGTCGGCTGTCCATCATTGACCTCAAGACTGGTTACCAACCGATGGAGAGCCATGACCGACGCTACGTCGTTGCCTTCAATGGCGAGATCTACAATTTCTTAGAATTGCGGCGTTTGCTCGAGCGTGAAGGGGCCGTATTCCGAACAGAGTCCGACACCGAAATCCTTTTGGAGGGGTATCGCCATTGGGGGGTAGACGTCGTCTACCACTTGAACGGCATGTTTGCGTTCGTGATTTGGGACCGTATGGAGAAGGTGGTGTTCGGAGCGCGTGACCGTGTGGGGATCAAGCCTCTCTCATGGACCTGCCGAGATGGTGCTCTCATCGTCACATCCACGCTCGAGTCTCTCGGTGCACTGAATGGCTTCACACAGATCGACCCCGTCGCGGTTCGAGATCTGATGACATTCGATTACATTCCATCCCCTCGCACGATCTTTCACGACGTATACAAGCTTGAACCTGGACGGCGATTTCAATGGCGCGTCGGTATGGGAAAGCCTTCAATCGATTGCTATTGGAAGCCTCCCTCTGCGCATCTATCAGCACGTTCTCCCGATGAATTCGAGCTAGAAGCGCTACTCGAGCAGGCCGTGAAGCGCCAAATGGTCAGCGATGTCCCGATCGGAGCATTTCTCTCCGGAGGTATCGATTCCTCACTGATTGTGGCGCTCATGGCTCGGCAAAGCCAAAAGCCTGTCCGATCCTTCTCGATTGCCTTCAGAGATGCTGCCGCCGATGAATCATCCATTGCCGGTCTCGTTGCAAGACAGTTCGGCACGGATCATACGGTGCTTCCTGCAGAGGACCTGGGTTCCGAAATGTTGCTGACGGTGCTGGGCCAGCTTGATGAGCCATTTGCCGATCCGGCACTTGTTCCAACGTATGCCTTGTCCAAAATGACGGCGGGGTACGTGAAAGTGGCCCTCTCGGGGGACGGGGGCGATGAGGTCTTCGGTGGTTACCCAAAATACTTGTGGCGCGAAGGCCGGCACTCGCGCTTCCCGGGCCATCGAGCTTTCGAACGAATGCTATGCGCTCTATCGTGGAGGCCCCGCGGCATGGCGCATCTATATTGGAGAATGTTGCCTCCTAGAGACCTTTTCCGATGGTCCTGGGTCAGATATGGTGATTTTCCAGTATTCAGAAAGGATTTACGCCAAATTCTTTCATTTGACTGTTACCAGGCGGCCGAAGTTTCAGATTATTTTGAGCCATGGGAACGCGTTGCCAAACGCTATGGCCCTCACATCGACACGGATGTCCTGATGCGAGCAGACCTTGAAACGTATCTGAGTGAAAACTGCCTAGTGAAGACGGATCGGGCCAGCATGCTGGCCTCACTCGAGGTACGCGTTCCTTATCTGGACGAAACGGTCATAGATCGTATTGTCCCACTTCACGCGGATCAGAAGATTGTGGGCGGACAGCTCAAGTCGCTCCTGATTCCGATCGCCCGTCGTATTCTCCCAAGGCAGGTGTGGGACAGACCGAAACATGGATTTGACGTGCCACTGGATCGTTTTCTGGCGCAGCAGTGGAGAGTAGCGCTCGAAACGGCGCTGGACTGGGGCGAAGCCCACCTATCGTGTCTTGACTACAGGTATCTTCGGCGCCTTCACAGACTCAATCTGTCGCAAGGGGGAATCGGACGAGAGCTTTGGAACCCCTTCGTCTTCCTCGCGTGGTCGATGGCGCGATCGGTCCATTTATGAAGATCGCCTTCGTTAATGACGGCATCCATGAGTACGCATCGGGAGATCCGTCCGCAGTCGGTGGTGCCGAACGCCAACAGTGGTTGCTCGCGCGCGCATTGGCCGCAGCCGGTTGGTCGGTGAAAGTCGGAACGCGTCATCGTTTGGAACGAGGAAGACGGGAAACGATTGATGGTGTGGACTATGTTGGGATCGGCATTGGACCCTACCTCCCAGCCCTTTTCCGATTCTTGAGGTCGGAACGACCCAATTGGTTCTATCTGCGATGCGCCCAGCCTCTGTTGGGCCCTATGGTTCAACTGGCAAGAGTAAGCAACGTGCGGACAATATTTTCCGCGGGGTTTGACACGGACATCCAACCCCGTGAAGCCCTCACGCGCCGACGCCGCTTATGGCCTTTGTACGCCTGGGGTCTGGCCCAAGTCGAGAAACTCTTTTTGCAACATGGCCGGCAACTCTCCGGGCTGCCGACAAAATGGCGCAGCAAGGCATACATCGTACGAAGTATTGCGGGAGCGCGAGCACCGGTAAAGCCCCATGCGATGCGAGAGAAGTATGTGGCTTGGATAGGCATGTTGCGCCGACACAAGCGGCCAGACCTGCTGATTGAAATCGCCAGGAAGGCTCCGGCACTGCGATTCGTCCTTTGCGGCGGGCAAAGCACGTTTGGCACGACAGCCGGCTATAGCGAGCAAATCATGAACCGCCTGCGGGATCTCACGAACGTCAACTATTGCGGGCAGGTATCGCCTGAACATGCCGAAGGAATCATTCGGAACGCCGCCGTGCTTCTTTCAACGTCGAGCAGTGAGGGATTTCCCAACACATTCCTGCAAGCGTGGTCCAGCGGAACTCCTGTCGTGAGTCTGGAGATTGATCCGGACGACATTATCAAACGATACGGTCTCGGTGCGATGTCGAACGGTGTCGTGGGAGCTGTAAGGGACATCACACGACTGATCGCTTCGGCAGACCAACGGGATGACATCGCCGTTCATACGCAACGATACGTGACCCAGTATCACAGTGATGCGGCAGTCGTGGAGGCCTTTGAAGCAGCCGTCTCGGGGGCTTCCTTGCAAGCGTAGCAACATGATCACACGGGCCTTTCTACCACGAAAAATCGCGGCTGGCTTAGCGCTGTGTCTTGTCGCCCTGGTCTTGCTTGGGGTGACGATTGAGACCGGATTGGCTGTGGTGCAGATCAATACAAGATCCAATCTCCGGTTCATCCCTCAGCTAGGGACGACCTATATTCCCAATGCATTCTATCGCCATACAAAGGAAGGGTATTCCGAAGGCTATTTCAATTCGCACGGATTTCGCGATTACGAGCGGACGTATGGCAAGCCGGCAGGGACGTTTCGTATTCTCGTCTTCGGAGATTCTTACGTCGAAGCTTTGCAAGTCCCGCTGGCTGATTCATTCTCCGCCATTTTGGAGCGCAAGCTGAATGAGCATGCACGATCCGAATCCTTTGAGGTGCTTGCACTCGGGCAATCAGGATTTGGAACCGCCGATGCGTACATGAGGTATTTGAACTTCGGTGCCAAATATGACCCGGACTTGGTTGTCCTCGCCTTTACGACCATCAACGACTTTCATGACAACTCGAGATATCTGAATCAAGACAACATTTCATTTTATTTTAAGTTTGACCTCAACAAGAATCTCGTCTTGGACCGTTCGCTCTTCGAAGAGTACGAACATAACCTCACGCTGACGAAGCGCGTGTTTCAGGCTTTGGCGCGTCATTCCTACTTCGTGAGCCTGGTGTCCGAGCGGGCATTTCTCCTCAGAGAGCAGCTGCGGCACATGAACTTCGAAGGACGCACGTCAGGTAGCGATGTCAGAACCAACACGATCCAACCTGACGAGTTCTCTGACCTCAACATCTATCGCCCTGAGATGAGTTCGCGATGGCAGGAGGCTGTGGCCATCACTAAGGGCATCATTCACGAGTTCAAAGCGTCGGTCGAAGGGGATGGTGGCAGGTTCCTCCTTGTTACTCTGTCCAATGCGGAACAGGTTCACCCTCATAAGGCAAAGGAACTAACTGATAAGTATGGCGACCTGTTTGATTTCGACCAGCCGGATCGCATTCTCGATGAACTGTCACAACAGGAAGGCATCATGATGCTGAAGCTCATGCCGATCTTTCGAGACTATCATCATAAGACGGGAGTGTTTCTACACGGCTTTGGATCAAGTCAGGGCGGTCATTGGAATCATGAGGGGCATCGACTAGCGGCAGAAGAACTATTTGCCTTCCTTCACAACAACGATCTCGTGCCCTTAAGCAAGAGCGAGCGATAAGACCTCATGAACATTCTCGTTCTCCATTCTGAGTTGGGGGTGCTCCGAGGCGGTGGAGAAAACTTTACGCGCAACCTTTTCTCCGCGTTCAGCACCAGAGGACATCGAGTCACGGCCGCCTTTGTTGCCAATCCCAGCGGGCAGTACCCCTTCAGTCTGCCGCCTGGCGTCACACCGATTCCACTGGCAGGGTGGTGGTCCCGACAATTTGGCCAAGCGCAACTACTGTCGATCGGATCATGGATTCCATCGACAAGTCTGCTCAAACACCAGTGGGACCGGATGCGCGGAGGGATCTGTTGGCGCATACATCGGTGGCACGAAAGCCGATTTCAGCGACGTGCCGAACACGTCTTCGCAAACCGCTGGGCTGAGTTTGACGCTATCTATGTGCATGGTAGCTCGAAACTCGCCCGCCTGGCTTCGCGATTTCGACCAACAGTGCTCCGATTACCGGGACCTGTATCCCAGGAACTCGCCCCCGTCTTGCGGCAAGTGCACGCGGTGTGCGCCAACGGGGATGCCTTGGTGCAAATCCGAACGTTTCTCGGCGACCACGCAATCGAAATCCCGCTGGGAGTGGATAGCCGAACATTTTTCCCGAATTCCCGTTCGGTTCGTCAGAGCCTTGGATGGGCAGAGGAGTGCTCCGTTATCGGCTATGTCGGTAGGCTGATACACATCAAAGGGGTCGACCTGCTGGCAACGGCGTTCCGCGAGGTTGCCCGCGTTTCCCCACATGCTCGACTCTTAATTGTGGGGAGCGGAGAAGAGGAGAGCGCAATCAGAGCCATCCTCAGATGCGAATTGGCTCGAGGGCTCGTACACCTTGAACCTGACGTCCCGCATGGTCGACTCGCAGACTGGTATCGCGCCATGGACCTCCTCGTGATGCCAAGCCGGTATGAAAATTTCTCCAATGCCATCGTCGAGGCGTTGGCATGCGGGATCCCATTTCTTGGGTCGGACGTTGGAGGAAACAAGTTGCTGGCGGAAGCGGGGTGCGGCCATTTGTTCGAACAGCAGTCACATGATTCTCTGACATCCTGTTTGCGGAAGCTGATGGCAGATCGAGCAACCTTGAAGTTGAACGGTGCTTTTGGCGTCGAGTACGTAAGGACACATTATAGCTGGGCCGCAAGTGCTGAACGATTGGAGCATGTCCTCACCTCGCGCTTGGGAGTGAAAGAATGACTCACTCTTCTACTCCATTCGATGAGGAAGGCGCTTCTGCTTGGAATCAGCCCACTCCGGTGCCTTCGATCCTTACTGAAGTGGGTTATTACACGTATCTCTTCTATACGCTTTTGGGCGCGGCATTCGGCCTGTTCGTCAGCAACCTCGGGACGGGCTTCTTGCTTCTTCTTCTGATCTTGTGTGTCTTTCAACTACGCTTCCGATTTCTAACCGTGATCCACCTTGCAGCTTTTCCGCTGAGCTGCGCGGCCACATATGTATTAATTCAACTAGTAGTCCATGACGAGCCATTGCTCGGCACGGTTCGTTCGTTCATCTTGTGGGGGATCACACTTCTAGTTGTTCAATCTCTTGCGCTAAAGACCAATTTTCTCCGGAGATTTGCCTGGGCCGCGTTCTTTATTGGGATAGCTTTTATCCCCTTCATCCAAATTTTCGCCCTAGCTGGAGGCTATCAGCGGCTAGGGTTGGATAGGGCCGTGGGTTATGCCAATCCCAACTCAATGGCAGAATGGTATGGATTCTGCGCCGTGTATTTTTCGGTGCTCGCATTTCTCACGAAGCGGAACCTTGCTCGCCTCTTTTCCTGGCTTGCGGCTTCTGTTTGTCTGTATATGGTCACGCTAGCTGTGAGTCGGGCTACTCTGGTCGCGGTGGTCGTGGCGATCCTCATCGCAGGCCGTCATCTGTTGAAACACGGTTTACTCCCGATCCTTATGCTGGCGTGCCTGACCGGGATCGTAGTCGAGCTTGGCCTCTTTGGGGAAGCTGTCCGCTCGTATGGGGCAAGGGGTACGGAGGAAACAGGTCGTTTAGCGGTATGGCCATTGGTGCTAGAGAGTTTTGTTGGTTCCCCGTTGGTAGGGGTCGGGGAATCTCATACAGGTGCAATGGTGGACACGGGCCGCTATCTTACACCCCACAATTGTCTTCTCTTCCTTGCTCAAGCTTCAGGAATCATTCCTCTAGTGTTGTTCTCTTGCTATTTGTTGCAGGCAGCTCGTGTGACCTTCCTTGAAGATCTAGGATCCACACCAGAAGGTCCATTTTCCCAGCCACTTGTCATCTACACGTTGCTGTTTGTTCAGAGCGGAGATTTCGATTTTATGATGCCGGTCGCCACCGTGGCATTGGCCACACCACTCGCAGCGAGCTTGGGCCAGACAGATCGTGCGGTGTTGCAGGCTCCACGCGGGCGGTCCCTTGAGCTTCAAGGGGCCGGATAGGCGTAGATTTGTACAATCTCCATGATGATGGAATTTGGCGATCCTCAATTACGGCCTCACTCATGCCGACTTCTCTATCTTGTCGGACAATTGGGACGCGGAGGTCTCGAGCGTCAACTGTGCTACCTCCTCCGGATTCTCGATCGGAAGCGGTATCGGCCGGCAGTGATGCTCTGGAACCCAAGTCCAAACGACATCTATCTTTCAGACCTTGCCGCGCTGGAGGTTCCCATCCATCCGGTTCCGACGGGAGCAGGCGCATCTGCCAAACTGTCCTATTGTCGATCGCTCGTGAGACGACTGAGTCCGGAAGTGATTCATTCTTATTCCTTTTATACGAACTTTGCGGCGTATTACGCCGCCGTAGGTACACAGGCTATCTGTCTTGGATCTATCCGGAGCAATTTTCTCTTCGAACAAAATAAGGCTGGTCCGTGGCTCGGTAGGTTGAGTTCGCTGTTTCCTCGTCATCACATCTCCAACAATCTGCAAGCTGCAGAAACCATCTGGCGCTCGACTGGCATATTTCGTCCCGGGACACTGTCGGTTGTTCGCAATGGCGTCGATCTGGACCTCTTTAGCAAGGTGCCGCCACCGTTAGGCGGAGTGCCGCTTATTCTGAGTGTGGGGTCTCTTCTGCCCATCAAGCGATGGGATCGGTTGTTGACGATGGTACGGGAACTGAAACGAAGGAAGCTTCGATTCATGGTTCAAGTCGCAGGGGAGGGACCCTTACGCAAGATGCTAGAAGGGCAGGCGCAAGAACTCCACGTGGCCGATTGCCTGGAGTTTCTTGGAGCGGTGCGTGACATTCCGACGCTCTTGGCAAAGGCGAACTTTCTGGTCCATACCTCTGACGCAGAAGGATGTCCGAATGTCGTAATGGAGGCTATGGCTGCAGGAAGAGCAGTGGTGGCGACCGATGCGGGAGATGTTAGGCATTTGATCGAGAACGGCGCGTCGGGCTTCGTCGTGTCGCCTGGGGACGATGCCGCTCTGGCCGACCGCGCGGCCGCACTACTCACGGACCAACTGCTCTGTCAGTCGATGGGTGAAAATGCTCGTGCAAGGGCGGAACGGGATTTCAGCGTTCATGGACTCGTCTCGCGTACGCTGGATGCCTATAAAGCGGCCGGTTGGAAGGACGAATGAGATGTGCGGCATCGGGGGATGGATTGGGCATCGGGAAAATGCAGAAGTAGTGGCTCGGAGCATGGTGCGAGCCTTGCGCCATAGGGGCCCGGATGGTGACGGTCTGTTATCGCTGCCGGATGCCACACTGGTGCACACACGACTGAGCATCATTGATTTGTCTCCTGCAGGCAAGCAGCCGATGAGCAACGCGGGTGGAACCATCTGGTCGGTGTTCAATGGAGAGATCTATAACCATCGTGAACTGCGCCGGCGGTTGGAGGGGAAAGGGTATCGCTTCACAGGGCATTCCGACTCGGAAATCATCCCATATTTGTATGAGGAGATGGGAACGGAGTTTGTCAATGTCCTTCGTGGAATGTTTGCGATCGCACTCTATGATACTCGATCCCATAGTCTGGTACTCACCCGGGATCGCTTCGGCATCAAACCCCTCTTTTACGCACCCGAAGAAGAGCGGCTCTCCTTTGCAAGCGAAATCAATGCACTGCGAAACCTGCCTGGTATGGATCTTCGGATCGATAGGCAGGCGGTCTACGACTATGCGGCACTGTTCTATATTCCGGCGCCGGAGACATTCTACCGAGGCATCCGGGCGCTCGACGCAGGTGAACTCCTCGAGGCACGGATGGAACATCAGAAAGTCACATGGAGGATTAAGCGCCATCATCGTTGGACAGTCGCGCCCGATCCGACGATGCAAACAGACGAAGTAGCCGGGAGGGTAGAAGGTCTGCTGCGTTCGTCGGTCGAGCGGCAGTTGGATAGCGACGTTCCGCTCGGCTGCCTCTTAAGCGGGGGCATCGATTCTTCCCTTGTCAGCACCGCGGCACAGCAAGCCATCGGCGGAGGGCTACAAACCTTCAACGTGCGTTTTTCTGACGACGCCTATGACGAAACCTGGGCAGCGAAATCGGTCGCGAACCATATCGGAAGTGATCACACCGTCCTCGACATGGATGGAGAAAAAGGAACTTGGACCCGTATTACGAATCTGCTGTCGCATGCGGGCCAGCCATTTGCCGATACGTCGATCTTCGCCCTGAACGCCGTGTGCCGGCTTATGCGACAACATGTAACCGTAGCGCTTTCGGGAGATGGAGGCGACGAGGGATTCGGCGGCTACAATCTCTACTGGCAACTCGCTAGGATTGCCCGACTCCAGCTCATCCCTTCGCCGATGTGGTGGGCCGGGGCCGCTGTATTGACTCCATTTTCCCGGCTCTGCTTAATCCCCCCACACATCCCGAGCCGACTGCGTGAATTTTCTGGCGTTGACGATATCGCCATCATCCAGGATCTTTATTCATGGATTCGCGGTAAGGAGCTGCAGCGTTTGTCTTGGGACGAGGGTAAAGTCGATTCGATCAGACGCTTGTTTGAACCGCGATGGGATTATGTCTTTCGCAAGACACCGTCAAGAATTGAACGATTGTCTGCGCTTGCGACCGAGGTCAATGTCCGCTTGGTGCTTTGTAACGACTTTCTGTTCAAGGTTGACAACGCGAGCATGAAGGAAAGTCTTGAGGTCAGGGTGCCGATGCTGGACGAAGATCTCTTTGCGCTCGGCCTCTGCCTTCCCTACCACCTCAAAGTGCATGGCAAAACTTGCAAGATCATCTTGCGTGAAGTTGCCAAGCGATGGCTACCTCCTGCCGTTGCTCGAAAGTCCAAGTGTGGATTCGGAGTACCGGTCGACAGGTGGGTCGATGCCGATTTTAAAACACGGCTAAAGGAGGCACTCCTCGGTCGAGCCAGCCGGATTTCCGAGTTCTTCAGGCCTGAGGTCTATCGCCCCATCATCGAGGGTTTCTGTGATGGGAAACAGTCTCACGACACTTCGCGACAAGGACTGTACCAACGAATCATCATGCTACTTTCCTTGCAACTGGCAATAAGCCGAAAGCCCGATCAATTTCCGGCGATGTCCGTGCCTTGCCTCAATTTGAACTAGGTCAACTAATTGCCTGCGGGCCTGAGGGTCTTGCTCTCCTTCTGACTCGTAGATTTGCAAATCGCCCTTGTGGCTCCATTCGTCAAACTATGCCGTACACTAATCAACACGTGTCCAAGAACAGTGAAAGTACGCTGAGCCTATCATCTGTGGACGAAGGGATCGCCGTATCATCGCAGGTTGGCTGGGACGAACAGGCCATACCCGCACGTGAGATACATGTACTAGTTGTATCCAATCACTGGGGTGTGAAAAAACAATGCTCTCCAGCAGGTGTGTTTGTCGATCGCCAGGTAAACTCTCTGGAAAATGTGGGAGTAAGGATAACAACGTTTGACGTTGGAACCAGTCTTTCGTTGAGTCAGTGCTTCAAGAAATGGTTGAAGCTAAGACGGCTGATTGACAGCATTAAGCCAGATGTCATTCATGGCAGAAATGGAACTATCGTGGGCTTTATGTCGACATTGTCGGGGAGGCCGTCCGTAGTAACTTTTTGCGGAGGAGATCTGCTACTCCGACCACAAATTCCCTTGTTGCGTCAGTATCTCGGATTCCTGCTGTCCAATTTGGCCGCTGTGTGGGCTTCTGAAGTAATCTGCGTAAGTGAAGAGTTGCACCAAACTTTATGGTGGCGGCGTCGAGCATTCGTCATACCGGATGGAGTTGACCTCGAACTATTCAAGCCCGGACCACAACATCTAGCTCGCAAAGAGTTAGGATGGGACCTAGATCGACCTATTGCTCTCTTTAGCATAGGGGGAGACCGGGAGAAACTGAAAGGGCTTGAACTCGTCGAAGCCGCGATGGCGAATGTACGACGTCAAGTTCCCACTGCCGAGTTAAAGATCATCTCGAATGTCGAACCATCTCGGATGCCACTGTACTATCGAGCGTCCGACGTTCTTCTATTCGCCAGTCTCGTAGAGGGGTCCCCCAATATGGTTAAGGAGGCCCTAGCATGCAACCTGCCTATCGTCTCTACTCCTGTAGGTGACGTAGCTGAGAGATTGGCCGATGTAAGACCTTCTCGGGTAGTACCAAGAGAGCCTCGAGTCTTTGGTGATGCCGTAGTTGAGATCCTACAAACCAGAGAAAGAAGCAATGGTCGGGAGCTCGTTGCAAGCTTAGGTCTCTCCCACATAGCGGAGCAGGTTCGCAATGTCTATCTGTCTCTTCTGGGCGGCGAATCAATCCCAGAGCTATCCCGATTGCACAGCCGCTTGTAAAGTTCGCGCAGCCCCGGGATCTACCGACCGGTCTCAGCTCAAATTCGAGCCGTATGCCTCCTGAATCCACAGCAAGGTGCCGCAGGACAACTGTCACTTTGCCTGAATACGGGTCTATATTATCTCGGCAGGGTGCCAGAATTGTCACTGGTTCGCATGGGACATTTTGGGTCCAAGTTGAGAATCATACGCTCGGGCGCATGCCCACCTTCTGTTTGGACTCTCCCGATCCCGGCGAAGTCAGACGGGTCATCAAGCAAGGACGGGCGGGCGTTGCTAGCTACTTGATGAAAACTAGCGCTGAGCATCCGCCTAACGCATGGCTCTATATCTGTGAAGACCCAGGATATTCGCTTGAAAAACTTGCTCCAAGCATGCGGCGCAATGTGCGGCGCGCGTTAAAGGAATTGAGAGTCGCTCCCTTAACAGCTGAGGATGTAATCCAGCACGGCCTACCTGCCTTTTCTGATACGCGGCGGCGCGTGGGCCTTGCGGACGGGACCGAAGATGCTTTTCGCAAACGCTTCAGCGTCCGGGCTCAATGTCGAGCCCATGTCTTCGTCGGTGCATGGAAGGACAACCTGCTGGCGGCCTTTTTGTCCATTACCGAAGTGGATGATTGGGCCGAGATTGAAGGCTGTTTCTCAAGAGATGCGCTCCTGGAATTCAGGCCGAACGACATCTTGATGTATACGGTACTTTCGCAATACCTAGTTCATGAGGGTAGAAGGCTTGTAAGTTACGGTGCAAGTTCAATCCAGCCAGGGACGAGTGCCGAAGGACTCCACGCGTTTAAGACGAAAGTTGGATTTAGCGCACAACCAGTACATAGAGCTTTTGAGCTCCATCCTTTATTGCGCCCCTTTACAAACCGCTTGACGTTCTGGACTGTGAATAGATTGTTGGCACTTCGCCCGATGAACCGATCCTTGCGCAAGACGGCCGGGCTACTTGCGACACTCACTGATAAGCAGTGAGCAAGTTCAAATACAAGTGCCGTGAAGTACTCGTAACAAGACGCCTCTGATACTGCTCGTTGTCACTCATAGAAACATGCCAGATACAGTCGTTGTTCGCCTGTGCGCAAGCGAAAAAGACTTCGCGGCTTGGGATAGATACGTCTTTGACCTGCCTGGGGCTCATTTCTTTCAAACATACGGTTGGCTGCATTCTTATCAAAGCATGGGATTTACTCCTCACGTTTTGGTGTGTGAGATTAACGGGGTGATTCGTGCTGGAGTCGGATTCTTGGTCACCAAACTACCCTGGTTGCCATGGCGGATCTTTATCATCCCCCATGGACCGTTGCCGTCGATTCCGTCATTACAGAGCTGGTCACTCTTAATGGCTAGGCTCGACGAGATTTGCGTTGAAAGCCGAGCAATTTATGCCCAGGTCTATCCACACGAATTGACCGAGAATTCCGTCCTACTCTCACGCCTTCATGAAATCGGGTTTACAGACCCACCGATGTTCGGCAGCCACCGTTTTAGCAGTACTCCCGTCACAGTTGATCTTGCTGGAAAGAGTGAAGCGGAAGTACTGATGACGTTCCGCCCTCGGACAAGACAATACATTCGCAAATCACTTTCCAGTGAATTTGAACTAAGAACCACCGCAGATGAGGCAACGTTTCACAAAGTCTACGAATTGGTTGCGCAGCAGGCAATGCAAAAGGGGTACAGTGCTCGTCCCTACGCAAGCATGCGGTCAACCTGGGAATGGTTTGCACCCAAAGGAGGGGTTAGTCTCATGCAAGCATGGTGGAAGGACACTCTGGTAGGCGCAATTTATATCCTGTATACAGGCCAAACTGCTTATTATTTGGCAGGGGCTTTCCGCAGAGAATTCAGTGAGCGTCGTCCAGCTGAATTTCTGCATTGGCACGCAATTCTCGAAGCAATGAAACGACGTGTCGCCACATACGACCTTGTTAACACTGTCTCGTCGGGCGTTGAACAATTCAAGCGTGGGTTTCGCCCAATGGAGCAGAGTTGGCATGCACCGCGGACTAAAGTCTATCGTCCATTCTTGGCTCGAGCGACACGCGCAGCGGAGAAGGTCCTCAAACCGATCATTCGAACTCTAGTGAGATACCAAGCCGACCGATCATAGGGTGAGTAAGTCTGGGCATTAGTAGGTCTGGTAAAGGCTCATCAGAGCATGTAATTGATGAACACCACCACTTCAAGGAGCAGACAATGGATCTTCAGGAAATGCAGTCCAGTATGGACAGACTGGGAAAAACAGAACCTCTGCTTGCGATGCTCCCAGCAAGCCTCAGAGGACGCCTGTCGAAACTCGATGAATATTTTTCGTTTGGGCTGAGCGAGACTGACCACCTGATCATGTATATTTCTAGCCTCGGCATCAAACTGAACCATAACAGAGCGCTGGACTTTGGCTGCGGCCTGGGTAGATCTACCCAGGCATTGGCCAAGTATTTTGATCAGGTGTTCGGAATCGATATTGCTCCGTCAATCATTAATATTGCAAAAGCTCACAACCGCCATGGATCCAAGTGTCAGTATCTGCTTAATTTGACCAACGATTTGCGTGGATTTGAAACGGGCAGCATCGATTACATATGCAGCATGGGAACATTGTACCTCATGGAACCAGCGTTTGCTAAAAACTACCTCAAGGAATTTCTGCGCGTGTTAGCACCAGGAGGTGCACTAATCTTCCAGTTGCCAGCGGAACCTGCGACAACAGTCAAAGGCTTTGCATTTCGCATCATTCCCCCTAGCTGGGTGAACCGATACCGTCGAGCAAAATACGGATTCGAAGTCCATTCCATGACAAGATTTGAAGTTGTGAGTATTGTTGAGCAAGCGGGTGGAACTCTTATTGATGTCCGAGAAGACTCCACAGTCGGGGCAAATTGGACAAGCTTCCAATATTGCGTGTCGAAATGATTGTAGTGTCTATAGAAGTAGCTGGGAGAATCGCTGCGAATTACATCCGTCAGTGTGAGAGATTTAACGCTGACGTCAGCGTATAACATCCTCACTGACGCATGGGGCCCCACTATGCGGTTATGGTTTTCTAGAACAATTGTACGTTGGTGGGAGGAAGAGGAGGGGTTGTATCGGCCGTGGGGCCATCACCACCTTCAAATGCTCCGATATCGTAGCTGGAACCTTGCGGCCTTTGAACTTTCGAGAAATCGGTTGTCACCTCGCTCAATGCAGTGCCTGCATCAATCGCAGGGCTGCCTGTCTGTAGGGAAAAATTTCTGGCTGCAGCATTCTTAAATTTTGGGTCGACTAATAGATTTGTCTTTAAAACGGTCCTCTTATCGGTTCCATCGCTATATATGTTGGTTGGATTTTGATAGACGATGTTGTTTGTGATCGCGGTATCTGTTGGAGCGTTGCTGAGCAGAATGCCAAACCGTCCATTGTTAACGATCGTATTGTTATACACTTTGGCCCCGGTCAGGCTTCCGTTCGCTGCATCGATGTTGATGCCTGCGATCTCGTTCGCATAGCTGATATTGTTGTAGAGGATATTCCCATTCCCTCCCCGCAGGACCGCAAAGCCGATGTAGTTGTTGTACGCGATGTTGTTATAAATCTGATTCCCCGTTCCAGAACTGGTGAAAAAACCGGCTGACCATCGATCGGGGTCGAGGTCCTTGCTATTGTCGTGGAAGATGCTGTTGCGAACTACATTATTGAACACGTTCCCGCTGGGCGTGTCATAGAATTTTCCGCCGTTGCCCGCATTGTTGTACACCTCGCACCCATCGATCAAATTACTGTCGGTCGTGATATAGAACCCGTGGAAGTAGTCGTCGGGGACGCCGTTGGTATAGCCATTGTCGTGCACTTTGAGGTTGATAAATTCATTGAATCGCGCCGCTCCATTATAATTGAAGGACAAAATGATGCCATTGTACCTGCCATTCTTGATTTCACTGTTGGCGAATCGCACGTGGTGCGCGCCCCCGTTAAGACCAATGACATCGCTTCCGGTATTAGAGCCGTCAAAGATAATGCCGTCAAAGATCACGTACTGGATGTAGGGATGAGCAAGATTGACTACCGCCGGGCCAGCTCCGGGTCGCATCGTCACAACTTGGCCAGGTGAAGCCGCAATTTTGACTGCTTGTGTCCATGATGTCCCTGCCGGAATCGTCATTGAGTTGCTATCGAGTCTCTCAACATAGGTTCCGCCGGCAATGTAGAGCGTATCGCCAGGCATAAGACAGCCAACCGCGCTCCCAATTGTACGCTTTGCATTGGAGGCATTGGTCGCAACACCGCACGTACGGCTGTCGCTGCCATTGGTCGCTACGTAATAGGTTGCTGCCTCAGCGATTGTTCCGGCGAACAAAGTAACCCCCAAGACAAACACACGAATGCAGCCGAGCCTGGCGATCCGTGTGAGGTGACTTCTCTTCGACTCTTCAAGCCAAGGCGTCACATTCATTTGAAAGTATCTGGCGCGGTGCGAACATGGTTCATTCGTGAAGGATGGGTTGTGCATATCGTACTCCTGTAGTCCATAACCACGAGATCGGCTAGGGGGCTAGCCCTGTCGATTCAGGAGCAAAATCAATGCCACATCCTCTCTTTGGGTATTATAGCAATTGCTATGGGGGAAGCCACGATCCGAGCCTGAACCTTAACAGCGCATTGTTGCAAATTACCTACACTCTGTACGACTCAGCATACCGAAAATTGCTGTGAATACAATGCCTTTAGTGTCAATCATCGTTCCTTGTAGGAATGAGAGCCGGTACATAGAGCTTTGCATACGCTCGATACTTGCTCAAGATTTCCCGCCCACGGATTTCGAGGTGGTGGTCGTCGATGGAATGTCTGATGACGGAACTCGGGAAATCCTTGCGCGACTCGCGAAGCCTAATACCAACCTCCGAGTCGTCGACAATCCCTCCCGTTCTACACCCTGCGCGTTCAACATCGGTATTGAGGCAGCTCGTGGTCAGCATGTCGCCATCTTGGGTGCCCATACGGAGTATGCGCCCACATACGTGCGTACCTGCACCGAACTTCTAGCCGCCCATCCCGAGGCCTGTTGCGTTGGAGGACCGATTATCAGCAAGGGGCGGGGACTATTTGGGCGTGCCGTCGCTGCGGTCATGGCGCACCCCGTTGGGATCGGTAATGCAAAACACAGATATCCCAACTACGAGGGATATGCAGAGGGCGCCTGTTTTCCCATGTTTCGTAAGGCCGTCTTTGACAAGATCGGGCTGTATGATCCGAGTTTAATTCGCAATCAGGATGATGAGCTCAACTATCGTGTCGCGTTGCATGGAGAAAAAGTCTTCATTTCACCCAAAGCGCAATGTACTTACTTCGTGCGGGAAACGCCGTCTGAGCTATTCCGACAATATTTCCAATATGGTTATTGGCGTGTGGCGGTGCTAAGAAAACACCGTCTTCCATCGGCTTTTCGGCAGATTGTTCCTCCGTGTTTTCTGTTGCTCTCCTGCATAACTTTGGTTGGAGGACTTCTGCTCCCTAGTTGGTGGCGGCTGACCGCAGCGTTTCTGCCCTTTATCTACGGAGGAATCCTTACCGCAGTAGGTGTGGGTCTAGTGCGAACGAGTGGGTGGAGGATCGGCCTTCTCGTGCCAGTCGCCGCTTCGATCATACATACGGCTTATGCCACCGGTTTTACCTGGGCGGCTGTGAGCAGCCGTCGCCCCGTGGTTTCGTCCCCGTCTCACATGAAAGGAGAATGTCATGCGTCAAGAACCTAGTGCTGCGACCTTCTTTAACGGCTTCGCGGACACGTTCGATACGATTTACGATGAAAAGCGCAATGCATTCATGCGCTGGGTCGACTGCACCTTCCGAAGCGACATGTTCATACGATACACACTCACTTTTGATGCTCTCGATAACATACGAGGGCAATCCATTGTGGATATCGGATGTGGATCAGGACCCTACATCACTGAGGCGCTCAAGCGTGGCGCTTCCCTGGTGACGGGCATAGATCCGGCGCCAAACATGCTGACTCTTGGACGTCTTCGTGTTCGAAACAGTGGGTTTGCCGACGAACGATGCATTTTGGTAGAGGACAAATTTCCCGGAGCACCAGTGACACCTCATGATCACGCGATTGTCATGGGCGTGATGGACTATGTCGAGGATGCCGCTTCCTTTTTAACCGCACTAAAACCGGTTGTTAGACGGTCAGCCGTTATCTCCTTTCCTAGCAAACATTGGTTTCGCACGCCGTTTAGGAGAGTGCGTTACCGTCTCAGACGGTGCCCCGTCTACTTCTATACCGAATCGGACATCGAGAGGCTCTGCAAGGCCGCAGGATTCCGTTCCGTGGAAGTGAGAAAAATTCCGGGCGCCGGCATGGATTACCACGTATGCGTAAAACCTTGACCTGCGGGCCTCCGGTCATCTCGATCGACGTCGAGGACTGGCCGCAATCGACCTGGAATCGTGATCTTCCGATTACGGACCGGGCTGTGGGCAATACGCGGCGTGTGCTCCGGATTCTTCGTAACGCGAACGTGCGGGCAACGATGTTTATACTTGGCAAACTCGCCGAACGTTTTCCCTATCTTGTCAAGGAAATCCAAGCCGATGGGCACGAAGTGGCGTGCCATGGATATGGACATATGGAGATTGCGCAGTTGTCACCAGACGAGTTTCTGGCGGATGTTCGGCGGTCAAAGGATCTGTTGGAGCAGATTACCGGAGAGCCTGTAGTGGGATATCGCGCTCCGGACTTTTCGATAGTCGAAAACACTCTATGGGCATTTGATGCACTGGCGGAAGCAGGCTTTCAGTACGATTCCAGTGTTGTGCCGGTTCGAGTCGTCCGGTATGGAATTCCTGATTGGCCAGGTGCGCCGGTGCGTGTGAAGCTGGCGAACGGTCGTACCATTCAAGAGGCTCCATTGGCGACGTTTCAGATGTTAGGGAAAAACTGGCCTGTCGGCGGCGGGGGATACCATCGACTGCTGCCCGGGTTTCTGACTCGTTCGCTGGCGCGGCAGGTGATGAAGACTGCTCCGTTCGTCTTTTACTGCCATCCCTATGAGTTCGACGTATGGGAACTTGAGGAGATTCCGATCTCGCTTCCGTTGAGTGTCCGATGGCACCAAGGAGCAGGCCGGAGATATTTTGAACGGCGCTTCAACTCATTTGTGCATGAATTTGGAGGACAGCGTATGCAGGATATGCTCGCTTCCCAAGTTTGGCCTGAGTTCGAGCTTCCTAGTGTCAATCGAGGCTCAATCCGTAAACGGACTTCTGGACTTTCTTGATTCATCCTCCCCCATGCCCCTTGCGTTGAAATGATCCCTTTTGGGCTCGGATGACTGCAACCCTGAGGATAGTCTGCGATCATGCCGTCGCCCGAGTGATCATCCTCGCGATCGTCTACCTGGGAGGTTGCGCACCGTCCGACTCATCCCAATCCGTTAGTCAATCCAACGGCTCAGTCTACTATGTCGCTACAACGGGAAATGATTCAAACTCAGGAGAACGGACGAGTCCTTTCCAGACAATTCGCCATGGAATCAGTGTATTGACTTCTGGCGATACACTCTACATCGCAGGTGGAACGTACGCAGAGAGACTCGATAGCAATGAGAGTACTATTCCTAGCGGGAGTTCCTGGAACAAGCCGGTCATGATTGCGGCCGTACCTGGCCAGGTTGTGACGATGCGACCCGGAGCTGGCCCGGCGGTAGTCAATCTTGCTCATCCCTACATCCAGTATGTGATCTTTGACGGCATTATCTTCGACGGGTCCAATGCGGAGAGCGATGTCATTGGCCTCAACGGGGGCGCGCACCACGTGCGATTCGCCAACGGTGAAATCAAGAATGGAAAGTCCAATGGCGTCATCTTGTCGTTCAATTCCAACGGGGCGACTCGATTTAATGAATTTATCAACCTCAAAGTGCACGACAATGGCTATACCAACGGCGTCCCCGACGACAACTTCCACGGGTTCTATATCACGACCGACAGTAATTTGATCGATGGGTGCGAGGTGTACAACAATGCGGGCAACGGCGGAAAATTCTATGACACGCCCAGCGGGAACGTGTTCAATAATGTAGTTCGCAACAGCATCTTCCACGACAATAGCAAGGACCTCGACCCCGATCGATGGTCAGCCGGTTTTTTCACCAGTTCTGGAACGGGGAATCAGATTTATAACAACATCGCGTACAACAACTACATCGGCTTTGCGGTCCTGCGAGGAGGGAATGGGAATATCCTCTACAACAATATCAGCTATGCGAACGAGATCGCAGGCATCAACATCGATGCAGCGAACGGAAGCCTGACCGGGGCCAAAGTGTATAACAATACGATCGTTAACAATGGACGGTTTGGCATTCTGCTCAGCAACGCTCCAACAGATACCGCGATCACAAACAACATCGTCTATCAAAATCCAACCAACATTTCCAGTGATGGAACGGACAAAGGGATGGTCTTGCTAACCAACTTATTGATCGATCCAAAGTTCAAAAATGCGGCCTCACATGATTTTTCTCTGCAACAAGGAAGTCCTGCGATTGACACGGGTACATCATTGAGCGAGGTGACAGATGATTTTGCCAGAGTTCGCCGACCTCAGGGTGCGCAGCACGATATCGGTGCCTATGAGTATGTATTTCCTTGAGAACCGTCCCCTCTGACGCCTATCCCTACCGAGCATAGACTGCCCTGACTTGGCACGACATCAGAAAATCATCCGGCGAAACAGTCGTGATGTGCTCAACTGCGGATCCGATATCGTATGCGTGACCACGGGCAACGATGCCTCAAAGGATAGTGTGGCCTGACGGAAAAGACTTTGCCTTCACGATTTTCGACGATCCCGATTGTGACACCGTCGAAAACGTAGCGGCGCTCTATTCTTTCATAGGAGACCTGGGGCTGCGTACTACAAAGGCCGTCTGGCCCATCAAAGGCAACTGCACGCCTCGGATAGGCGGCACTACGTGCGAGGATCAGCCTTATCTCCGATGGATGCAGGACCTGCAGGACGACGGCTTTGAGATCGCGCTCCACAATGTCACCTATCATACGTCCGTACGAGAGGAGACGCGGCGAGGCCTTGAGACGTTTCGTCGCTTGTTCAACCACTATCCCAATTCTTTCGCCAATCATACCGGATGCTATGAGGGCATATATTGGGGGCGTGCCCGCTTATCGGGAATTCAGCGAGTCATTTATGACTTGCTTCATCTGCGTCCGAACGGTCAAAGCCAGACGTTTGAAGGCCATATTGAAACAAGCCCTCTGTTTTGGGGCGATCTCTGCAAAGACAACATCAGATATGTTCGCAACTTCACCTTGGATGATATCAACACGCTAAAGGCATGTCCTGTCATGCCTTATCATGATGCCCTGCGGCCTTACGTGAATTATTGGTTTGCCGCCTCGGAAGGGCGCGGAGTTGACTCCTTCACCGAAACATTGTGCGAGTCCAATCAAGACAGATTGGCCCTGGAAGGGGGCGCCTGCATCATGTATACGCATCTGGCCTCGGGCTTTTTTGTCAATGGCGAACTGAACAGCCGATTCAAATTTCTTCTGGAACGCATCAGCCGCATGAACGGGTGGTTCGTCCCGGTCCGGACACTGCTCGATTATGTCCGCCATGTCAGAGGTTCACACGTCATTACGACGGCGGAGAGAAATGCGCTCGAGCGAAGGTGGCTCTGGCATAAGATTTTTCATACCAATGGCCGAAGCTAGTCCTGCCTAGATTATTACCTGACATTTTGGTCTGTATCGCGCCCAGCCGAGGAGATTCCCTGCACGAGAGGCGTATGGCCTATAGAATCGAGCGAATCGATGCCCGCGCCAATGATTGGGCACTCACGACCGACAATCATCAGGAACGAACGATCTATCAGACACGTACGTGGTTGACATTTCTCTCCGAGACTCAAGGCGGGGAGCCGGTCATTGGAGCGTTGAAAGACGGCCGGAGCACCGTAGGCTATTTCACCGGGCTGATTGTCACAAAACTCGGTCTCCGAATACTGGGTAGTCCGTTTCCCGGATGGAGTAGCGATTACATGGGGCTTAACCTCTCGAGCGGTGCGATCCGGACCAAGGCCATTCAGGCCCTCATTGATTTTGCGTTCCACGATCTTGGCTGCGTGCATTTGGAAATGATGGACCGCAGCATCACCGTACGCGATCTTCATGACCTTAAGACCCAACATCGGATCTACACGAGTTACGAAATAGATCTGACTCGCGATGAGAATGCATTGTTCATGAACATGACTAGCGCGTGTCGACGTTGTATCCGAAAAGCCGGAAAGGCGGGGGTTTCGATCGAGCAAGCACATGATTCGGCCTTTGCGGACGAGTATTACGAGCAATTGGGGGATGTATTTGCCAGACAGAGGCTGGTGCCTCCCTACAAAGTCGAACGGGTGCGGCGACTAATCGAGCATATTCTTCCCACGGGGAATCTTCTGTTGCTCCGTGCGCGCGATCGAAGTGGCCGCAGCATCGCCACGGGTATTTTTCCTCATCTGAATGGGCTGATGTATTTCTGGGGAGGAGCGAGTCGACGGGAGGATCGGCTATTGCGGCCTAATGAGGCAATTCAGTGGCACGCGATGAAAATCGGCAAACAGCTGGGCAATCAACTATATGACATGGGCGGTGGTGGAGAGTACAAGAGAAAATATGGTGGAACCACGATCCAGGTTCCGTGGTTTAGGATATCAAAGTACGCGTGGGTTCGTTGCGCCAGGGAAATTGCGCAGCGCGGCCACGCGGTTGCTCAGCATTTCCAGGGACGGCTGGGCAATCTGCTGACCCCTTCCGAGTTTCGTGCCGGACGAGTGAAGGTACATTCTCAATCCCAAACACATCACTAGCAATGTTGCGACGAATGCCTCGCGTTCTGCTTTCTCGTCGTCGTGAATCTGCAATTTATTCAAAAAACTCCTCTTCGGACTGTCTCGGTTGAGGAGAGTCTCGTGAGTTTGGTGGAAGATCTGTGAACAATCCACGACATTTGCGCACAGAACTGTCGGCGGTCAATGAAGATGGGAACATCGGGTTGCCGTCTACTGAGGTGTAATTATGACAAGCCGGGAACGGGTGATCAGGGCGAAGTTGAGCATCCTTGCCATAGCCGCTGAACTCAAGAACGTCGCCAAAGCTTGCAGGCTGTCCGGAGTCAGCCGATCCCAGTACTACGCGCTGAGAAGGACCCTCAACACGCAGGGCAGAGACGGGTTGGCGCCAAAGATCCGTCGTAAACCGGTCATGCCCAACCGTACGCCAGCTTTGATGGAGCGGCAAATCCTCTTGAAAACTCACTCGAATCCGACCGTCAGCTATGTGCGGCTCGCTCGACAAATGACGCTGGATGGCGTCAGTGTCACGCCTGGCATGGTCCGGTACGTTTGGGAGCGGGAAGGCTTGTCGACTCGTTCCGCTCGGCTTCGATGGGTCAAGGGTGCCAAGGGGCACATCGATTCTCCCGCTGTTGCGTTAGCGGCCAGCGTTACAGCGACATCTTCCGTATCTCTTTGTGGACCCGCGGAATGCTTCGCTCAGGCTTCCCGATGCTCAAGTGCCCACGGTTCTCCAACTAAGTAGTACTACCCTATTTTTCTTGACGGGCGACCACGAAGAAGAAGACAATGAGCCCGCGTGATGAAGTCAAGCGGTTCGGTGTAAACAGTCACTTTGCACTTTTGAATTGTTCTCTATTAGGAGGTGACATATGAGAGATGCATTGCTGGGAATACTCCTCGTCGTGATTCTGTCGATCGGCCTCTTCGCTCCGCAGGCGGAGGCTGCAGGCTCCCTTCCAGCCTGGGGGTCATCTGGTGCGATGGCTACCTGGGACTCAAACAGCTTCCTCGCTTGGTTGGCGAGCACCTTGCGGAACTATATCGGCAATAGCCAGAACAATTATCCTACGAAGAGCGTTCCCGTTCCCGGTACTCTCCTGTTCGCGGCCGGAGGGTTCATCGGTCTGGTACTCTGGCGTGAACGGAAGACACGCTCGTAAATTTCTCGAGTCCCATCCGTACGCGCCGGTGGGGTGAGGAGTGTTCGCAATTCTCAGATGTCGGGACTTCAGGCGGTGCCCTCTCGCTGCGATATGGACGGCGAGAGGGCCCATTTCCTCTCTGTAGCCGGTTACTCTTCCGAGATTCTGTTTGCTTCCCTCCGCTGCTCAAACACAATCGCCCTCCTGGCAATCTTCCTTGAACAGTAAGGAAGGAAGACCTGTTCATGACATCTTCGGGCGGTTAGGTCATCAATGGATGCTCGATTGATCAAGCCCGCGGCGGTCGTCAGGCTGGCCTCCAGGGAATGGCAAGTGATAGGACTGATCGTTCTAGCGACGACGGTCTGCGTCATTGGCTTGTTCTGGCCCACAGTGGAATCGTTGGTAGCCGCCTGGTCGAGCTCCAGAACGTTCGCACACGGGTTTCTCATGTTGCCCGTGACTGGCTATTTAGTGTGGTGCTGCCGGCAAGCGTGGTTACCTCTGACTCCAGAACCCAGTGCTTGGGGGGTCGTCGCACTCTCTGCAATCGGTGCTGCTTGGTTGGTGGGACACCGCCTAAACCTGATTTGGCTGGAACAGCTGGCGGTCATTGCATCATTGCCAGGTCTGGTCTGGACTCTTCTGGGAACAACCATTGCTCGAGCTATTTCATGGCCGTTAGGGCTTCTCATCTTCATGTTGCCTGTCGGAACTTCGATTGAGCCGTGGCTTCAGGACTTCACGACTCTGTTCATCTTGGGAGGACTCCGGCTCGTCGACGTTCCCTATCTCATTCAAGAATACCGGATTACGATCGCATCAGGCACTTGGGAGGTTGCACCCGACTGCGGTGGATTGCGCTATCTGCTCCCCGGCTTGGCCCTCAGCTACGCCTTTGCGACACTGGTCTATCAACAACCAGTTCGCCGCTTCACCTTTCTGGGGATCAGTGCCGTGATATTGATGATCGCAAATGGTATCCGGGCCTATGGCATTATTATGGGCGATTACATGGGCGTCGCCGAAGGCGCAGACCATCGAATCTTCAGCTATACCATCTATGGTCTTACCATGCCGCTGCTGTTTTGGTGCGCTCTCCGATGGGAGGAGACCAAGAACGTCGTATTCCTTGGGTCTTCTGCTAACAGTGATCGTGGTTCTCATGTCATGAAGCAAGCCGCCGTCATGGCTCTTGTCTCGCTTTCGGTTCTGGCGATCGCTCCCCTTTCTGTACAACTGTGGGGTTTTACCCCGTGATCGTAGTGGGGTTGCTGATCGCATATGTGCTGTATATCGTGCTGTTCGGCCTAGCACCATTCACCTTCTCTCTTGGCGACGCCGATTCATTCAGGTCCATCTACCAAGACAAGTTCGAGGGATTCTCGGGTATTTCCCGCGTGACGCTATGGGATATCTGGACTAACATTCTCTATTTCATTCCCTGCGGCTTCTTGATCGTTCTGTTACCTCAAACGTACTCGCGTGGCTGGCGGTTCAAACTATTACTTATTTCCGGCGTTTCAGTGTTGCTCAGCGGTTTCGTAGAGACGGCGCAGGTGTTTCTTCCACGTGCACCTTCCGTAGCAGACATTCTTTGCAATTGGTTGGGCGGCGTAGTGGGAGGTCTCGCAGGAGTGCTTTTCCTAGCGGCTCTTCCGACATTGAAGGCCAGTCGTTGGCAGCGCGTTTGGAGGAGGCCTGTGGCAGGAACGATGGCGGGCGTGTATGTTGTGTTACTAGCCGTGGCAATCGGGATGCCCTTGACCGTGCCCCGTGACTTTCGCAACTGGAACTCCTCCTATCGTTTGTTTCTCGGGAACGAGGGAACCCTGGACCGTCCCTGGCAGGGTGCGATATATCTGGCCGCTTTATATGATCGGGCGTTAACCGCCGATGCAGTCTGGACGAACTTTTCTGCTGGATATGGGGTCGATGCGCATACGAAACGAATCCAGGAGGACCTGGTCTTTTATTACGATTTCACCGAGCAGCATGGAACGATTGTCCATGATCGATCCGCATTGAGGCCTCCGATCGATCTCCAGATCAGTGAGAAGGCGAAGTACACCTGGCTGAGTCCTAACGGACTTTTGTTCAAAGGCGGGTCGGGGGCGTCTTCTCTCATCGCCCCTCAAAAACTCGCCGACATGCCGCTTACGTATCAGAAAGAGCTATCGCTGGAGACCTGGGTTGCGTCCGGCGAGCTAAACCAGGGTGGCCCGGCTCGAATCGTCTCTTACTCGATTGATCCATATGATCGAAACTTTACTCTCGCACAGCAAAATAGGGAGATCGTGTTTCGGTTACGTACACCGGTGTCGGGACGTAACGGCGCACACCCCGCTTTAACGACCGTAGACTCTCCCCTCGATCGCTCCGTGCAGCATTTGGTGGCGGTCTATCGCGACGGAGTGACGATGCTGTATGTCAACGGTAGAGAGCATGCGCGGATGGTCGTCCAGCAACAACTCTCCGTCAGCGATATGCTCATTCGTGGCCTAGGGGAGACATTCAAGTGGTTGGTTTATTCGGTCTTGATTTTCCCGTTGGGAATCGCGAGCAGGTTTGCGTTTCTAGAATTGCCCCATGGCCCTGGACGATTATTGTCTCTCGGCCTTGGCTTGCTTGGGTTCTTCCTAGCTCAAGGACTTCGCGTGTTGACATTCAACGCACCACTGGACCCCTTACTCATGTTGGTTGGAGCGTCTACCTTAGCGATCGCTGTGGTGTTGCTCCCCTCACCATCTTGCGTGGTCTAGCCTTCGGCGTTTCTCAACGCATTCGCATCGACACGTTGTATTCCTGCTGCGTCAGGCATCGTTTCTAGCTCAATCTTCCACATTGCACTCCGACATTTAGCCAGTCTCCCCTCCATGCTTCGGCGCCAATGAGTGGCGGAGCAGGTGGCGTTACCTACTTATTGGAGAAATTCACATGGCGAACTTCCTGCCTTTCCATGTGCCCGATTTGGGCCAAGAAGAGATCAACGCCGTTGTGGAGGTAATCCGTTCAGGCTGGTTGACCACTGGAGCCAAGGCCAGGCAGTTCGAAAATGAGTTCGCTGCCATGGTAGGTGCCCGCCATGCCGTGGCCGTGAATTCGTGCACTGCATCGCTGCACCTTGCCCTCGAAGCGATTGGCGTGCGGGAAGGAGACGAAGTCATTGTTCCGACCATGACGTTTGCGGCCACCGCCGAAGTGGTGACCTATTTTAGGGCCAAGCCGGTGTTGGTCGACTGTACGGAGAATACTCTTAACATTGATCCAAAACTCATCGAAGAAGCGATTACTCCGAGGACTAAAGCGATTCTCCCAGTACATTTTGCCGGGCATCCATGCGAAATGGATGAGATTCATGCGATTGCCAAGGCACACGGTCTATACGTAATCGAGGACGCAGCGCATGCCCTTCCGGCGTGGTACCGAGGCAAGATGGTGGGTAGCCTGTCGGACATCACCTGCTTTTCCTTTTATGCGACAAAAAATATTACGACGGGGGAAGGGGGGATGGTTGTCACCAATGATGCCGGCGTCGCTTCACGGATTCGAACGATGAGTCTCCACGGATTGAGTCGTGATGCATGGAACCGCTATACGGCTCATGGATCATGGTACTACGAGATCCTGTCTCCCGGTTTCAAATACAATTTAACGGATATGGCTGCAGCATTAGGCATTGCCCAGCTGCAAAAGTGCGAACGTTTCTGGAAGTCACGCGACCGGATCGCAGCGTGGTACAACGAAGGATTGCGCGATGTGCCCGAGGTCGCCCTTCCAGCGGCGCAAGCGCACGTACAGCACGCCTGGCATCTGTATGCCATCCAGCTCGACCTCGGTCGCTTGCGCATCGGCAGGAATGATTTCATAGAACGGTTGCAGCAGGCGCAGGTTGGCAGCAGCGTCCATTTTATCCCTCTTCATCTTCACCCGTATTACAGAGACACCTACGGCTACTGTGCCTCCGACTTCCCCACGGCCAATGCTGCTTTTCAACGTCTCGTTTCGTTGCCGCTCTATTCAAAAATGACCGAGCAAGACGTTCGGCGAGTCATTTCGACGGTGAGGGACATCATCCAGGAGACTCGGCAATGATGATGAAGCGCGCGTTTGACGTAATTGTTGCGGTTCTCGGGGTGCTTGCAAGCTGGCCCCTCTGGATGGTTGCGGCAATCCTGATCAAACTTGATTCGCGGGGCCCGATCATTTTTCGGCAGACGAGGATCGGTCGCGGCCTCCGCCCGTTCTCTATCCTGAAATTCCGGACCATGGTGGATGATGCCGAGAGTAGAGGCGGCTTGATCACACTTGGAAACGACGCGCGAATCACGCGGATCGGAAGGCTATTGCGGCGAACGAAGATGGATGAACTCCCACAGCTGCTGAATATCCTCAAGGGCGACATGAGCATTGTAGGTCCCCGTCCGGAGGTTCCGCGCTATGTCGAGCTGTTCCGCGTCGACTTTGGTGAAATTCTCCGAATCCGGCCGGGACTGACGGATCTGGCATCATTGAAGTACATCGACGAGGCGACGCTGCTCCAGCAAGCTGATCGGCCTGAGCACGACTACCGGAACAAGATTCTTCCAGAAAAACTCAGACTGGCGAAACTGTATGTCAGACACGCCTCCCTGATGCTGGACATTGCCATCATGGCTCAATCTTTCCTGCATATTCTGAGAATACCATTGGTGGTATTCGAGCTGCCAGGATTGTCGTCTTCCGGAAGCCACGGCGCATGGTCTTGCGGTACGTGGATAAGAAGCTGCGTGGTCCAATGGCGCCGTCCTCTCATTGTGGCGCTGGATATCGGTTTGATTATTCTGGCGAACTATCTGGCGTTTTGGCTGAGGTTCGACGGCGCCATCCCGGCAGAGGAGGTAAGAAGGTTCCTCGCCACGTTACCGTGGCTGGTTGTGATTAGGGCAGCGGCCTTCGTTGCCTTTCGCCTCAATGAAGGACTTTGGCGGTACGTCAGCATTTGGGATTTGCGGAACATCCTCATCGGAGTTGCAACCAGCACCATGGCCTTCTATTTCTTGGTTCGATGGGGAATGGCAATGACGGAGTATCCTCAATCTATCTTCGTGATCGACAGTGTGTTGCTCGTCGGTTTCATTGCAGGCGTCCGTCTTCCTCGCCGTTTACTGAGGGAGCAGGTGTTGTACCGAAACAAGAACAAGGTCCTCATCATAGGAGCAGGTGATTCAGGCGAACGCATCGTACGAGAGATGCGGACACGGGCATCGTACCGCTATCAACCTATCGGTTTTGTTGATGATGAGGCATCTCTATTGAATCAGCGGATCCACGGAATCAAAGTGCTCGGAACATTGAAAGACATCCCGAAAATCATAGCCGAATACAGACCGGAAGAGGTTGTCGTTGCTATGCCTGACGCAGAGCCGTCATTGTTGCGGCGAATTATTTCAGAACTGGAATCGTGCAAGGTATCCATCAAGACGCTACCCGGCGTGAAGGATTTTGTTGCTGGAAAGAGCGTTCTCAGTCAGATACGCAGCGTGTCCCTGAATGACCTGTTGGCGAGAGCCCCGATTCGGCTATGCACAGATGCGCTGCATGACATGGTGAGCGGAAAATGTGTGCTCCTTACCGGGGCCGGCGGATCGATTGGATCGGAACTCGCCCGGCAGATTTGTGCATTGCGACCCGAGACTTTGGTCCTTTATGAGCGTCATGAGAACAGCCTTTACACAATCAGTAAGCAACTCGACGATAGCGGGTGTGCTTCTTCGATCAGGCCCGTTATCGGGGATATCACCGATGCTCGTCGGCTGTCCGAGGTCATGGAGCAAACTCGTCCGCATATTGTGTTCCATGCCGCCGCTCACAAGCATGTCCCGCTCGTCGAAATGAACCCTGCAGAGGCTATTAAGAATAACTGTATGGGAACGCGGCTTGCGTGTGAGGCGGCTGACCGTTTTGGCGTAGAACGATTCGTTCTGATCTCGACGGACAAGGCCGTGAATCCATCCAGTGTCATGGGAGCCACAAAACGTGTGGCCGAACTCATCGTCCAGGAGTTTGCCAGACGAAGTACAACCCGCTTCCTTACAGTCCGTTTCGGTAATGTTCTGGGGAGTAGCGGTAGTGTGCTGCTGAGGTTTCAGGAGCAGATCCAAAATGGCGGGCCCGTCACCGTCACACATCCTGCGGTGAAGCGATACTTCATGCTGATTCCCGAGGCCGTTCACCTTGTGCTCCAGGCAGCCTCGCTTGGGGAGCAGGGTGTGATCTACGTGTTGGACATGGGCGAACAGATTAAAGTGCTCGATCTGGCCAGAAATTTGGTCAGGTTATCAGGGTTCGTGCCTGGTGACGAGATTCCGATCAGTTTCGTGGGTCTGCGCCCCGGGGAGAAGCTGGAAGAGGAGCTGCTGGGAGAAGGGGAGACCGAAGAACCCGCTGAAATTGAGAAAGTATTCCGTATTCGCCCCGCGCCGTCGGTAGACTTGGTTCATTTCACAGAAAGACTGACTGCACTTGAAACATCGGCTCTTCTATGCCTTTCCAGTCGCGCCCTAGATCTATTGCACGAACTGGTTCCGACTTTCCGTCCCGTGGAAGCACAGGACGATCTTCCTCTTCTTGCGGCCGACAATTTGCTTAATGGTCAGGTGCTGTCCGCACAGCCAACTCGTCGTGGAGATGCACCGGCGGTCACATTGCATCCGTGAAGCGCACGAGTGTGTCTTGCATCCTTTTTCCTGTTCTCTCACATCACAATCAACGCGTAGAAAGTCCTAAGCGAGAATGAACAATGACAACCATTAGCGTGGACTCCCAGTTTAGGGAGCAAGGAATGTTCAAGCTTCGTGAATACTGGGATGTTATGACCCGACGCAAATGGGGCATCATCGTATCGGTGGTGTTTTCTCTCGGTGCCGCCATCGCATTCTGCACCCTGTCTCAGAAAATGTACCGCTCCGAAACACTGATCCTCGTCGAAGAGCAACGAATCGCTGATCAATATGTTCAGGGTGTCGCCGAGGGAAATCTGGAACAGCGCATCTTTGTCATACAGAAACAAATTATGAGCAGTTCGCTGCTCCGCAAGATCGTTGAGGACCTCAACCTGTTCCCTGATGAGATGGAGAGGTCCGGACCAGATGCAGCCGTAGCCAGAGTCAAGAGCGGTATCAAGGTGGAACTGGTTGCCAAGATGCCCGGCGCTACTCTGGTGGCTGGGAAAAGCAGCATCGATGCACTGACCATTTCCTTTCAGGACGAAGATCCGCATATGGCCATGCGGGTGACTTCAGCGATTGCGACAGCATTCATTGAGGAAAATCTCAAGACGCGCGAACATCTTGCTGAAGCTACGACGGAATTTCTTGATGTTGAAGTCGCAAGAGCCAAAGAAGCACTGGAAGAGAAAGAGGATGAGATTGCTCAGTTCAAATCAAAGCACATGGGACAGCTTCCGCAGCAGAACGAGTCTAATCTTCGGGCGCTTGATCGACTACACGGCGATTTGAAGGCGGTGAATGAAAATATTCAGCGGGTCTCCGATCGAATGGCTCAGGTAGAAAAAGCAATTCAGGAGTACGGGAGATTCGGAAAGTTGAGCCCCACGCTGCCAGGTGGCATGTCGGCACCGGACCCGCTCTTCCGAAGACTTAAGGATCTCAAGGAAAGGCTCGCGAAGTTGAAAGCAGAGTTTTGGGACGGTTATCCCGATGTGCCGTTGACTAGAGAAGAGATACGTCAAGTCGAGGCGGAATTGATGGCAGCCTACGGCGCTGATGCTATCAAGGCTGCCGAGAAGGTGATGGACCCTTATCTCCAGGATCTGAAGAAGCAATACAGCGAGGCGACCAGCGAACTGGCCGTGCTCAAACAGCGTCAGCACTCACTTTCGGTTGAGCGAAACGACTATGTTAATCGGGTCGAGCAGGCTCCGGCCGTTGAGCAAAAGCTCCTCACCCTTATGCGCGACTATGACAACTTGAAGGGTAACTATCTGACATTGGGCGAAAAGCGTCTCAATGCGCGGGTGGCCGAAAATTTGGAGAAACGACAGAAAGGAGCGCAATTTCGAATCCTTGAACCGGCCAATTTCCCTCGATCTCCATATAAACCCAATCAACCTCTGATTATTTTCTTCGGTCTTCTTTTTGGGTTTACCATCGGTATCGGAACGGCCGTGCTAAGAGAGCAAATGAACCCGCAGTTTCAACGCCCTGAGGAAATCGAACAAATGCTAGGACCGCAACTGCTTGCCGCAATACCGGATTTCATGCTGGAATTTAATCGGGTCAGCTGGCGGCGCTTCTTCCCCGTAAGACAGAGACTGCCGAGCACCGTCGACTTAGAGGATGAGATTGATACAACTCCTGTCGTTGGGAGGCAATGGATCGGCAAGTCGTCACCAGATTCATTCCTGTCGGATGGATTCGTAGTCAAGTGGCTCCCTGATTCGTCAATCGCGGAACAGTACCGCGTGGCGGCCAGCCGGTTGTCTCTCATTCGAAGCAACGAGCCGTCAACCGTCCTTGCTGTGACCAGTGCAGTCAAGGGCGAGGGAAAGACCACGACGGTGATTAATCTTGGCTATACCATGGCGCGAGACCTTGGCAAACGTACGCTGCTCCTGGATTGCGATTTTAAATCTCCCATGCTGAACCGGTATGTTGAAACGATGCCGAAGGGCGGATTGGCGGATTGTCTTACTGGAGACATTCCCTTGGATGATTGTCTGTTTGAGTTCCGCGATGTTCCCTGTTGTATCATGCCGGTCGGCAGTTCATCCGTGAATTCCAACGAGTTACTGAAGACCGGAAGACTTTCAAGCATTCTTACTAAGCTCCGAGAGCGATTCGAACACATCTTTCTGAACACTCCACCCATTTTCCCTTTGGCCACAATGAACGTATTGGCCAAGCAGGCCGATCTTCTGGTGCTCGTCGTGCGGGCTGATTCTACGCCCAAGCTAGTGGTTCGGAGAGCGTTGGGTTCTCTACATGCCGTGACGACGACTCATGTGATTCTCAATGGAGTAAAGAGTCAATCGATGCCCTCCTATATGGAGGATTATGAGTACCTGAACGTCAAGAGTAACAAGATGTAGTCCATGTCCATCTGAGCAAAGAGATCGCGCTCCCATTGTCGGCTGATCGTCCTAAGTGAGAGTCGGGGCCGACCCGATGAAAAGGAGGGAGTTGTGAGTATTGAAAACTGGACAGTTCAAACGACAAACGGACAAAACTGGGGCTATATCAAGCGCCTTATCCTAGATTCGGATACGAGAGAGATCAGCCACGCGGACGTGATTCTTGCGAAGACGGGGAGACTTATTCGGCTACCGTGGAGAAGCTTCGAAGTGCGGGACGGATGGATCAAACTGAGGATATCCGAGAGGCCGGTTAGGAGCAGACGTCAAAGCCACCTGTCATCACGCGAAGGATAAATCGCACAACGTATCCGTTCCTAATTTTTTGGTCAAAGGGGATTGCATTCATCGGAGTGCAGTCCCCTTTTTTATTCGGACGAGAGACGATCTATCCCTGGAGTACTCTAGGCAGGAGTAATGGTGCCGAGGGACAGAATCGAACTGTCGACACCAGCCTTTTCAGGGCGTGATGAAAATAAGAATAAACAAGAGGTTGAAAGGAAGAAGGAATGCAAAAAGTGACAACCTCTGACATAGAATATCAATGGGTTACAGATTCAGGTGCCAACGGTGGCACCGATGACTACTGAGCAGTCGGTGCTGGGGGAGCTAATCTTCGCAGAATACTTATAGGTATGACTTCGAATTTTTCAGTCTTCTGTGCGTCGTTCAATGACACAGGGCCTTTCGCGGCAATTCCAACGACTTTATTCGATTGGTTCAAGACCGGACCCCCACTATTTCCATAGACTATAGGGGTATCAATAAGCATTCGCTCCGTTCCAAAGAATTGATAGTAGCCCGTCACTCTTCCTCGTCTAACGACACCGGTCGCATGCGCTGAATAGCTTGGGTAGCCAGTTAGCAAAATCCAGTCGTCCTGACGAGGGCGTTCCCCTTCCTCCAGCAGCAGTTCAGGTCCCTGTGGACCATCTGTTGCGAGAACCGCGATGTCTAGTTCCTGGTCCTGAATGATTACTTCAATATTATATTTCTTGGCAGGTGTATTAGCTTTAAAGAGTTTGGTGCGCGCTCTCAGCACATGGTAGCAAGTCACAATTCCATAGCCTT
The DNA here is from genome assembly GCF_900169565.1 of Nitrospira japonica. Taxonomy (NCBI): domain Bacteria; kingdom Pseudomonadati; phylum Nitrospirota; class Nitrospiria; order Nitrospirales; family Nitrospiraceae; genus Nitrospira; species Nitrospira japonica. Next base: position 3,628,700 of record NZ_LT828648.1, on the reverse strand, counting down.
TGAGGCTAAATCCGGTACCTTGCGCATATGCGCCATCGGATTCGAGTACCCACAACGCATCCATCACATCTATGACCTGCCTAATTATCAGTTCCGGCGCCAATGCCTTCAGTTGCTTCAAATAGCTGAGGTATAGTGGGTCAGTCTGACCTCGTACCATTCCCACATAGTTTATTTTTCCGTGAAGAACGTGCTTCAATTCTGGGGCCATTTTATTAGGATTGCGCGTGCGGTTGAAATATCGCGATCGAAACTCGTTCTGGGCATTTTCATAACCATATTTTGTCCAGGCGTGAAGAATAGCTCGGATTTGTCTAATAAGACGTCTTGGAGGATTGGGAAACTTGTTTGTAGTGAGTCCAGTCACACTTTGCCTTTGCATTGCGCGCTGAAGCCGTACCTTATTTTCATTTATTCGGAAGGTGTTGCTTGAAATTATCGCTTTCAGTTCACTCCCAGCCGTTACGCTGATCCTGCCTTCTTCGGCTTGGCTTTCCACTAAGATAGCTTCATGAAATCGGGGCAAATTTGTAGAGAATGTTATATCGTCAGCGTATCGGCTATACGAACACTTGTATTTCTTCGCAAGCCTTAGTAGCTGGCTATCCAACGAACTGCAAACCATGTTGGACACGATAGGAGATGTAGGAGCGCCCTGCGGAAGCTGTGCATATGGAGCCAAGGACGGATAAGTTTTGGGTAAACAACAGATCTGGGCGAGTACCGTGGAGACCTCGGAAGGGCAGTTATATGGCGGTGAGGAAAACATTCCTTTGACTCTTCCAAAATGAATGGACGGGAAGAAGTCTTTTAGGTCTAGGTTAAAAACTAATCTCCTATTAGCATGAACGCTGGCATTTTTTACAATCCCACCATTCACAATAAACCCGTAGATGCATGAATTCGGTCTGTACACTGTTTTTAAAACATAATTTAGTTTAATTTGCAGGATCTTAAGAGCTGTCCCTGGAGCAGATATTATTCTCTCGCCTCCAGCTCTCTTGCGTATTGCAAAACTTATATATCGAGTAGACGGTGGGGTCTTATGTAAATGATAGATCAGAAGCCCGTACGGCACTTCCAAAAGTTTTGCGACATCCCGGGGAGTTCTTAACGCGGCGAAAAGAGAGATTATGGTATCCTGGCTGGCTTTTAACTGAGTGTCCATAGAAGCTGAAAAAACCAAGGATTGCTTTTAAGGGCACGTGCAGAGGTATTCGACCTTTTGCAATATACACACATCGTGAAAAGTACATTCAAGTAGAGCAAAGAGCGCATATGGTTTACTTTTGCGCAACTGCCGCAGGATCGCTGGCAGAAATTCAATAACTCCCCCCGCACGTGCGGAGTATGTATACTCCAAATCTCAATCTTCAAGCAAATTAGGCTTCAAACGTATTTCATGCACAAAGCCATAACGCCCTGTGAGTAAGGTAATCTCTACAAAGGCATGAACAAAAATACGTGTAATTTTCAACCCTAACTTCCCTCTATTATCGAGGGCCAGAGGTAAATTCCTTTACCGCTTCTCCTGGGAGGTAAACCTATGCCGAAAAATGACACCATTCTTTTGGATGGCATTGTCGACAATAGAATTGCAGAAAACCTTCCTTCCAATGATCGAGGAGAAGTGTTCGAATATTTAGGATGCGAGCAAATTCTGAAAGATTACGATCTATCACAGGAGGAGATTGAGGCTGGTTGGGTTGACGGCGAAAAGGATGGAGGAATTGACGGATTTTTTACATTTGTTAATGGCTACCTAGTTCAAGACTTGGATCAACTAGCGCTTCCTCGACGTGAAGTAGTGATCGAAGTATGGATTATTACCGCAAAACATCATGATTCATTTCAGCTCTCACCAATGAATTCCTTGGCGGCGAGCATTCCAGAAATCCTGGATTTCGAGAAAGATAATTTGAAGTTGAAGGAACGATATTCAGCGCAGTTGTTGAATGCCAGGTCAGTCTTTCAATTGACCTATAGAAGGCTTGCCGCTTCCTGTCCCACACTGAGGTTCAATGTTTCGTATTGTACGCGAGGTCAGACAGCTAATATTCCACAGGAGATAATAGGCCGTGCTAAACAAATTGAAGAGCAATGTACTGAGCTGTACAGCAACTGCTTTGCGGAGTTTACCTTTGTTGGTGCTGCAGAAATCGTCAAAAGCTTTAGAAGGTTGAAGAAATTTTCCATTGATCTTCCAATAATAGAATCCCTGACACATCATCAAGGTAGCTATGTGGTTCTTGCCCGCATTGATGACTATTTTCGTTTCGTTACGGACGAGAAACGCCAGTTGCGCCGCTATTTATTCGATTCTAATGTGAGGGATTATCTGGGAAGCAATCGGGTTAACGAGGACATATCCGAATCACTTAAGAGAAGACTTGGCCCGGACTTCTGGTGGCTAAATAATGGAGTAACTATTCTCGCAACCTCGGCAACTCAGTATGCAAAAACAATACAGATGCATGATATTCAAATCGTTAATGGACTCCAGACTACTGAAAGCATTTTCAGATACTTTGCAACTTCTCAAGCTAAAGCCGATCAACGTGCAATCCTTGTGAAAGTCATTGTTTCAAATGATCCCGTGGTACGGGATAGCATAATAAGAGCCACTAATAATCAAAGTAATGTGGAATTAGCATCCCTGCACGCAACCGATAAGATTCAGCGTGATATTGAGCAAGTGCTTGAAAAGCAACAATGGTTTTACGAGCGAAGAAAGAACTATTACCGCAACATCGGTCGACCTCTATCTCGTATGGTAACTCCATTGTTTGTTGCTGCGGCACAGGTCGCGCTAGTACAGAAAAATCCCTCGCAGGCGGCAATTCTAAAGTCAAAGTTTATGCGTAATCCGATTTCATATGCTGCGGTATTTAACGAAACGCTTCCTTTCCCAATATGGCCAGCGATAGTGGAAGTGGTAAAGAAAATAGAAGATCTGTTGATTGAAAGTCGGCCATCAGGACGGCATGGCGAGCGATTTCTGGCTACTTACAGGAATATTTTTGCACTTGCTGCTGTCGCAAAACAGGCAGGCACCTTCGCATTTTCTCTCGAAGAACTTATGCGCTTTGACGTAAGTAAGATTGACAGAGCGCTTGTAGAAGACTTTCTCAGAATGTCTAAGTCAATTGAACCAGGTACGGTGAGAACGAAATCGGCCATACGGAGTTTATGCAGGCGCTTTTTTTCTGCCATCGCAGACTATTACTCCATAAGGGCACTCAGCAAGATTTCAGAGGTAACATTGCCGGTATTCTGCTCACCCTCGGCGGAATTGGATGAACAATTTATTGATAAGGTTGACCAGTCCTTGCCCAAGCAACCTTGGAAACCAGGGGTACATCAGCATTTAGCCAAAAAATTAAAGTGCCCTGCGAGTCAGGTTTCTCATGCGATTCAAGAGCTTATCCTAAGAGGTCGGCGGATGCATCAGAGTGAGGGGATCGTATTTGATCGAGAGGGGAAGGTGATTGATTATGACCCGGAACGATTAGGGCAGTCATCAACATAGAGAAAAGCAACGTCTCAGGTCTTTGCCTAGGCCTTCTGCTCCGAATTAATTCATAGCCACCGACAGCATAGATCCTCATGGCCTGCAATCCATCCAAAGGTTGTGCTTTGACACCCTCAAACAGCCTACCTGATAATGGGCCGCTAATCGGGGGTTGAGACATTAGCACTTTGTCAATGCCTAATTGGAAGCATATTCGCTCGAAATACATGTATTTCGTTAATGGTAGAGTCATTTCTTTCTCGCGAAGGAGAGAGTCAATTCACATCTTGAGGAGGAAATCTATCTCAGATGTCGTCATTGGACAGACTGAGCAACGAGACTGACAGCACCGCTGGCGCGATTTGTACGTCTCGCAGGGGGATCTAGTTATCACTACAATTATTGACCGGATATGTCTGGCCGCGTACACTCGGGTGCCTTTAGGAATGCAATTGCCAGTGTTCACAAAACCTTGCCTTAGAGGAGTGTTGAATGCGCTGCCCAATTGTTACGACCCTTGTTTTCGGTATGATGTCGCTTGCCGGATGTGCCGCAACAATTCCTGTGAATTATACTGCTCAAAATTTTGCGCGCTATGAAGGACGGGCAAATGTAGGATCATTTCAATATGTACCAGCAAATACTGGAAAAGTTGCGCCCAACCAAATTCAAAGTACTGCGATCGGAAGCATTTACGTAGCTGCGAACGTTGCTGATTTGGTCCAACGAGCGACTGCGTTAGAACTTGAGAAGACGGGATTTCGGCTTGGAGATAATAATCCTTTAGTGTTGTCCGGTGACATTCTTGAATTCCAGGCAGATGATCTTGGCTATAGTGTGGATTGGAGCTATTCAATTCGGTATAAAATTAGCCGTAAAGCGGACGGATCGGAACTCCTCAACAAAATATACTTGGCAGATCGAAAAACAACGGGAAAATTTGGAGAGGCATCAGACTATGCTCCGTCAATCAATGAGATGATTTTGTCGGGGTATGACAAATTCATCCGCGATGATCAGGTTCGCAAGATTTTCTCCCAGTAGCTTTGGCAGCTCGACCGTTTTTGTTTTCTACCTCACAGTTTGCAATAGCACGAGTAGATCCCTTCACTGATTCATTTCTTGAAACTCGGATCCGCGTGTCCCGCGTACTGGGAGAAACGAAGATCCTTTCTGCAGATTCCAAATCGGCGTCTGTGTCTAAGAGGGATCTAAATATTTCTACTTCGAAGCGTGTTGGCCGCTGGTTGGACAGTTGTGGGAACTAACGGAAATTCCAAGGAGGAAACAGGCGGCGGAGGACAAGTTCCAACTTGAGAGGATCAAGCAGCGGAAGTGACAGCGTACACGCGCGAGCGGTCCATGTGCGGTGCATCGATGGCGTGGTGTTCATCCGAAGCGAGCTTTCGATCGGAGAGGTCCTTTGATATCTCTCGGAGCAAAGACTGCATTTCTCCGCACGGGGTAGACGACAATTGCTCTTGCCTCGAATGCGAAATACGGCCCATCTGCGCGTAAGCCAGCTCAAACGCCTGGGCAGCTGGAGGAGAGAACGCCCGGCTGCAAAAGGATCCAGGAAACCGCTGAACCAGCCTTCGATTTTCAGCCCGGCGAGGAGGTCAAGGCACTGCAACTCCGTGATGACGCACGGAGATCTATTGATAAGATTGAGCGCCGGGTGTCACACTTGCTGCGGTTGATTTCTTGTATCCTATTGCTTGACTCTGTTCCTTCCGAACACTGTTTGCCTTCCTAGAAATCGTTTAGGAATGTTATGGATGGGCTGATGCGTCGACGGCTCCTAGCAGGTGAGGTGCACGTATGGTGCTCCGAGCCTAGCGAACTTGAGCGCAACGGCCTCGTCGCGTCGGCGCAAGCTCTTCTTTCCAGCGATGAGCATGAGCGCATGCGGAGATTCCGGTTCGAGGGCGATCGTTTGACCTTTCTCGCAACGCGCGTTCTCGTTCGTCAAGTGCTCTCTCGATACGAGCCGATTGCGCCGAGGGACTGGACATTTGTTGCTACCTCTCATGGCCGCCCGGAAATCGCGCGCCCGTCCTCGGCGCTACGCTTTAACGTGTCAAACACGAGTGGCCTCGTCGTTTTGGCCGTCACGCACCGACTGACAGTTGGGGTCGATGTCGAATCACTCTCACGGCCGGCTCCAATCGAGGTCGCGGATCGCTTCTTTGCGCCAGCCGAGGCCCGGGTTCTACAATCGCTGCCTCCTAGCGAACGAACGCGATGCTTTTTCGAATTTTGGACTCTCAAGGAGAGCTATTCTAAGGCGCGCGGGTTGGGGCTAGCGATTCCGCTCGATCGTTTTTGGTTCACACTCGAGCCCTGTCGCCGACCGCGCCTAGAAATCGATCCGCTACTCTCCGATGAGGCAGAAGCTTGGCACTTCGCTCAGCTCCGACCAACCACCGAGCACGTAATCGCTGTGTGCGTGCGTCGTAGCGGAGAAACCGACGGCGACATCACTCTCGGCTGGCACCGTTTCGGGTAGACCGGGCTTGCTTTACTGGATCCCCCATCGCTCAACGCGCGTACTGAACGAACTCAGTGATCCACTCGTGCAAGGCGGCGAGCTCGCGCCAGTGGCGGACGCAGGCCTCAAGCATGGCACCGTTTCGAGTCACCAACCGGACCGGCTCGTCGACGTGTACGTAAAGCGCGCCGTAAAGAAGAAACTCAGCGGCCAGACCGTCAGTGCGAAAGTCCCTCGGGTAGCGCTTGTAGGCCTTGCCCTTTAGTACATAGCCCTTCTCCGCGGCGGTCCGGGCGACTTCGGCCAGACGAGCTCCCTGCCTCGGGTCGGCAACGGCTCGGCGGAACATCGGCAGGCGCTCTTTGCCGAAGCCGTGGCATCCCGCACCGATTCCCAAAAAATCTGGCGCAACACGGGCGAACATGCCGGAGACTGCTTGGTTCCGTTCGCCTTCCCAGAACCAGAAATCGAGGTGCGTCTTATATGGCGTTTCCTTCGCATAACGGGCATCCCGGTTCATCCGGAAGATGGATCCCATGATGCTCGGCTCTGCGTGAATGCCAGGAATCAGTTCTCGTAGCTCGCGCCCCGCGGCTATCACAAACGCCTTGGCCGGCTCAACACAGCACTGTTGGTAATCCTGCACGTGGGCGGAGAACCATTCGCGCGTGTTATTGTCCTTCAGTTCATGAAGGAACGCTAGGGTATCATCAGGAAACCTGACAGAAGCCATGATCGCTCAAACGACCGAAATGTAGATGTTACATTCGGCAAAGCCACCCTTGTCGTCCTTCTTCAACTTCTCGTAGTCGCCGCGAAACGAGCGTCGATGTTCGGCCTGCGTCGTGAAATGATTCCACACGTTGCCCCAGGCGTGTTGCACGGCCTTGGGTATCTCACCGACGGCCGGAAACACCAGATATCGCGAGCGCGGTAGCAAGGCACGGGCCATGCCAGGGGGAACGTTGTCGAAGGAGTCGACCTGGACACCAAGCACAACGGAGTATTCGCCGTTGTGGTCACTCCCGTAATCAATGTACGCCTCGTAGATGAACTCGTCAGCGACGCGGTGGGGAACTTGGTCCTCTATGTGCTCGCGATAGAATCGCTGCCACAAACCGGGAATTCGCGCCGTCTTCCGGTCGCTCTCGAGACGATTGCTCGTCCGGACCTCGATCCCAACGATCCGAATCTCATCCTCATCGGTAACGTTCGGCCTCTGGGTCATGGCTTACCTCGCATCCCTCGCTTTACTGCGCGCCAACCCAAGACAGGGCTCTGTTATGACGTACAGACCATTGACGGCGGTCTCGGGCGTCAATCCTGTTGCGGGCTCGATTGATGTCCTGCAGCGACATGGACGTCCAATTCTCTTTGTGCTGAATGAACGAGTAGTGCTCCTTATACATTTGTGAGCGCCTCAAGCAACCGCTGCGGCTCCACATCCTCGATATCCTTCAGGTCTTCAATGCCGGAGATGATGTGCAAGAAGGCATGGGCGAGCTCGGCACCGCTGTAGTCATGGCTCGTGAGCTGCTGCGCCTGCCGGAAATACGCCTCGGCTCCGCGGTGTGTCTGGTAAAACGACGCGACGACGACCATCATGCGGAGGTAGGCACGTCGATATGACGCGCTGTAGAACTGCGTGGCGTCGCTAGCGGGCACATCACCGGAGATGGCACTCGACAAGCTGGCGGCCGTCAGCAAACCGGAAAAAGTTGCCATATGGACGCCGGTCGAAAGCAGCGGATCGAGGATGCAAGCGGCATCACCCACAAGGTAATAGCCCGGCCCTGCAAACTCCTCCGCCGTGTAGGAGTAGTCTGTCTCGGCTCGCAGCGGCAGCTGAAGCTCTCCGCCAGAGATGAGATCCTGAATGAGCTCGCTGTATGCGAGTGCGTGGCGGTAGACGCCTTCGAGGCTGAGGTGCTGTCGAAGCGGCTTGAACTTCGACTTGTGCATGACGACGTCGACGCTCAGTTGGCCGTCGTGCAAGGGGATTGCCCAGATCCAGCCGATCGGAATCGAGCAGGTGGCAATCGCCCCTTGGGGCCCGACGCTAAGACGCTTCGCTTTCCGCCAGTATCCCCACGTGGCCACGTTCATGAATGCCTTGTGATAATAGCGATTGCGGAGATAACCCGTCGCCATCAGACCAGAGCGTCCAGTAGCGTCAACTAGGAAGTCGAACGTCAACCGCACTCTGTTGCCCTCGCTGTCGACGGCAGGGGCTGCAACGGGCCTGCCGTCGACGAGATCGAGCTGCTTAACCTCGTGACCTTCAAGGACGCTGACGCCCTGGCTACTCGCGTGATCGATAAGAATCTTGTCGAATTCAGACCGAACAACTTGGAAACCATACAGCGGCGTCGTCAACGAGCCGAACGCGGCTTCCCATGGTTGTTCGCCCCAAACGAAGTAGCCACCGTCCTTTCGCACGAAGCCATGGCGCTCAACTTTCTCTCTGACGCCGAGAAGGTCGAGGATGCGCAGGCACGACGGCAATAGCGATTCGCCAATGTGATATCGAGCGCCTTGCTCGCGCTCGGCGAGGATGACGTCAACCCCGCGCTGCGCCAGAAGTGTAGTTGTGGTGGAGCCGGCAGGACCGCCTCCCACTACCAGAACCCGTGTCGACCGATCCATCATCGCCCTCCAGAGCTCGCATGACTGCCAAGGATCTGATTGATGAGCGCGATCAGCTCGTTGTGAGAGCGGTGCAGGAAGAAATGACCGCCTCCGAGCCGATGAAGTCGGAAACCGCTTCCAGCGGCGGTTTCCCAGCATCGCATGTCGTCGATGGAAACCTCCGCATCATCGTCGCTACTGAAGGCATCGATTGGGCACGGGAGGATCTGCGGCACGTCCCGAGCGAATCCATCGACGATCCTGATATCGGCCTCTAGTGTAGGCAAGAAACGTTCGATGAACAAGTCTGTATCGAGCAGCTCGGTGGCTGTTGCCCCGAGACGGCGAACCCATGCAAGCAATGCATCACGTGACGGGATGGCCGCTGGCCGATGCCTGTTTCTCCACGGAGGACATCGTGCAGCGACCAGCAAACGTTCGGGCGCGGCGTGGCTCTCGGCGAGACGAACGGCGAGTTCGTATGCAAGCAGTGCTCCCATGCTATATCCGAAGAGCGCATAAGGCCGATCCACTGCTGCGCCGACGGCCCACTCGAGCTCCTTGAGAAGCTGCGCCAGATCGTTGTGCGGCCGCTCCCGAATGCGCGTCTCACGGCCGGGCAATTGGAGAACTGTGAAGTCGAGCCATTTGGCGTGGGCGAGATCGTTTTGCCAACGTCGATACACCGAGGCTCCTCCACCGGCGTACGGGAATGCGATTAGATGCATCCGCGACTTGTGGGCGGGTCGGCTTAGCCCAATCCACTCCCGAGCAACTTCTGACTGAGAGCGGCCAGTCGTCGCGATCGTCATGTCGGTGGCTGCCGGCGCTCGGTAATTCTTACGTATTCCGCGTAGGTGTGCGGCCCCCGATGCTCGCGAATCTCGTTCCACGCCTTCGCGGCTCCGCGCATTCCCTTTCCCCTGTTTCGCAGCTTGTCCGCAGCGAAGTCGCGGACGAATTGATTGTACTGCCACGAACGCTCAATCTTCGACTTGTAGCGCGGATCCTTTCGCCGCTCATGCTCGGCCAACCACTCGCGCGCAAGGTCGCCATAGGTGGTCCGAATACCTCTGCGTAGCCGTTCGCGTCGGAAACGATTGACGTGCGCCGTGAAATGAAAGTGTTCACCGATGACGGACTTGAAGAAATTGCGCGCTGTCACGTCACATTTGAAGTCGTTGCCCACGACAGTCAATATGGACAGCTCGCGCGGAGCTGTGCTGACGCGGCGCTTGATTGACGTGGACTCGGCCAGTCCCGTGCGCTTACCGCTACGTATGAAACGCTCGATCCGAGAGACCACGGCGAGCTTTTGGCCGCCCGTCGGCAGGCCGTTGTTCCGACAGAATTCGACCAGCTCGTGCAGATACCAGTAGAAGGCTCGAAATTCGTCGATGCTTATGTTGGCCGTCAGTGGCGGTCGTTTCGATTTAGTCTTGGCGCTCATTGCTCCATCCCTGGTCTCACATCGAGTTGCTGCTCGGGACCTCGGAATCCGCACCGTTGTCCCGAGGTCGAAGCATCAGTGTATCGTGGACGCATGCGCGCCGCGTTGGATGGCGAGCAGGTCCTTCACCGCGGACAGATGATGGATGTCCCCCAGGTGAAGCTGCTGGTCATCTCCTCCGACTTCGTTCTCAACTGCGTGGGCGAGGATAAAGGTGATTGCCGAACCGGCGTGAGGCAACGCGATGCGCGCCCAGCGCTGCGGACCGAATACAGCTCCGACAACCGGCGAACCACCCGCTTTCGAAGCAGTATGCGTCGCGTCAACGATGGCGGCGGCCTCAGCGTACGTGCGTGCGCGCGCGGCGATCTTGCGGAATGCCGGAGTGAGAGTCGCCTGATACTCGAACTCCCTGATCGCTTCGTTCCGGGTCATCGGATTTTGGCTATGATACGGTGCGGCGAAGGGCCGTCCCGCCTTTTGGCACATTGCGATCAGGTCCGACAGGTGCTCGCACCGTGAATGAAAGATCGCGCCTTCCGCATCGCTCCGAAGCGTCTCAGCGATTGCCGTCTTGGCCGTGTCGGCGTCCTTGCCCGTGCCGAAGTGTGCGACCCACCACGGAACGGGTAGGCTTCCGATTCCAAGGATTGAATCCCATAGCGCCTCGGGAATCAAATCTACGCGGAATTCGATCGCGCGCACGCCCCAGCAGACGAGCGAATCGATCTGCTTCATGATGTCATCGCGATCTCTTCCCGACACTGTCGCCCAAACCTGATGACTCGAGAATTTCTGCATGGTTCTCTCCCTCCTTTGGTAATGTCACAGTTGTGACGCGGCCAGCGTTGTGCTGGCGTTGCGGCTGCCGATCGAGCGGTCGTATTGGCGACGTTCATGCTTCGAAATGAATGTATCGAGCAGCGAATTGAACTGCTCGCTGTGGGTCAGGTACGGGAAATGACCAGCGCCATCGATTTCCACGAGTGCTGCACCGGGCACTCCTGCCACGATCTCTCGAGAATGGCGTGTACTGACGATGCGATCGTTCGAGCCGACAATGCACTGGGTCGGCGCCTTGATGCCGGCGAGCCACGGCAGCGGCGACAGCGAGAGCATCTCGCTGAGGTATCGCATTGCGATCAATGCGTTCGCGCAGAAGCTATCGAGGAGTAACGCCGGTGATGCACCCGTTACGACGCCACCATCGGCTTGGTGCTGGCTCACTTCGGCGAAGTCGGCTTTCACGCGGTCGACCGCCGTCGTGAGCATCTCGGTGAACTGTTCTGTCGTGAGCTGGCTAGGATCGCCCACCACCATTTCTGACGTATCGTGAAAGGCGCCGACTAGCGTCAGCGACGCCACCCGGTCGGGGAACGACCTGGTCATGTAGATCGCCGAGATGCAACCGAGACAGGAGGCGACTAAGTGGACAGGCCGTTCCGGTGACAGCACGTCGATCATATCCATGAAAACCTCAGAGATGCCTCTGGTTGTGCAGTCCCGAATGGGACTTGTTGCGCCGTAGCCAGGCGGATGGAGTGCGATGAACTGCATCGTGCTCGTCAGGCTCGACGACAGCTGATGCGTCCAGATGGGAGCCGTTAGGGCGACGGCGGGCAGGAGCACAACCGGGGCACCGCTTCCGATAGTGAAAAGCTCGACGGCATTGCATGACTTCGTGTTCATCAGCAGGTGCTTGAGCTCAGGCCTCCCAGAGGCGGCCACCGGAAGGCCCAGCTTAGGCCCGATCTCGCACGCCTTTTTCAGCCGACCGTCTCGGTACATTGCGCCGTACTGTGCGAGATAGTCCGAGACATCCGGAGGAGGGTGCCGATCAAGGACATATGCCTCGGCGGCTGCTCGGCCGCTTGGCGCCGGGCTGCCGGCGACCGTAGGTGTCGGCGCGCCGACACACGACGGTGCCGGCGGCAGCGGAACGAGCGCCCCGGCTGCGGCAGGATGCTGCTGCAGCAATTGTTGAGCGACGGCCCGCAACGTCGTCGAGGTGATGAACAGCGTCGCCGGGAGAGTCCCGGCCTTCGCCTCCAATGCCTTCTGCAGGGCGAGTACCGTGAGCGAGTCGATGCCATAGTTGATGAGGTCGGTATCCGGATCAATTCGCGCGCGGCTGATCTTCAGGACCGTCGACAGCAGATCGGACAGCGCATAGCTCAGTTGGTGTTCGTCCGGAAGCACAGCGGGAGCTCCTCCCGGCATCGATGCCGAGATGAGGGGCTCATCGCTCGGTGACCCAGGCTCGTCCTTTGTCACAGGCGTGCGTGAGGGCGGCTCCGGGGCGGGCACTGTCTCCGCCATTGTGACTGCGCCGTCGGCGCTCGGTCGACGAGTGGTGTGTGGCACGAACCCCATCCGTTCGAGTACGACGCCGTCGACGTCCAGGGCAATGGTTTGCGAGGAACGACGGCCGATGACGCGCTCGAGGATTGCGACACCCTGGCCAGCCTTAAGCGGGTGAACGCCCTTGGCCTCGAGCATAGCACCGATCTCGGGGTCACCTCCCTCCCAGTAGCCCCAGTTGATCGACACGACCGGATAGGCTGCGTTGTCTGCCCAATACAGCGCGAACGCGTCCTGCGCCGAGCACGCTGCCGCATAGTCCCCCCAGCCGACGTTGCCGACATACGCCTCCGCCGATGAGAAGAGCGCGACGAAGCCGATGTCGCGGTGGCGCAGGGCCGAGTACAACGCGTACGTCGATTCGGACTTGGATGAGAGCGTGCGGGCGATCTGCTCTTCAGTGAGTTCCGAAAGCCGCGCCACTTCGTGGACCATCGCAAGATGGAGAATGCCGTCGATATCACCGTGCTTCGCTTCGATTTCGTCGAACGCGGCCTCGAGTTGGTCGACTGCCGCCGCGTCTACAGTCATGTAGCTCAATTGTCCGCCCACGTGCGCCAGCTCGGTCACCTGCGCTGCGACCGAATCGTCGAAGGGACGGCGTCCCAACCAGATGAGCCGCGCTCTCGCGAGTGAGGCGAGTTGGCGGCTCAGCACTCTGCCGACAGCGCCTGCGCCCCCAACGATTACGTAGAGGCCGTTGTGTTTGAAAACAGGCGCCTGAATCTCCTCGATAGCATGCGGATGGATCTGGCGGATGAAGGCTTGGCCGTCGCGAATCGACGCCTCGGTGTAGCCTGCGACGCCCGTAATGGCAGTATGGAGTGCAGCCAACAAGCGTGCATGACGGCTGGCATCGGACGCGCGGATATCGAGGTCGAAGATCTCGGGGGAGAGCTCAGGATACTCGCGCGCGATGCAGCGTGCAATTCCGGATACGGCTGCGGTGAAGGGCTGTATGCGCTCAGCCGAGTGCACGCGATTCGTACGGTTCGCGAAGACCTTCAGCCGCGGCATGCTGCAGCCGGCTCGGCGCCGGCCTTCGAGTCCCTTAACCAGGCGGACCAGCGATCTCACGCCTTGTAGCTGCAAGCGCTGGAACGCAGCCATTGTCCCTGGGTGCCATTCGTCGTCGTGATAGCCGCCGAGAAAATAAACGGTGCGGAGGTCCTCAATGTGCTCGAGACAGGCTCCGATAGCATCCGCGTCAGAGAGACTTACGGTCCACTTGGTCGGCGAGACCAGCTCCGTGCGCGTCTCGAGAACGATCTCATAGATGTCACTTGGGGGAAGAAGCTGCTTCAACGCATCGACGAGGAACTCGGCGCCGATCGGATAGACTAATAGCACGGCCCCGCCAGGCTGCGCGTCCGAGACAGTCGTTTCTTGAGTCGGCAGCGACGCAACGGGTATCCAGCGCGGACGAAACATCAGCCGTTCAATCTCGGCTCCATTGCTTTGCACACGAGTCTCGAGATTAGGATGTGCATGGTCACGCACCGGCGGCGTCGAGATGCTCCCGCCGCTGATCCGTGCTGCAGCTCCTTCGACCCAGCAGCGTTCGCGTGCGAACGGATACTGTGGCAGCGCGATCCGCCGCGGCTTCGGCGTCGTGTACATCTCATTCCAGGAAATGTCGACGCCCCTGCACCACAGCGCCCCGAGTCGCTCCAGACGTTTTGCGGATACGAGGCGCGAGACGTATGCCGATTCTTCGTATCGTGAAGCGATGTTCGCGGCGGTGTTCGGAACGTGTCCGGTCCACGTGAGTTCGGTCGGCTCGTTCGCCAAGAAGCATCGCAGTGATTCCGCCAGCTCTGGCAGGGATCCGACGAGCGTCGCGAAACGGTGCCGCATCGCTTCCCGTCCGACCTGGAGCGTGTAAGCGATTTGCTCCAAGTAAGCCGGCCTGGAATCCCCATCCGCAGCCTCCGACGCCGAATGGTCCAGCGACGCCAAGAGCTCCCCGATGGTGGCGCGCTCGATCCACTTTCGGTCGAGCGCGATACCGAGCTGGTCTTGGACACACGCGATCAGCGTGTCTTGGTCGGTAGGCTGACTCAAAATGTCGGTCAGCAAATCTGCGTCGTCAAGCAAGCAGGCGCGGACATGGCTCACGTTGCTCAAAAGCTCGAGCACCCAGTCACGAGTCAGCGGACCGGCGATAACGTGAGATTCAGTAGGCGCGAGCGCGCGCACGACGTGACTGTGCATATTTTGAATGACAACGCGCAACCGTTCATCGGTCTTCGCAGAGAGAACGACTAGCTGCTCAGCGCGGGTGGGGCGGAACACGACGGGTTCGGGATATTCCTCCAGGATGACGTGAGCGTTCGCCCCACCGACACCGAAGGAGCTGACGGCGGCCCGCCGTCTGGGTTGCGCTTCGAATCCGTTGCCGCCAGTGCGTGGAAGCTGCCAGCGTTGAAGGCTTTGTTGAACGAAGAACGGCGTGGCCTCGAATCGGATGTTAGGATTTAGCTTGTCTGAATGAAGACTTGCCACTATCTCCTGGTGTCGCATCTGCAGCACGACCTTGGCGATGCCAGCGAATCCCGCTGCGGCTTCCAGATGACCGATGTTCGACTTGACCGAACCGATGGCGCAGAATTGGGAGTCGTTCGTGTATCTCCTGAAGGTGTCTGTCAATGCCCTGATTTCGATTGGATCGCCGAGAGCGGTGCCCGGCGCATGGGCCTCGACGTACCCAATCGTCCGCGGATTGATTCGGGCTTTGCGGAGCGCCGCATCGATCAGCTCCGACTGGGCTTCGGCGCTGGGAACAGTGTAGCCGCTCGATCGGCCACCGTGGTTGATCGCTGTTGCTTTGATTACGGCATGTATTCGATCGCCGTCGGCGATCGCATCGACCAACGGCTTGAGGAGCAAGGCACCGACGCCGTCACCCGGAACGTAGCCGTTTGCGTCGGCACCGAAACTGCGGCACCGGCCATCGGTCGACGCGAATCCGAGCAGGCTGAGCGCGAGGTATTTGTGCGGATGCGTGGTGATATTCACTCCGCCGGCGATCGCGAGGTCGGTCTCGCCGCTGCGCAGGCTCTCGCAGGCGAGATGGACCGTCGTCAGTGAACCGGAGCAGCTGGTGTCGAGAGCTATGCTAGGCCCGTGGAAGTCGAAGAAGTACGAGGTGCGGTTCGCGATCGACGCAAAGGAGCTCTCCGTCGACGCGTCCTGTGTGCCGTAATGCTGATAGTCGCTCCACATTGCACTGACGTAGACGCCGACCCGCTTGGAATGGAGGAGTTCGCGGGTGTATCCCGCATCCTCAAGCGTGTGGTGAACCACCTCGAGGAACAGCCGCTGTTGAGGATCCATCGCCTCGGCCACGAGGTTTGGAATGTTGAAGAACAACGGATCAAAACAATCAGAGTCGTCGAGGAATCCACCCCATCGAGCGTACGACTTCCTCTCCGTGTTGGGCTTTTTGTCGTAGAGTTGCTTCCAGTCCCAAAGGCGGTCAGGGATCTCCGTGATACAGTCACGTCCCTCGCGCAGGTTGGCCCAAAACTCCTGCAGGTTGGCGGCGCGCGGGAATCTACCGCTGATGCCAATGATGGCGATGTCACCGGTGTGCGTCTCCTTCGGCCGCGGCGCCGCGGGGATCGACTGAGTAGGCGCGGTCTCGATTCCTTGCTCCTCGAGAAAGTAGTTGGTCAAGTGTCGCAACGTCTGGTACTCGAACAGCAGCGTCTTCGGGAGTTCGCCGAACCTGTCCTCAAGATGGCGGACGATGGCGACACTCATTACGGATTCTATGCCGTAGCGCTCGAACGGCTCGTCCTCACGGAGTTGGTCCTCCGGAATCTTTGTTTCGATCGAGATCGCCTGCCGAATCGCACGGTCGACGTCGGTTGCTGTCAGCCTCGAGGTCACGAGCGTGCCTCCTGTTCATGTGTTGTCATTGGTGAAATACTCGTGGAGAAAAACCGTTCGATATCTGCTCCGTTGCCGCAGCCGACGATAAAGTGGCCGCCGCCGGCGGCGAGACATGCCGCGAGGACCTCAATCGCCTTGTTGCTGCCAATCGGCGTTAATCCCATTGATCGCAGGTGGTCGATCTCGCGTGGGGGCAACGACATCCCGCCATCGGACCACGGCGGCCAGCTGACAGACACCGTCACGCCTTGCCGCTGACCACTTCGAATCATTGCGTTGCGATGCTCGGAGAAGAGATCGCCATAGCGATTCGCATATGCGTAATCGCTGGCGCCGACCGGCCCCGTCACGGACGCAAGCGACGAGAAGAGGACGAAATAGTCAAGCGGATCATTTCGTGTTGCCTCGTCGAGATTGATTGTTCCGAGCACCTTTGGAGCCAGGACATGACGCGCAGCCGAGAGCGGTCGATGCAGTAGCAGTTGTCCTCCTGCGACGCCAGCGCAGTGGAACACACCGCGAATTGGCCCGAGCTCAGCGCGCACGGTAGTAAGGCCCTTTGCGATTGCAACCGCATCAGTGACGTCGGCCTGCAGATAGCGAGCCGCCGCCGAGAGCGACGGTTCCACGACCGCAGTCTGCGGCTCGGCCGATCGGCCGATGAGCGCAACCTTCGCCCCGCACTCGACCAAGCGTCGGGCAATTCTCTGCCCGATGCCGCCGCCTCCGCCCGTGACAACGTATACCCCACCCGGACGAACGTGCAGACCCTGTGAGAGGCACGGAGAATAATCCGCTGTCAATCGTTTCACCTCGTAAGCGCTCGTCCGAAGATCAATCCTGTGTTCGGTGGCATCGGGTGCCCAAGCGCACAGCCCGTCGACAATGTAAGTAAGCTCCTTGCATCTGCCAACAAGCTCTGCTTCGCTCAAGCCCACCCATTGCACAAGTTTCAGCCTAAGCAGGGGGTTCTCGCTCCGGACCGCTCTGGCAAATCCCGACAGAGCTCCCACCGTCGGGGACTCGTCTCGTCCGGCGGCCGATACGGAAGAGATGATGACGAAACAGGGCTTACGCAGGCGCAATGCCAGCAGTTGCTTCGATAGCTCGAACATCGTGTCGAAACTGAAGCAAACCTGATCGTTCGCAGGCAGCGACATAAGCCCGACAGAGTCGTACCACACGACGAGTCGTCCGGGGGTAACCCCGTCAAACTGGCGTAGTAGGCTCGGCCATGGCACAGCAGCCCCGTACGACATCGACGCTGTCGACTTCTTTGCGAGGATGGCGTTTGCTAGGACGCCATGGCCCGCGCGGCTAAACGCATCGGCGAGCGCCGGAAGCCCGACGAACAAGTGGCGTGTGATTGCTGCGCCGTCCTTGCGCGGCAGCGGTGCCGCGACACGTTGCCAGGACTCACGATAGACGCGAGCATACTGAGCGGACTCGCGCCGTTTCTGAGGTCGTCCTGTGCTCTGTTCAATGTGCACCAAAGGCTCTCCCACATCTGAGAGGAGCGTGATCTCGCACTTGCGGACCGAACTCGCCGTGCGGCTAGTCTTGTCGAGAAGGACGAACGCATAGCATTGGCTCGGCAACGCAGAGTAAGGCGTGATCCGCTTCGCGCTAAACGGAAGCGCTAGAGAGGCGGGTGCGCAGCCATCGGAATTAAGGAGTTCGTGCAGCACCGAAAGTTGGAAAGCACCATCCAGGAGCGCCGGATTCAAACGCTCGGCCCATTGCCATGCCACAGCGAGATCGCTGTCCTCGATGGCCAAGCGCGCGATCGCCTCGTACGGCCCACACCAAACGGACTGAATTACCCGCAGCGAAGGACCAAATCGCAAGCCGGCATCATGCAGCCGGCGATAGCAAGCGGTGCCTGAAAGCTGCACGCCGCAGCGTGCCTTTATTATGTCGATGTCGACGCGTTCCCGCCGTCGAGGCGGCGCGCCGTCGAGGCGCGCCGAGCAGAGCTCGACCTGTTCCCCATTGGAGGAGGCTTGAAACGAAAGCAGGTGCCCATCACCATGCGGGCTGACAGTGATGTCAATAGGCTTCGGCTCGTCGTCGGTAAAGCGAAGCGGCCGGCTCCATACGACGTCAGCAATAGCAAGCGTGTCGGAATCGAGTATGCGACGCCCGACTGCGTCGGAGAGCGCAGCATACGCGGATGCAGCCAGGACAGGCGTGCTGTTGATCGTGTGATCTGCGACGAAGCGTTCGTTCCGCGCTAGATACAGCCGAAAGGCCCGACCGGAGCTGGTGGACGATTCGACGAGGAGAGCACGACTCCGGTCCTCAGCCTGAGGGCGCAGAGCCGGATGCCAGTACCGGGTGCGTGCGAACGGATAGGTGGGTAGCGAAATCCGCCGGTAATTCATGTCGGCATAGAGCATGCGCCAATCGATCGTGTGTCCACGCACCCATGCCTGCGCAACCGCGGTCGGATCTGTCTGGTGAGGGACGCTCGGCGCATAGATTGACGGCGCCGCGGATGCGCGGTCTGCATCCTCGAGGCCGCTGCCAATGCATACGTCGGGGATGGCATGGTCACCACACGCAAATGCGGTTAGCTGACGAACCAACTCCTGAATGGAATTCGTGACGAACGCGGCACGCTGGGAGAAGGATTCCCGACCCACGGCAAGTGTGTATGCAACATCGTGGATTCGCGCGCCATCAACTGTGGTGAGTGCGGCAGACAGTGCACGTGCATAGTCGGCCAGCTGCTGTTTCGTCTCGGCGGACAACGGAATAATGCTGCGCGCTGCGGTTCCCAATCCCGTCTCCTTCAGCAAAAATTCATGTTCGCGCACCACGACATGTGCATTGACGCCACCGAATCCGAAGGCGCTGACGCCGGCGGCGCGCAGCAGGCGCCGTCCGCTCGCATCTAGGTGCGCGCTCCATGGCCGGGCATCGGTGTGGAAGAATAGCGGCGTGCCATTGATCTCGATGCGAGGGTTCAGCTTGGTCAAATGCCGAGTGGGCGGCAGCTGCCGATAGCGGAGGGCCGCGACTGCCTTGAGGAGCCCGGCGATCCCGGCCGCGCCCTCAAGGTGGCCGATGCTCGTCTTCACGGAGCCCACACTGACGTGTTTCTCAGACGGAAGCGCTTCTCTACGGTCGCCGTAGAGCGTTGTAAGCGCCTCCTTGATCCCTTCGATCTCGATGGGATCTCCGAGCGGAGTGCCAGTGCCGTGCGCCTCGATATAGCCAATTTGCCGTGGATGCAGACCGCTGCGGCGATGAGCCTCCACGATCACTCGGGCCTGCGCTCCTGCATTGGGCGCGGTGAGCGCACTGGCGCGGCCTCCATGGTTGACTGCCGTGCCGCAGACTGCAGCATAGATATGGTCCTTGTCAGCTTCGGCGTCTGCAAGGGATTTGAGAAGCACAATTCCGAGACCTTCACCCCGGACGTATCCGTTCGCGCTCGTGTCGAAGGTCTTGCATGCGCCGTCTGCCGAGAGCACGCCTACCTTGGACAGACTGATATGCGGGATGGGATCAATCATGACGTTGATGCCTGCGACGATCGCCATCGAGCAGTCCCCGTTTTGAATCGCACGGGCAGCGTTGTGGACCGCGACCAGCGAACTGGAACAGGTCGTATCGATGACCTCGCTGGGGCCGTGCCAGCCGAAATAATAGCTCACTCGATTCGCGAGAAAGCTGCGGGCGGATCCGGTCAGCGAGAATCGATCAAGTGCCCCACCCTTTTGCTGAAGCAGGGCTGCGTATTCATCGCCGAGAGCACCGACGAACACGCCGATCGGCTGGCCGCGAAGACTAGTCGGGCGGTAGCCGGCGTCCTCGAGCGTCTTCCAGACGCCTTCGAGCAAAAGACGTTGGCGCGGATCCATGAGCTCGGCCTCGCGAGGCGAGATCGCGAAGAACGCCGCATCGAAGCAGTCGATATCGCGAATGAAGCCGGCGCAGTGGGCGCTCGTGACATTGCCTTCCCCATTCGGATCGCCGTAATGGGTCTTCCAATCCCATCGGTCGGGTGGGATTGGGTCGATACAGTCGTGGGAGGCGACAATGTTGGTCCAGAATGCATCGAGACCGTCGGAGTGCGGCATACGACAATGGATTCCGATGATCGATAGCTCCGTGAGCCGGTCAGCGGGCGTCCGCGCAGCGTCGAGGTCAGCAGCGATGACTCCGGGAGCAACCGACCGTGTTAACGAGGGGTCACTTACGGCTTGTATGAGGGCGTCGATGGTCGCACAGTGAAACAGCGTGGCCGGATTGACGGGGCGGCCCATCGCCTCACCAAGTCGTTCAGCGAGGACCGCAAAGTGGAGCGAGTTCGCACCGAGCGCGGCGAGGTCTGTGCTGCCGTCGAACTTCGTCGGATCGAGCGACAACAGATTTCCGAGCGTGGAGCACAGCAGTTTGACGAGACAAGCGCGACCGGGCCCACTCGTGTTCGCGATGTCGAGGGCATGCGGTTTTTGCGTCGCGTGCGCCAATAACTCCATCCAGGACTCCTGACTGAGGCGCTTGCGATCGACCTTGCCGTTGTCGGTCGTGGGTAGCGTCTTCAACACGCATACGCGCGACGGAATCATGTATTCGGGAAGCTGATCGCGGAGCCGTTGCCAAAATGCATCGTCTGTGATGAATCCCTCGTCGTCATGCGAGACACCGAAGGCAGCAATAAAAGGATTGCCGGCCTTCTCCTCGCGAACGACGGCGACGGCACTTTCGAGGCCTGCCTTGGTAAGTGCGGTCTCGATCTCGGCGAGCTCGATGCGGAATCCCCGGAGTTTGACCTGGTTGTCCATTCGGCCGAGGAACTCGATGTTGCCGTCGCTTCCGACGCGGGCGAGATCACCTGTCGCATACATCGTCATGCCCTGCCGCTCGTGAAATGGATCCGGCACGAATTTCTGCGACGTGAGCTCCTCCGCATGGAGATAGCCCGCGCTCAGGCACTCGCCGCCGATATATAAGTGCCCTTTTTGGCCGGTGGCGCAAGGGCGCCGGCGCTCGTCGAGAATGTAGTAGCGCGCATTCTGGATGGGTTTACCGTACGGGATGTTCGACCATCTAGGATCGATTTCGGGGACGACGAAGTAGTTCGACCAAATCGTCGCTTCGGTTGCGCCTCCGAGCGCGACCAGCTGCGCAACGCGCAAAGACTCGCGTACCTCGCCCACGAGGCTGACCGAGACCCAGTCGCCGCTTAAGAAAACGTGGCGCACCTCGGGCGGTTCGGCGGCTATCCGGCTTCTCAAGCTAGGTAAGAGGAACTGCATATATGCGGGCGCCGAGTTCCAGAAGGTGATGGATCCACTTAGGAGGATATCGGCCAAGCGGGCCGCGTCAGCACGTTCCGAATCGTCGGCAATGTGAATAGACCCTCCGCACGCGAGCATTCCGAATATGTCGAAAACAGAGAGGTCGAATGCGAGCGAGTTGACGAATAGGACTCGGTCAATAGGGCCAAAGCCGAACGTCTTGTGGACCCATCCGATGAGGTTGACCACCGGCCGATGCTGAACAACGACGCCCTTTGGCTGGCCGGTGCTCCCGCTCGTGAAAATAACGTAGGCGACGTCGTCTGCGCGCGTGCGTGTCCCAGTGAAGGGGACAACGCTCTCGCGCGCGATGGCGGACGCCTGCGCGTCTAAGCATATCGTTCGGGACGCGCCGACGAGCGATGCATACCGGGTCTGCGTGACGACAAGCGAAAGTCCCGATTGCTGGATGATCGATGCGATGCGCACCGGCGGGTCGCTGAGCGAAAGCGGCACGTACGCGGCGCCGCTCTTAAGGATCGCAAGCAGAGTCACGACCGTGTCGAGGGACCGCTCCATGAGAAGGCCGACGAGCGCGCCACGACCAATCTGCTGTGTTCGTAAGAAGTGCATGAGCTGGTTCGCGCGTCGCTCGAGCTGCCCATAAGTAAGCTCGCCGTCAGCCGCGATCAGTGCCACGCGATCGGGGGCCTCTGACGCACGTTGCTCGAACAGTCGATGAATGCACTGCGTGCGATCGTAGTCTGCATCGGTCTGGTTCCACGCCTCGGGCAACAAAGCTGGCGCGAGCAGGGCGGGCGGTGGTGGGGCCAGCTCCGACGCTGCGCGTTTCCATGCACTCTCATCGACGGCGAGCTCCGCTAGGATCCGCTGGTACTGTTCGAGTATGCGCGCCGCTTCGGCCGCGGTCATGAGATTTTGGCTGATCTGCCAAGTCGATTTGACACCATTGCCCGAGCGGACGACGACGTGGTCGATGTCGATCCCTGGCGTCGACGAATAGGCGATGCACTCACTCACCTGGGGATGGTTGAGAACAGGGACATTGAGGCAGTCCGTGAACGCGGCTGGAAAGCGACGGCCGAGATCGGCCGCGCTCCCGCCAGCGCGCAGCGCTTCGAACGGGTTGCCCCACCCGTGCAGATTGTCACGTCTCAGCTCGTTCTCGAGATCGCTGAGCCGCTGCTCAAAGGATCTCGTTGCTGCACTCCACGGTAGCCATGACACCGTCGAGCAGTCGCCATAATCAGCTTTTAGGCTCGGGAATGCCTCGCGCTGATGGTAGTCCACGACGACAATTGTAAAAGCGTCGTCATTGGTCGCGCGCCGCAGTGCTTCTGCGTAAGTAGCGAGGAGGACTGTTGCGGGATTCCGGCCGCGCGCATGAGCTTTCTGGCGCAAAGCGTCCCAGCGGTCGAACGTGAACTCAAGGCGTAGCGACGGCGATGAGTCGGGTGGCCTCGGCCACGGCCACGTCGGCCCCGACGGGATCGTGGCAAGCTTGTTGGCCCAATAGCGCCGGTCTGCCTGATAGGCTGCAGTCTCGATGTACCGCGCACGCGCTGTGGCGTAGTGACGAAATGCCGACGACGGCGTCCCCGTTTCATCCTCGTCATAGTAGCCACGGAAAAGTTGGTCGTAAAATAGCCCGACACTATACCCATCGAAAGCGACGCTATCGAGCAACACTTGCAATCTCGCCACATCGCTCTCTACTTGCCAGGCGCGCACGGCGAAGCGAGGCCAGCGTCCTCGCCGAAGGCTATTCTCCATCTCGGCGCGCACACTGTTGAGGCGGGAGCGAATCGCTTCAGGGTCCAGGCCACGGAGGTCCTCGACTCGTACTGGATAGGAAACAATGGGGAACTCAACGAGCCTGCCGCGGTCGGGCTGCAAGACCGAGCGTAGCGTCGATGAGTTCCTAATCACGACATCAATGGCGCGCTGGAGCCGCATGGCATCGAACGAGACCAGCTCGAACTCGCGGTACACCGTGGCCAGCGGCTCAGCAGGGTGCATTAGGCGATGCGCGACGTACGACTGCTGCAGCGGAGTCAGCGGAGCATCTTGCTCGCCAGTGGTGGTGGCCCACCCAATGAGCTCCCGTCGCTGAGCGAGGACTTCGGCGTCGGCCTCCCATGCCGCCTCAGTGGCGTCGCCGAGCTGCAAAGTGCGCCTGGTGAGCCCATCGAAGACTGGCTGGATATCGCCGAGCTCCAATCGGTCGATGGCAACGTCCCAGGCGAGATGGAGGCCCTCCGCCCGCTCGTACGCCTGCATGTGCAGATCGACACCGGGGGTCTGCGAGACTTCGAAGTCGGCGGTGGACAACCATGTTGGAGCGTCAGCCGACTGTGCGCCAGACCACAGCGTGCTGCTGAAAACGACGTTCAATCGCTGTTGCATCTCGCGCGTCGCGTCGCGTAGCGCAGCGACGCCGCCCACGTAACGGTGATTGAGGTCCTGCCATAGCTGGCGCTGATAGCGGCGCAATCTTTCGGGCAGTGATAGGTCGGCATGGTCGTCAACGATGAAGATGCTTGTCGACGTGAATGGGCCCACTACTTCGTCAATGTCCGGATGCAGGGCGAGACGCCCGTCGAGCGTGAGGACCAGCGAAAAGCGGTCTCCCCAGCCGGCGTCGCGCACCTGCTCCGCAAACAGGCCGAGCAGCCCGACGCTTGGCGAGACTTTGGCGTTGACGAGCGCTGCCTTGATGCGCTGCCAGACCGCTGTTGGCACTAGCGCGTGCAGCCGACGACGCTCGTCCGTCGCATTCACTGGACGCCCCGCGTAGTGCCGACGAGACGGCAGTCGTGGATGAGGCGGCAGCTCGCGCAGCCGCTTTTTCCAATACTCAAGAGACCGTCGGTGCGCCGCGCTGCCTTCGAACTGCTTCATCGTCATGACGAAGTCGCGGAATGTCGCTCGCGGTGGCTGAATCTCCCGCCCCTCGTAGAGCATGCGCCACTGCCTGAAGAGCAGGCTGGCGCTGGGGCCATCGACGATCCACGAGTCCATACTGACGTCAACCCGCGCCGGACCCGCGGCGCCTGTCGTTATGCGAATGTCGAATAGTGGCCACTCCGCAATCTGATATACCCGATGCGACATCTCGCGGCGAACCTTCGCGAGGTGCTCGTCGAGGCGGGCGCGGTCGCCTTGCACGTCATAGCGAACAAAATCAAAATCGGGCAGCTCAGCCAGAACTCTCTGGGTTCCATCCCGATCGATGACGGCCCTCAGCATCGGGTGCAGTGCGACCAGGCGGCGCCAAGCGCTCTCGAGCCGCTCTAGATCGAGACGCTCGACGTAAAACTCCAGGTACGTGTGTGCGCCGACGCCAGCGTAGTCTGGGATTCGCCGGGCCACGAAATAGGCAGCCTGCAATTCGGTCAGAGGGAACGGTCTGTTTGGTTCTCCCGACTCCACCCAGCGAGGATGAGCATCTGCAGCGATGGTGTTCTCGAAAAGCCTGGCGGAAAGATCAGCGATCGAGCAGTCGCCTAGGAGCAACTCGAGCGGGACGCTGAACCCGAGCGTTCGTTCGAGGCTGAGCTTGAGCGTGATCGACCGGACCGAATCGAAGCCGTAATCGCGCAGCGACCGACCGGAAGAGACGCTCGCGTCGTCGACGCCCAGGACCTGCGCCACCGCGTTCGCGATCGTGCGACATGGATCAGCCCGCCCTTCACACGGTGACCCATTATTGGGCACGGCGTCCTGTGGCGCATCGATCCAGAATCGCTCTTGGGCGAAGGGGTAGGTTGGCAATGGGATCCGACGCGATGTTCCCCCGGCGAATAGCTCCCGCCACTCATCATCGACGCCCCGTGTGATTGTATCGGCAATTCTGCAGGCCTTCTCGAAAGACATGACGGCTGGATCGAAAGCAAGCGGTGGCCCTGCGGTAGCTGCCGTCGGCGAAGGCGTCACGGCGCGCAGTCCGCATGAGCCATCTGCCTCGAGCGCGTGGCGAGCGAGCGATCGCAGCTCCTCCTGGCTGCGAGCAACGAACACATAGCCGTGCGGGAACAGTTTCCGACCGGAGAGCAGCGAATACGAGATGTCTCGGAGCGTGGCTCCTCGGCCAGCCTCGTCGATCCAGCGCAGGAATGCGACAACAAGGTGCCGGGCCGCGGCCGGCGTCGCCGCCGTCATCGGAAAGACCCATGAGCCGCCTTTTGGTAAATCAGGATTCGGCGGGTGAGGCGACTCCTCGAGGACGCAATGCGCGTTGGTGCCGCCAATGCCGAACGCATTGACCGCCGCGCGCCGGAGCAATCCCTTATCGGCATTCCAGGCAGTGTGCGCAGTGGCGACGAAGAACGGCGAATCGGCCAGGTTAAGCAGCGGATTGGGCCGATGGAAATGAAGGGATGGAACGAACTGGCGGTGGTACAGACACAGGGTCGCCTTGATGAGCCCGGCGATCCCCGCAGCTGCTGTCAGGTGACCAATGTTCGTCTTCACCGATCCGATCGCGCAGAACTGCCGTCGCGAGGTGAACCGGCGGAAGGTACGCATCAGGGCTTCGACCTCGATCGAATCTCCTAGGCGCGTGCCCGTGCCGTGAGCTTCTATGAAACCAATCGTTGCCGGATCGATGCCGAGCCGGTGATAAAGCGACGTCTGAAGTTCGGACTGTGCCCGCCCATTGGGCGCGACGATTCCATTGGAGCGGCCGTCTTGATTCACGGCCGTTCCTCGGATAATGGCGCGTATGTGATCGCCGTCGGCAAGAGCGTCGTTCAAACGCTTGAGCACGATGAACGCGACACCTTCGCCGTGCACGAATCCGTCGGCGGCTTCGTCGAACGCGCGGCAGTGGCCGGTCGGAGAGAACACGCCAAGCTTGCTCGTCGCCACGTAAAAACTCGGGTCGTTGGTGACGCAGACGCCGCCGGCCAACGACACTGTGCACTCGCCAGCGATCAGACTTCGACACGCCAGGTGCACTGCCACCAGCGAGGAGGAGCACGCGGTGTCAACAACCACGCTCGGGCCGCGCAGGTTGTTGAAGTAGGATATGCGCGCGGCCAACAGTGACATATCATTTCCCAGCAGCGTATTGGCATCGGGTGCGCCTCCGCTGGCAGAGATCAGCGCGGCATAGTCGCTCGCGCGCGCCCCAACATACACACCGACTGTCTGGTGTTCGAGGCCGGGGCCTGCGCAGCCGCTGTCCTCGAGCGCCCGCCATGACTCCATCAGGCACAGACGCTGCTGCGGATCCATGGCCCGCGCTTCTGCTGGGGAGAGCCCGAAGAACTCTGGATCGAACTTGTCGGCTCCAGCGAGAAAGCCTCCCCACTTGCTGTACGAACGGCGGTCCCGGGCCGGATCAGGATCGTAGACTGCCTCTGGATTCCATCGGCCATACGTCTGCGTCGAAATGCTCTCAATACCGGCGCACAGGTTGCCCCAGAATTGATGAATGTCGTTTGCCCCTGGGAAGCGGCCGCTGATCCCAACGATTGCAATCGAGTCATGGTCTTTGACTACGGGGGCCGCCCGGGCGACAGCCGGTTCGGGGGTGCCGCACAGTTGCGAGAGCAGTGCGTCGAGCGTTGGGTAGTCATAGACCATCACCGCTGAGATAGGCCGCTGCAGTTTGTCTGAGAGCCGACGTGCGAAATCGATCGTCGCGATTGAGTCGAAGCCGAGTAGCACGAGTTCGACGTCACAACGGATCGCGCTCGCGTCCACCCCGACCACGCTAGCGGCAACCTCGCGAACGAGCGCGCGTATGCGCTCTGGACCGTCAGGCCCAGCCGGCGTCCGCACAGGTTCCGTCGGAGGTGAAGCGCAGAGCGCAATCCGATCGAGTTTCCCATTCGGACGGCGCGGCAGCGACTCGGTCCACGCGATCCGCTGAGGCACCATGTGTGACGGCAGGCGCTTCAAGAGGAACGCGCGGAGGTCTACTGCGGACCGAGTGTGCCCCTTGCGGCCCACCACATACGCCTCGAGGCAGGTGCGATCGGGTAGGGCGCGGTGTATTACGGCGCATTCCCCCACGGACGGGTGGTCAGAGAGTACGCGCTCAACTCCGCCAAGTTCGAGGCGCATCCCATTGACTTTGACCTGATGGTCTCGCCGGCCCGTGATGTAAATTCCATCGGGCAACATGTACCCCATGTCGCCAGTGCGGTAGAAGCGAGATGGCATTGCACCGTCACTGGGAGATGCCTCGACAAAGCGTTCCACAGTCAGGTCGGGACGATTTAGGTACTCCAGCGCGACGGGGGCACCGGCAACGCAAAGCTCGCCCTCCACGCCGAAGGGCACAGGCCGCATGTACGGGTCGAGAATCACCGTCGTGACATTGGCTATCGGGCGAAATCCTCGCCCGTGTTCAACGCCGTGCTCCGTTGGAGGGAAGGCAGTGTGCAGGATCGTATTCACTTCCGTAGCGCCGAAATCGTTGACGAGCAGCGTGCGCGGGAAAATGGCGTGAAAGCGTCGTAGCAGCGCATTTGTGAGCGGCTCCCCGCCAATGATAACGATGCGCAGACGGTCGGGCCACGCGGGTGCGCGCTCGCGCGCATCGAGCAGGAGGTTGAGTAACGTCGGTGTCAACGTGATGAAGGAGACACGATGCTGCGCGAGAAAAGCCGCGAAATCGACCGGGTCACGGAGAACGGCATCGGGTACAATTACCGTCGGAATGCCGGCTAACACACCGCCGAGCAACTCCCACATAGATGGCATCACGCTGATCGACGAGCGCTGTGCAAGGACGTCTCCATCTGAAAACGGATAGGTCTCCCACATCCAGTGCAGCCGATTGATCAGTTGTCGCTGGCAATGAACGACGCCCTTAGGACGTCCTGTAGACCCGGATGTGTACATGATCAAGCACGGCGTTGTCGTTCCGATGTGTTCCGCAATCACCGGCCGTTCGCCGGCGTCGTCGCTGACCGCGATTAGATGTGTAGTCGGCGGCACCACCGACGGATCCAGCGCGTGATCGGTAATGACGACGGGTGCACGGGTATCGTCGACGATCAGCCGCAGATACTCCGTCGGATACGAATGGTCGAGAGGAACGTAGGCCGCGCCCAATCTCTGAATGGCGAGGAATGTGACCAGAGCGTCCACGGACCGTCTCACGTAAACGACGACGGGCATCGCAACGCCGACGCCGAGCGCTGCGAGGCGCCCCGTCAAGCTGCGGACACGCCCATCTAGGACGCGATTGGAGACACCGCTTGGTCCATTTGCATCGCAGGGATCGATCACGATGATCTGGTCTGGAGCGGTGAAAACCTGGTTGTCAAAGAGACGCAGCAGCGTCACGTTGGTCGGATATTCTCGTCGCGGCCCCGTTCCATTGGCCATCATGGCGGCGGCTTCAGAATCTTCGAGCAGCCGTGCTCGAGCGAGCGGCAGAGTCGGATTCGACAGGCAGCTCGCAATGACGCGAGTTAGGTGGTGCGCGAGTTGATGCACAAGCCAGCGGGCGAACGCGCCGGATCTATGGTGCAGGCTGAGCCAGCCCGAGGGCTTGTCTGAGCAGAATTCGAACGCCAGAACACCAGAAAACGTGTTCACTACGTAGTTTGTGTCCAGGATAACGGCGCAGGGAAGCATCGAATCATGCGACGGCATATTCGCATCTGCCGCCAGTTGGATACGCACGTCCTGCACTAGATCGCTTGTCTTGCGCGATCCAGGGCAGTCGACGCGGACGATTCGGGGGCACGCATGACCGTCTGCGCCCTGCGCGATCACGGTCAGGCTCACCTCGTCCGTTCCTAAATACTGGCTCAACAGGATCAGGACGGCAGCCACGAAAAGGGTCGATTCGGTCGCGCCATAGCAAGCGGCGAGCGAATGTAGTCGCCGCCGGGCCGCATCATTGGCAAGCGGCGAGGCGAGCCGCCTCCAGGCACCATGACCAGAATGCTGTAACGCACGTGAAAAGCATTGTTCGTCAGTTCGCGATGCGGCTCCCCTTGCACCTTTCCGATGTCGGTTCTGCATCGCGCTCGCGCCTCCATCGCTGGCCGCTATTACGACCCTATCTGGTTGCCAAAGGGAGCGAGGCGTTTGCGCAGTGCTCGCTTTAGTACCTTGCCTGTGAGCCCAAGCGGGATATCGCTCCATCTTGAACTCTGAACGCGCGCCAGTCTCGGTCGCCCTAGACTATCCTGAGCCCGATTGATGGTGCTTAGTAGCTCGGAAACGTCGATCGCGGTGCCTGGGATAGGAATAGCGAGCAGCACGGCTTCCTCGACGCCTCCATCAACAGCAGCGACGCCGACCACAGTGCAGTCGGCAATCTGATGGCCGTGCGCCTGAAGAACGGATTCCTCCGTCTGGAGACTATAAAGAGGCCCTCTTGCCGTCCTAACAATGTCTGAGGTGCGGTCAACGTGATAATAGCAGCCATCTGCCCCACGGTAGACGAGATCCCCCGTAAGCCAATAGCCGTGCAATCGGCTGCGATACGTGAGCAGCGAGTCGTTCCAGTAGCCGGGCGTGACGCTTGGAGAGCGGACGCCTAGCTGTCCAATGACGCCTGTCGGAACTCGCCGGCCATCGGCGTCAAACACCGCCACGTCCACCCAGCTCTGTGGGACACCAATACACCGATCGTAATTCGAAGTGTACGGCGTGTGAATCACCCGAAGCGACGAGTGGCCCAGCTCCGACGCGCCAAATCCGTCGACGAATTGGGAGCCGACGACGCGTTCAGTTCCGCGATAATGATAGCCGTTTGCGACGAGACGACGAATATGTGGCTCATGGGCCGCGTCTCCGCTGTTGATCCAGGTCGTCACAGAACTGAAGTCGAAGCCGCTTCGATCGAGCTCGGCAAGCCGGACAAACGAGTGCGAAAACGCTAAAACGGTCGCGGGACGAAAGTCGGCAATCTCGCGCGCCAGCGCTTGGATGTCTAGGCTCGGTATGCACATGAAGGCGGCTCCGTTGAGGATCGCGTGCATCGCATAGGCGATCGACGCGTTGTGAGAGACGGGCAGTGCCGAGAGGTAGCGGCTCGCGCCTTGTGCCAGGTCGAGACCGAGCAGCTGTCGAACGCCGTGAAACCAGCCTCCGTGCTGAAGCACAACGGCTTTCGGCACGCCGGTGGTTCCGGAACTGTGCGTGATCATTACTGGATCGTCATTGTTATGCTTGAAGGGATACCAAGAAGGGAGCGGAATCGCATGAACACCGGCGACCTCCTCAAGACAGTCGATGAACTTAAGCCGCCCGACATCGAGATGAGCGCCAAGCGTGGCCAGACGGGCATGGTCGGTCATGGCGCCGACGACCCCGACGCGCTCGAAGTGCCGCGCGGCAACAGCTGTGTCCATCATCCCATTCGTAAGGACCGGCACGGCGCCGATTGCTGTAACGGCGAGGTACTGAATCAAGCACTGAAGGCTGTCTTCGAAGTACAGAGCGACGGGATCGGTCGGTCCCACCCCGCGGCGCAGATACCATGCGGAGTACTGCCGCGCGATTGAGGCGAGCTCCGTGATGGACAGCTCGCTTCGAGAGCCACCACCCGGGACTATGAATGGTGTCGCACTGAATACGAGCGGAAGATCGTTCTGGAGGCTCACCGCCAATGCGTGATGGAGGAAGTTACCGGCCCCGAGATTCGGATCAAGGCGCAGGCGGTTCCTAATGTCATTTGACAGGAACGGCATCACTGAGACCTGCCTTCAGGTACTGCAGAGGGTGGAACTGAATACGTTTCGGAAACTCAGTGGCCCGCGCGAACGAACGAATTCTGCTGCACTAAAGTGCCGCCCAAGAAAAAGTCGAGGACCCAATGATCGTCCGAGATCTTGTTCTCGACCATGCGGAATGTTGGCGCGAGGTCGTCTGCGCTGACGTTCTCGGCCAGCGCCGTTTCCTTTACAACCGAGCCGGACAAGCAAGCAGGAACGGCGTTCGAGGTGACATTCGCGGCCAGCGCGTCAACGCCGTCAGCCTCGCCCCCCTCGCCCACTCCTACCATCCTCCACTCCCTTGCCTGAGTCGCCATTTTCCCAAACTCCGCTCGTAGATGATCGGCGGCGGCGGCCGGCTTGTGCTCGCCCTGCATCAGCGCGATGCCCTCGTCGCTGATGCAGTCTATGAATGCCATGTCGTAGCGCCCGAGCTTTGGGTTGTACGTCATCAGAGCGACACCCTTGAAATTGGAGGTCTCCATCTCCGTGATCATCAGAGTGGCGGCTCCTCCCAGCAAAGTAGTGCATTTGGTTTTTCCGCGATTAATCGATGGCGTGGCATTGGGGCCGCTCCATATCTTCTGAGTTACGTCCCATTCTCCAACGAACTCGTGTAATGCCATTAGCATCTCGGCTTGTGTCGTCATTTTAGTCCTCCTTCCGGTTGGTCTTCACGAGACAGGCGATGCAGAGGCGCTCAGTAGATTGGGGCAGTTCAGCCGGCGCGCAGTGCCTAATACGCCTTCCGTAGGGTCAAGTCAACAACGAACATGAGCGGCACGACGAAACAGCTGAATTGACATGCTATTGTTGCGGCTCGTAAGCTCGCCGCGATTCGGAGAAGTGGATGCTTGTTGTCGCGTTTGCGGGGCAAGGCTCGCAAAGAGCCGGAATGGGCTCAACCCTATTTCCTCGATATCGAGACGTGGTGAATTGTGCAAACAGAATACTTGGCTATTCGCTCCAGGATCTCTGCGCTGCGGGAGGTCCAAGGCTCACCCGTACAGAATTCACGCAGCCGGCCGTATTCGTCGTGAATAAACTCCTCTATGAGGACACCCTCGCGAACGATGGAATCGTTCCAGATGTGATGATCGGTCATAGTCTTGGGGAAATTAATGCACTTCACGCTACTGGAGTGCTCGACTTCGAGGAGGCACTCCAACTCGTGAAAGCGAGGGGTGCATTCATGGCCGAGCATAACGGAAATGGAGCCATGGTGGCACTGGTAGGTGAGCGCGATCAGCTACTGCATGAGGTGTCGACCAACGAGAGCGAGGTATATGTGGCGAACGACAACTCGCCGAGGCAGATCGTGGTAGCGGGGACGAAAGACGGCATTAAACGACTGTCGCAGCGCTTGAGTCTCCAACAGGCCGCTACCGTGATACCGTTGGCGGTCAGCGGTCCATTTCATTGTCCGCTCATGGCGGGAGTGGACGATCGGATGGGGGAGTATCTTGAAGGGTGCCTCCTGCGAGAGCCATGTATACCAGTCGTGTCCAATTACTCCGCGCAGCCATACCGCTCAGATGTGATGCGAACGTGGCTGGCTAAGCAGGTCGTCAGCACGGTCCGATGGCTCGAAACGATTCAGTATCTCAGCGGAAGCGGGCCGCTGGCAGTTCGTGAGATCGCAACGTCGCCTGTGCTGACACCCCTCATTGAGGACTGTTTAAAGCGCATGCGCGAGTCGGTAATGCCGTAGAGTGCGATTGCGGCTAGTGTTAAATGCTGCGATTTGACCAGCCGGACGGTTTGTACCACCTCATTTCTTTGTGTTCAGCTTGCCAACCAGACCGTCTCGCGAAGCGGTTTAATCGCATGACGTTTGTCGTCTCTACAAAGCAATCGGGGCAGAATCCCCATTGCGTCAAGGTGACGGACGTCTTCAAAACTGACAGCGATAGGGCGTCTCTCAAACGACCAATAGTAGGCCGCCCGATTGCACAAATAAGAGCTGATATCTGAGGTCTGTATCTTGCTGCGGCTCATTTCTGCGAAAGCGTACGCTGGTAAAAGCGGTGTCACACTTCACGGTGCGGCTCATATTGTGGTAACAGGCCGGAAAGCATAGCGGCGAACCCTTCGCTGAAGAGCATCGAACACGCCTTGCTGCGATAAAGCCGTTCAGGCTTGTCTGCTGCGAGAGCGCTGTGCTCGCGTTCTCCTTGTTTGTCCCACCCCCCGGTTGTTGTGCGGGGTGGGACAACATCTTTCAAGGAGAAACGGCGATGCAACAGAACCCAAAGCAGCAGACAGTCGCAAGCGAATCGCAATCAAACAATGCGACTTAAGTCAGCGAGTATCGGGCGCCTCGATATCGCGTAGCCTTAGTGTGTGAAGATAGCGGAGAAGGAACTGTCTTGGCCGTGCATTTTTCGACGTCGGCTGCAGCGCTGTTGCGGCCGCATTCTACCGGCCTAGATCGTGAGCTTTTCATCGTTGTTGGGCTTGACGCAAAGCATCGTGTTATCGGAATCAACCTGGTTTCGATCGGGTCTTTAACGTTGGCTATTGTCCATCCCCGTGAAGTCTTTAAGCCGCTGATACTGATGAACGCCTCTGTGTGGCTCTGTGCCCATAACCATCCCTCGGGAGATGTGACGCCGAGCTTAGAGGATAGGACTCTGACGAAGCGACTGCGGGAAGCGGCCGATCTTCTGGGAATGGTCCCTGTTGGATCATCTCAGTCTCACTGGTCGGGCGAAATACAGCTTTGCGGATGAGGGATGGCCTATTTAGGGTCGCTTTCCTAATGTAGCCTCTTTTCGTCAATGGGGCCATTTTGGGAAACGCATTTGAATAGGGGTTACTTCGCGGCTTCAACTTGAATCAATGAGTAACACGAGGGGCATATGGCTCTTGGCTCTCCGGTGTCCGGATCTGGAACGAAGCGCCAGCCCGCAGGTGTTGCCTCGCTATGTCGATCGCAAACCGGGCCTTTTTCAAATATGGGTCTGGTCCAAGCTACGATGTCTGAAAAAGAGACCTCTCGCCAGCAATCTGAACCCTTTTCGATTTCGAATCGTTGCCATTTGTCTGCTCCAACCGGACGATATCCGATCCCGCTTTGCCAGCAATTCGAGCAAGGCTCTTTGCCACCGTCTCACTAATACCGCTGACTCGCTTATATTCCTCCCATTCGAAGACAGCAATGTCGCTTGAGAGCTCAATACGATAAAGCCCTTCCCCGTGAGCAGCTGTTTCAGTTTTGCCAAGCGTACGCACTCGCCCATCAGGTTCTCAAATGCCTTTGTTAGCTGTAGGTTCCCAAGTGGCCCGCGTTGGCGAACCATACTACTGGACGTGCGCCAGCTGGCACATGAGCGTTGGCCGTCTTGATGATCCCGGCGGCGATTATTGATCGAAGGCAAGATCCCGTGGTCTAATGCCAAATAGCCATTGGAAGTGAACACGCAGGTCGATCAGTTGATCCAGGCAAAGGCGAGCTTCTCGCAGCAAAGTGGCCTGACCTGGAACCAAGCGATCGAGCAGCGCCCACAGGATGTACAGACGGTCTTGGCCGGAAGCTGGCAGTGAGATCGTTCAATTCATAGCCTGGGGGTAGTACCGACAGGTTTGCGGGCTATTGACCTGAACGTGTCTTGGCGTCCGCGGCGAGTTCTCGATGGTGTATGGGCCTGAGACTTTGGTTGGAGGGCTCCGACGACTGCTTGTTAAGTGAGAGATCCGATATCCGTCGCCTCAACCGGCTGTTCTCGCCTCCAGCTGTCGCAGCCGCGTAGGTCATGCTTCTCCAGGTGAACGTAGTTCTTTTTGAATACGTCCAACGTTTGTTTACGCATCGCCCAATTGTTGGCAGGAAACCTCAACTTTAAGGTGTCGTCCCTTTCGGGGGAGACGTGACAGTCTCTGCAACGGGCTCGTCACAATCGAGTCGATGGCCTTGTCCTTTTTTGAGCTGAGAATGTTTTGGCGAACGCCAGTCCTTTAATTTTTCACCCTAGTCTGCACATCCATCCAACCGTAGTATCGATACGTATTTCTTGCCCAAATTCGGCCTTTTCTCGTTCCAAGGTTACTCACCTATGGTAGTGCTAACCTTCCGGCCCTAGCCGTCTCGTTTGCTTTACTTCGGAATGCTCTGCTTTATTTCCCCGCTCAGGTTCGCCTGCGTGTCCCCATCTGTCCCTAGGAGTACGCATCTGGGCTGAACTGGGTCCTATTCATCACTGCCATGATTCACTAAGCTCCGCGCAAGAGTTTGGTGCGAGAAAGGGGATGCGGATGAAGGCATTGTTGAACGTGAAGGAATTGGCCAGTGTACTAGGGGTCAGCGTGAAATCCGTTCAGCGAGCCTATCGGAGAAGAGAGATTCCCGTCCACTGGCTGTGTCGCATGGCACTCTTCGATCTCGATGAAGTGCGGCGAGCCATGGCTCTGAATGGGTCACGGCGTTTTGATACCTCTGTGGGGAGCCATGACAAGGACGGCGCAGCCGGCGGCGCCAGCCGGCGGCGCCAGCCGGCGGCGCGTCGAGTCCCAAAGCCCCCGGACGGTAAAACGGGGGCGCAATTTCCAGAAGAGGACACGGAGGAGACCATGAGCTGGACCTGTTCCCTCGGATGGCTGCGCTTCACGGTTCCCAACGCAAGTGTCGAAGAGACCATGCGACTGGTCGGCGGAGACTGGGTTCCCGATGAGAAAGGTTTTCTGGGCTACGGCCGCGGTTGGATGTGTCGCGGCTCTGCCGGCGGGCTGGGTCGGATTGGTTCGGGTGCCAAACGTGCACCGCTCGAAGTGCATGTGGATCTGTCGCAAGAACTCCTTTCTGGGTGGACCTATGACCAGTTTCAGGCAGTCGCGCAATGGGTGTTCATGAAACAGGGGCATTTCGGCCGCATCGATGTGGCCCTTGACGATCGCAGCGGGGTCATCGATGTCGAGGCCGTCTATGACGCGGTCGTGGCCGGGCAGTGTGTGTCCCATTTCAGGAAGTCCCAACTGATTGAGGGACTCGATGTCGGCTCAGGCGAAGAAACTGGGACAACCCTCTGCATGGGTTCGCGTCAGTCCGATACGTACTTGCGCATTTACGACAAAGCCGCCCAACAACAGAGCAAAGGCATCGTCGTGGAGGGTCCATGGGTGCGGTGGGAAATGGAATGGAAGGACGAACGGGCCCAAGCCGTCGGCCTCGCCTTGTCCGTTCTCGATCAGGATCGCTTTCAGCCCTACATCGTTGGGGTGTTTCGCACCGCCGTGGATTTCCGAGACTGCACCCGTGAGGACGATCCGAAGGATCGCTATCACGCGCCTCTCTTGGCCTGGTGGAAGGTCCTGACCGAGGGCATGCAACGCGCGAAGCTCGACGTGGTCAAAGCCGTGAAAAAGATTGAAGACGTGAAGCAATGGGCGGCGAAAAGTCTCGCGCCCATGCTCGGATTGTTGTGTGTCCATCCGGAAGCGGGGGAGCGCTGGTTGGTGAGCACCATTATCGAAGGAGTGGAACGATGGCGTCCAAAGCATTACGCGTTTTTGGCCTCCGGCCAAGACGTGCAGCAAGTCCTGAAGAAGGTCCGGTGGTGGAAGCCGACCGACGGCTTCGCTGCCGGCTGTGCGAGCACGGCACCCTAAGGCTCTACATGTGCGGGCCTCGATTGCGGGGCCGGTGTCGGAGTTGTGGCACCGTGTTCGTCTTTTTATGGTCCCACCTCCAGCAAGGCTGGTTTCGATGGGACGGAAGGGAGCGGTGAGATGTCACGATTCAGTGGGCACTGTGTGGTCATGGGCGTCAAAGCGAGACCCAGTCAAGACGGCAAACGGATCTTTCGGAATGCCGTCCTCTACTTCGAAGAGGATACGTCCACCCTCGAAGCCAGTATTTCGGACGACCATGAGCATCTCTACAAACTCATGGAGGCGAACAAGATGAAACCCTGTCAGATCACCGTGAATCTCCGGGAATTCAAAGGGCAGCGGTTTCTCGATGTCACGGGGTATCAACCGGGACTTGCTGCGCCTGGGACCAAAGGTCCGGAGAAGTAGGCGAGACCAGCATGAAGGGAGGCAGGCATGACATGGACCGATCCGGGCGTACCAGAGCAGTTTCTGTTCGTCTGCATGCTCATCCTCCTCTTCATGACCGGCATCGGGGTCGGGCGCTCGTAGCCTTGACCGCGTATCTGCTCGGGATCGGGGTGCTGGCCTGGATGTGGGCCGTCACCCCGGCCTTGGCTCTGATCAGTGCCACCGGGTATGTCCGAGTGGCGAGTGATTCTTCCAAACTCCTCTATCTGGGGGCCAACCGGGCGGCATTGATCTCCACCGTGGCCCAAGCGGCAGCGGTGACCTCGCCCGCCTCGGTCGCCATCCGGCTCGTGACGGGTCCGGTCGGTTGGGCAGCCTTAGGTGTCTCGGTCGGTCTCGCACTCTATCAGATGCACTACACCCCAGAGGAACTGACGGCCGTGAAGCAGGGAGCGGCGCCCTCGAACCTTCAGAATGGGACCGGTACCGTGCTTCCCAACGGCGCGGTCTTGGAACCCGCGCAATCCTGTGTCTACCCCAGTTGCACGGCGGGACAGGGGCAGATCGTGACGGTGGCCATTCCGAACAAGACCCAAGCGACGTGCGGCTTGAATGTGCAGCCAGTGGCGTTTCCGCTCTCCTGGTTTTCAAACCTCGGTGAAGCCTGGAGTGGCACCCGCAACACCTGTGTGCAGACGTTTCGCTATGTCTACGATGGGAGCACCGCGAATAATCTTGTGCGGACTGGGGTGGGCACGGCCAACCAACAGCAGATTGCCGACTATGTGAGTGCGCTCCCAGCCTCCGATCCGAAGTCGATTGAAAGCAATACTTCGCCACTCGGACAGGGCGTCTCGCCGACCTCGGCTTCGACCACGACGAGTACGGCCGTCTCGCCCAGTGAGATCCCGACCACGGTCAAGCCGGTCGGGCAAGTGGCGCCGACCGATGCAGTGGTGGATCCGAATGCCCCGAAGCCCGCCGGCACCCAGACCGTCCCAGCCACCCAAACGACGACGACGACCACGACCACCACCACGAATCCTGATGGCTCGACGACGGAGGCCACTCAGGACACGGCCTCGGTCAGCTGCAGCGCCGGGGATCATGACCCTCGATCCTTTGGATCCATCCTCCAAGCCCATCTCACGACGTGGCAGGGCTCAGGGTTACTCGGAACTCTGTCGCTGCTTCAATCGCTGACGTGGCCTGAGGCTCTGCCGACCATCACGTTCTCTTCGTCGACCTGGGGGACGCATCAGGTCGACTTCAATCAATGGGCGGCCGTCTTTACGGTGTTGCGGACGTTGACGATCGCGGGGGCCGGCTTTGCGGCCTATCGCATCATCTTCGTGGGGGGATCATGACGGCCATCCTGAATCTGATCTACTGCTGGCTCCTCGACATGCTCGCCAAGCTGACCGACATTGCGCTCAATGCCTGGGATTCGGTGCTGGGGCCGGCCGATTCCATCTTATCGTCCATTGGCACCGGCGGCCTTACGATCCCAGTCATCCCCGCCCAATACGCCTGGATCCTTGGGGCCACTGGCATGGCCCAAGCCGTGGCGATTATCGCGACCGCGATGCTGGTCCGGTTTACACTGCAATCGGTGCCGTTTGTCCGGTGGGGCTCGTAATGATTGAACTCCTCGAAGGCGTGCCGGGCGCCGGCAAGAGCTATCACGCCGTGGCGGAGTACCTCTTGCCGTGGGTGCGGAAGGGTCGACGGATTTATGTCAATGTCGATGGCTTCTACCTGGATCGCTTGGCGAA
Organism: Nitrospira japonica; assembly: GCF_900169565.1. Lineage (NCBI taxonomy): Bacteria > Pseudomonadati > Nitrospirota > Nitrospiria > Nitrospirales > Nitrospiraceae > Nitrospira > Nitrospira japonica. The sequence goes on along the minus strand of NZ_LT828648.1, from coordinate 3,589,628 downwards.
ATTCGAAGGCGTGCCGCTGGAAGACCTGCAGCGCCAGATCACGATTTGGCAGACCAGCGCCGAGGTACTGGATGGCCTGACGAAGGTGGACCCAGGCTCCGCCGTGTTTGTGGATGAGTGCCAAACCGTCTTTCGGGCACAGCAGAAACTCAATGGCGAGATTCTTCGATGGTTGGAAACGCATCGGCATTACGGAATCGATGTGCTCTTGATCTGCCAAGACTACCGACAAGTGACCTCGGGCGTGACCCGTGTCATCGAGATGACGACGAAGTTTCGCCGTTTGGATCGGTTCGGTTTCAGAAACCGCTATCAGGCGTTTGTACGAGGGAATCCCGAGGAGCTGGAAGTCATTCGCGGCTTCACAGGCACATACGATCCGAAAGTGTATGCCTACTACGGTTCCTATGCCACGTCGACCAAGGAGGTGCGACACGTGCGCTCGATTCTCAGGTCTCCCTCGATCATCCTCGGCGCCATCGGGCTCTCGGTCGCGACCGGCTGGTTTGTCTTCGGCGGCGGCACGTTTGGCAGCGGATCGACAGTGTCGCCTACTTTGGCCACGCACACGCCGAAGCCGCCAGATTGGATGCGGATGGATGTATCCCCGCGGTTGTCTGACATTCATCCAATTCGGATTCAGGGTGGCATGACGGACCCTCGACTTGACGGCCATGAGTGGCTATGGGTGGCGGAGGATGGCCGTCTCCTTACGGTCGATGAGATTGCGGCCGAATCTGGCGGGACCGTGCAGGCAATCACCTCCCGAGGGGGGAAGGTGCTCAAAGGCTCGGGAGTGCTATGGGGAGGCGCGTCAACAGCATTATCGGTCTTGACCGATGTCCCGACAGCCGAGGTGACTTCGGGAGCAAGTTCACTCTCCGCACCCACGGCTCCGTCCGTGACGAAAACACCCACACGACCGGCTTCATCGATCGGGGAGAGGCTTACGACGGAGCGAGCGGCAACTGATCCGACGAGTAGGGCGATAGGGCAGATAGAAGAGCCGAGGTAAGTCATGACGCAAGCCGCCGTTGACGCGATGGTGTACTGGAGTGCCGCGTGCTTTCTCGGAGGCTTTACAGTCGGCGTGATTGTGAAGCTGCTCCTGGGAGAGACCAAATAAGGCACAGAAAGGAGGTGGCGACTATGAAGATACGAGTAGGGATCGGGATGCTGATTCTCCTGCTGATGGCCCTGCCGGCGTTTGCGCAGGTCTTCCCGGTGGATGCGACATCTACTACGACGATCACGAACGTGAAAGCGGATCTGATCGCCTGGGGTGTGGCGTTCATCGGGGTGGCGTTGACCGTGTTTGCCTACAAGCGCGTGAAAGCGCTGGTTAGATAACACGGCACAGCCCTGAGAGTCTGGCGCAGACCGGCCGGTTGCGTCAGCTCTTGGAAAGCAGAAGGGAGCACGGATGGCAGCGCAAATCAATCAGCTTGGAGCGATGTTGGCCGGAGACATTGTGGCCTGGGGTGGGGCGGTCATTGGCCTTGCCCTGACGGCGTCAGCCGTGGTCTGGGTAATGCGGCTGATACGAGCGTAAAGCTCAACTTCCAGGCCAGCCTTGGTCCGTAAAACTGTAATGGCGGTTTTCACCGAGAACGAGATGATCCAAGAGCGTGATGCCAAGAAGGTCCGCCCCCTGACGGAGCCGTCGGGTCAAGAGCCGATCTTCCTCGCTCGGAGTTGAATCCCCGGACGGATGATTGTGGGCGCAGACGAAGGCCGCAGCATTCATGAGGATGAGCGGTTTGAAGACTTCTCGGGGATGCACAATCGAGAGTGTCAATGAACCGATCGAGACAATGTTAATGCCGATGACGTGGTGCTTGGCGTCGAGACCACAGACGAGGAACTGTTCGCGATCGAGCCCATGAAAACACGACCGAAGGAGCAGGGCAGCCCCAGACGAGGTTTGAATGGGCCCGGAGGATTCTGGGCCGGCTTCTTCACAGACTAATGTAATGCGATATTTCGGAACGCGATACGGCGCGAACGTCCCAGTGCGATTCAGAAGGCGTGTGCGACTGAGTGGCTGCTGCGGTTGTGCCGGGTCCATCGGTTTCCTCCTTGCAACAATGTGTGTCCCACCCCGCACTAACCACGGGGGTGGGACACCCAAGGAGGAGAACGCGGGTGCCGGCGCGCTCGCAGGGGGCAGGCCTGTACGGATGAAGGCAGCTTCAGAGAGTTCGGAAAGGCCTGATCCACTGCTCTTCAGCGTCGGGCCCGCCACCGCGGGGAATCGTCGCTTGATTGGAGAACCCCGTAGTGAGGAGAAAAAATGACGCTCATGACAATATCTGAGGCAGCACGTTTTCTCCGATTGTCTAAGCGGACACTTTATCAGCGCACGGATATCCCTCGAATCCGATACGGTCATCGAATAATGTTCGTGAAGGAAGATCTCGAGGCATGGATCGGAGTGTTAAGAGATGGTTGTGTCACGCGAGAAATTGCAGAAACAGGTAGGCAACAGTCCACGGTTGACCCGATCTCTCCTAAGGTCTATCATCGGAATCCGCTGTTTATTTCTCCCTCTCAGAAGTAATGCCATGAACATTCGCCGGATTCAGAGTGCCAACGGTACGCGCTCGGTGCTGACCTATTGGTATCGCGGCAAACGGTATCGGCCGGTTCTTGGACGTAATTTGACTACTGACCAGGAACGAGAAAGTGCACGTACAATTATTAACGCTATTCATGACAATTGCGTTGAGCATGAGGTGAGGGGGTCGGCTTCGTCTCGTAGTCGTGAGTCGTCCGCTTCGACCTTTGCTGAGTTTGTTCCGATGTACCTTCAATATCTGCAAGCAAAGAGACCGGACAATGACGGACGGAACCAGACCGCACTTACGCATCATCTCGTTCCACACTTTGGAAACAAACGGCTATTGGATATTCGGCTTGAGGATGGATTGGCCTATCTGGAAAAACGGCGGTCTGATCTGATTGGTCCAGAACGTAACAAACGGCACGTGGCTTCCGGTACCATCGAACGAGAGTGCGCAGCCCTGATGGCTGTCTTGAATTTGGCAGTGGATATGGATCATCTCGATAAGAATCGTCTCAAGCGGCTGCCGGTTCCTGAATATGTAAAGCGCGAAAGGATCGTCGAGGCGTGGGAGTTGCTAAAGATCCGTGAGTCGGCTTCCATCAATATATGGCGGCTTGTGATGGCGGCACTTCAAATTGGACTCCGTGAAAATAAACTTATCGAGATTCATGAGGAATGGTTGCTCAAACGAGGGGATGGCTGGTGGATCGCTCCATCTCCTGGCCGGTCGAAAATCAAAGGTGTCCCCAAATTGATTCCCCTGAATGGTCTGGCTTATGAATCGTTGTTCGGAAATTCGCCAAGAATCGGAGGCCGCTTCTTCAGCCAGTGGAAGGACGGTAATTCAATTAAACACACCTGGATGAGAACATGTGAGCGGGCAGGAGTTCACGATCTCCACTTCCATGATCTTCGCCACACGTTCACCACATGGCTAACACAATGCGGAGTCGACTATGCAGTGATTCAGACTCTCAAGGGAGAACCGCTTCCAGGTTCAGCGAAGTATTACATTCATGATTGGAACGTTCGATTGCGGGATGCGGTAACGAGGTTGGAATCGTTTACGAAAGCGGTGCTGAGCGGAGAAAATGGTATTCAAGTGCCACTTGGTGCCACTTGCCTGCCACCATCCTACGTAGAAGCATCTCCAAATCCGCATGAAATGGTGCCGAGGGACAGAATCGAACTGTCGACACCAGCCTTTTCAGGGCTGTGCTCTACCAACTGAGCTACCTCGGCGAGGCGTAGGATTGAATGCGAACTGTTACAGAATCGGACCTATAAAATCAAGGTGCCACATTCAGATTTTGGAGATACCTGGCTGCCCGTTTCATCTTTTGGTTGTGCTTGCATGAACGGGCAGACACGGGAATGTGGTTTGGCGGAGAGGGAGGGATTTGAACCCTCGGTAGAGGTTTTAGCCCCTACAGCGGTTTAGCAAACCGCCGCCTTCGGCCACTCGGCCACCTCTCCCCCGAGACATTCGATTTGTACGCGGGTTCCCGGTCTGGTCGAGATCGACTCGATGACACGGATTGCCGGCGAGCGAGGCGTGATCATACCTCAGGCGGGTGAGAGGGTACAAGCGTCTTGGGTGGTTTGCAGCCAGGGCATCCACTGCGAAGCATGGTGTCACTGGCCAGTGTGCAATTGCCTGCGGCTGGCGGGTGAACTCGAGTCTTTCCGGCCACACAATGAAAGCGCGAAACCGGCAGCTCAGGATCCTCCCGCTGTCGAAACTATCTAGCGGCTGGGACGTGGGACATCGAGCGAGAGTAGGGGGCAGATCCCAGCCGTTTACGAGTCAGAGGAACCGTGTATCGCAGTTCGCTGTCGCCGGGTCGCAGCACCCCGCTGACGGCCAGCATCTGAAGCGCGATCCGCATCTGGCGGCGGCGGGCAAGTCGCTGCTTGATCGATTGAACCGGAGTGAAAAGCAGGCTCACGATCAGTCCTCCTCGGTGCGGGTGAAGGTCACATCCACAAAATACGGCCAAGATCTTCGTCGATGCCCCGGGGGCGATGGCATTGGGTGCAGCGGGCGAATAATTTGCCGGATTGCGCGGGGAGGTCGCTGCGGAGCACTAGTTGATAGGTTCGGCTCCCACAGCACGGACAGGCCTTGCCCCGCAGTTCCCGTCGTATCGCGCCGATCTTGCCGACTTGCTTTTGCATGAGCATCCTCCCTCTCGTTGCCGGTGATGCCGTCGCGGCGATGGGGAGATATTGCAGCAGCGCAGAGCGGTTGAACATACCTTGGAGGTAGGTGAGGCAGAACTAAAGAAGGGATGGGAAGAAAAATGCGGCTATTTAATGGATTGTAAAGTGCTGATAGGACAATATCTTACGAACTATAGTGAAAGCTATTGTCGACTATTGTTTTTGCGCAATCGGTCGAGCCTCGCTTCATTCGAGTGGGCCGCTATGCGCGATGTGAGCCGTATATAAAGGGGGAGCACCGTGGAATATACAGGGCGAAGGCAGGTCCTTCAGGAGGGAGCAAAGACCTCTTGCTGCTTCGGGGTGGGCATACCAAAGCAGACACCTTCGCCCTCCCTATTTAACCAAGCGTCAGGGCGAAGAGGCAAGATAGTAAAACGCCTAGGTAGCCTATCTTTCGACCAGGCGTCCCCCTCTCCAGACTGCCGGAGGAGAATGGGCTGGTTGCGGGTGTGTGGGAGGCGGAGTCGCCAGATTCAACAGAATGGAAGACAAGGTATACCTGGCGATATTGCTATTCTCTTTGGGCCTCGCTATAAGTGGCCCAACGTTCACCGGGGGAGGGCAATCATGAACGGAAAGCTTCTCGTACTCTGTTCCGTCGGATTTCTGGTATCGACCGGATGCGTCAGCTCGGGAACGCATGATCAGACCTTGGCCGAGCTGGATCAAGCACGCAAAGCGTCTGAGAAAACGAAGGCCGACTTCGACATGTTCAAGAAGGAATCGTCCACGAAGATTTCAGCGCTTGAGGCGGACAAGAGCAAGCTGTCAAACGACCTCCTCGAATCACAAGGCGCCAGTGCTCAGCTTAAACGCGATCTCAACGAAACTCAAACCAACTTGGATTCGACACTGGCCAGCCGGAGCGCGCTTGAAAACGACGCCAGAAAGATCCGCACCGAAACGACTGGGATGGAGCGATCGAACGAGAGTCTACAGAGGGAACGAAATCAGCTTCAGGTCCAGCTCAACAACCTGCAACATGATTACAATGCAACTAGTCAAGAGCTGGAGAACAAACTAAAGGCTGAGCAGGATACCGTCGCGTCGCTGCAACGTGACAAGGATCTGCTGATTGCCCGGGCCACGGGAATCAGCGACGAGCTGGCCAAAGCTCAGAAACACATGGGAGAGTTGGAAACAGATGCCGCCCGGGCGAAGGATCTGGATCGGCAGCTATCCGATCTACAAAAGCGAACGGGCGATCTGGAAGGGCAAGCAAATCGGGCCAAGGATCTCGAGCAACGGTTGTCCCAGCGGGATCTCGAAGTCGGGCGGTTGACCCAGGGCGGGGAGGCATTGACGGCGGAAAAAGACGCCCTTGCGGCGGAAAAGGCGAGGCTCGAGAAGGAACGGGCTGCGAAAGAAGAAGAGATTCAGCGGCTGACGAAGACCCAGGAGGACTTGACCAAGTCCCTGCAGTCGCAAATCGACAAGGGCGACATCAAGATCAAGCAGGTTCGCGACCGGTTGACCATCAACATGGTCGAAAAGGTGCTTTTCAATTCCGGGCAGGCGCAGGTCAAGCCCGAAGGACTGAAGGTCTTGAAGCAGGTGGCGGACGTGCTGAAGGACGTCCACGACAAGGAGATCAGAATCGAAGGCCATACGGACAACGTTCGGATCGGTGGAAAGCTCAAGGAGAAGTTTCCGACCAATTGGGAATTGTCCACGGCCAGGGCGACGAACGTCGTTCGCTATTTCATCGAGCAGGGCGGGGTCCGCGCGGAAAACTTCGAGGCCGTCGGTTTTGCGGACACCAGGCCGGTGGCGGACAACGCCTCGGAAGAGGGGCGCACGGAGAACCGGCGGATCGAGATCGTGCTGTTCCCCAAAGATCTGAGCACGATTGCCGGCGATATCAAACCCTGAACGGCGAAGGTCCGAAAGAAGAGGATGGAGGGGTGACGGAGCGGCCGAACGTGCCGGTCTTGAAAACCGGAGACCTCGCAAGGGGTCCGCGAGTTCAAATCTCGCCCCCTCCGCCATCAATCACGGACGGTGATTCTCGGCGATTCAAGTCGATCAATTGACCTGAGTGGATGTCCTCAGAAACCCGCGCACCAATGCGGTGACTTCCAAGGGTTTTTCGATCCCGACTAAGTGACTGGTTCCCTCGACAATTTCCAGTTTGGCCTTGGGGATTTGCGCGGCGATGGAGTCCGCCAGCGCCGGCGTCGCGGCGGGATCCTCGCGTCCCGCGATCACCAGCGTCGGGGTGGCGATCCTTCGTATCTGGCTTCCAATGTCGAACCGATTGAACGCCGCGAGTGCCGCGGCGAACATTCCTTGAGCGTCGGTGATGCCCACGAACTTGGCTCTGCATTTCGCAATCAGTTCCGGCTGCTCGCGATAGGTCCGGTCCGCGAAGAAAAACTTCATCGCCGAATCGACGATGTCCTTGCGATGTCCGTCCCGGAACATCTTCCACAGATGGAAAGTGGCGGCTTTGATCGTGGAAGGATCCGGTCGCGCCGTTGTCGCCACCAGAACGAGCGAATCGAGGACGTCGGGATGCGCAATCGCCAGCCGCATGCCGATCATCCCGCCGATCGAATAGCCGAGCCATGAGACTTTTGGTACGTGAAGGCTTTGTAGTACGTGATAAAAGTCCTCGGTCATCTCCTCGAGCGTCATCGTCTCCCGATATCCGCTGAGACCGTGACCGTGAATATCAACTGTGACCACGTGAAACTCGTCGGTGAGTCCTGCCAGCAGCTCGCCAAACGAGTCGCCGCCCCAGATCAGCGGATGGGCGAATACTATTGTGGGGTTGTCCGGGTCGCCTGACTCCCGGTAATGAAGTGCGGTACCGCTGCCGACGACGTGAACCACCGGCATAAGAACCTCCTGAGCAAATCGTTCATGCGGATTCAGGCATCGGGCCTTTGGAAGAATGAGGGGAATCCCATGCGTATAACTTCACTTATAGTTGACAGATCCAGGATGCGAGGTAGTCTTGGTCGGTATGTTCAGATTCACGCCAAAAGGCACCGCCATGAGAAGCCGACAGGTATTCGGAAATGGGGTGAGCTGTCCGTTATGCGCGTCTCCGTCCTGTTACCGCTGTAGCCGGCGGCACTGGCAGGACTTCATCCGTGGACTATTCGGTCTCTTCCCATGGCGTTGTAAAGTCTGCAACAAGCGATTCTATACGGACCATCGGGTTCGAGACGTCGATCAGCACCGACCAGCTGCTTAATTCCAGCCCTCTGCCAGCCGGGTTCATTTTCACTGCCTTCGATGTCCCTGACGATGAAAAGTACATTGTTCCGGTGTACCTCATCTGGGCACGGCTTCCGGCAGGCTATTCACGGCTGATCCGTTCCAGACCTCCCATGTATGGTCTCAAGACCGGAGGAATCAGTACCGAGCCGTCCGGCTGCTGATAGTTTTCCATGATGGCGACCACCGTGCGGCCGACGGCGAGGCCCGAACCGTTGAGAGTGTGCACGAATTCGGTCCTGGCGTCTTTCTTGCCGGCGGCACCCTTGAACCGGATGCCGGCCCGTCTTGCCTGAAATCCTTCGAAGTTGCTGCAGGAAGAAATCTCCCTAAACTGATTTTGCGAGGGGAGCCAGACCTCGATGTCGTAGGTCTTGGCGGAGGAGAATCCCATGTCGCCGCTGCAGAGTAACATGACGCGGTAATGAAGCCCGAGCTGTTGCAGGATGGATTCCGCATGGCCCGTCAGCCGTTCCAATTCCGTTGAGGATTCCTGAGGCATCGTAAAGGCGACGAGTTCCACCTTGTTGAATTGATGCAGACGAATGAGGCCCTTCGTGTCCTTCCCGTAGGATCCCGCCTCTCGTCGAAAACAGGGCGTATAGGCCGTGTACCGGATCGGCAGCTGCGCTTCGTTCAGGATTTCCTCGCGGTGCAGGTTGGTGAGCGGCACCTCCGCGGTCGGAATGAGAAAGTAGTCTTCTTCGGAAAGCCGAAACAGGTCTTCTTCGAACTTGGGCAGCTGCCCCGTGCCGGTCATTGCCGACCGGTTGACCATGAAGGGTGGCAGCACCTCCCGGTAGCCGTGTTGGGCCGTGTGCAAGTCGAGCATGAAGTTGATCAAGGCCCGCTCCAGCCTGGCTCCCGCTCCCGTGAGGACCGCGAACCGCGCTCCGGCGATCTTGGCCGCTCGCTCGAAGTCGAGAATCCCGAGCGATTCGCCGAGCTCCCAGTGGCTGTACGGACGGGCAGTGAACGAGGGAGGCGAGCCTATCCGGCGGACTTCCACATTGTCCGCCGCCTCTTTGCCGGAAGGCACCGTGGAGTGGGGGATGTTGGGAATGCGCAGCGCCAAGTCCTTCAGCGCATCCTCGACCTGCCGCAAATCCGTCTCGCCCTGGCCGATGCGCTCGCCGACGGCCTTCATGGACGCAATGGCTTCGTCCGCTGGTTGTTTGGATCGTTTGAGCTGCGCGACCGCGTCCGAGCCTTTTTTGAGCTCATGGCGCAACTGTTCCACATAGGCGGTGAGCGTTCGACGTTCGTCGATGAGCTTTCGAAGGCTGTCCCATTGCACGTCATTTCCTCGCGCGCCAAGCTGTGCGCGGATGTCGTCGAGTTGATCGCGAAGGAGACGTAGATCGTGCATGGAATGGGGAGATCCTGCGAACGGGACGAATCTAGCATCGAGGTCGGTGGGAGTCAATCAATGGGCCGGTTCGGTGGCAGGTTCTGACTCGCGACCCGTGCTTCGCTCCGGTTGACAGCGCCTGCCCCGGAAAGCGACGATGGTTCATGCGTGCCATGTCCAACCCACCCAATCCCTTCGAATCCCGTCATCGGGAGTATCTCGAACCCGCTCCCACCAGCCGGCTTCAGATGTTTGAGGATGCGACAAGGGAAATCCTGAGCCGCAACGACAGTCCGGACCTCTCGTTTCGGTGGAGCCTCAATCCCTATCGGGGCTGTTTCCATGCCTGCGCCTATTGCTACGCGCGACCGACTCACGAGTACTGGGGGTTTGGCGCCGGGACTGATTTCGAATCCAAGATCGTGGTCAAACGGGAGGCGCCGGCGCTGCTCCGGCGGGCGTTCGACAAACCGTCCTGGGACGGGGACATCATCGTCTTCTCCGGAAACACCGACTGTTATCAGCCGGCGGAGGCGTCGTTCGAACTCACCCGATCCTGCCTTCATGTGTGTGCGGAATACAGAAACCCCGTGGGCATCATCACGAAAGGGGTGCTGGTGCTTCGCGACCTGGATGTGCTCGAGCGGCTTCGACGGGACGCGTGGGTCCGGGTCTATTTCAGCATCCCGTTCGCGGACGATGCCGTGGCCCGCCAGATCGAACCGCATGCCCCTTCGAGCCGCAAGCGATTCGAGGCCATGGCCGCGCTGAGAGATGCCGGTATTTCCACCGGCATCTCGGTATCTCCGATCATCCCCGGTTTGAACGACGAGGATATTCCGGAGCTGCTCGAACGCGCCAGGGAAGCCGGCGCGACCGAAGCCATGTCGACGCTGGTGCGTCTCTCCGGTCCGGTCGAGGACGTGTTCCTCCAGAGAGTCGGTGAGGCGTTTCCAGATCGGAAGGCGAAGATCGTCCACCGTATCCAGGAAGTCCGTTCGGGCGCGATGACCGACGGCGCTTACTTCCGTCGTCACCACGGCACCGGCACCTACTGGAACATGGTGGAACAGCTGTTCGCGCTATCCAAGCGGAAAGCGGGATTTTTCCCTCTCGACCACGAGACGGTTCCGCGGACGTTTCGTCGTCCCGAGGCGGCCCAGACTGTGCTATTTTGAGTCATCATCAGCATCACAAGGAGCCGGCATGAAACACAACGAATCGTTTCTAAGACTGGTGGAGAACGCGCGCCGCCGGGTGAAGGAATGCACGGTAGCCGAGGCCAAGAACCGTGTGGACCGCGGCGAGGTCGCGCACTTCATCGACGTGCGGGAGGACAACGAATTTCAACAGACCCATGCGAAGGGCGCCCGCCATCTCGGGAAAGGCATCATTGAGCGCGACATCGAAACGATCGTGCCTGACAAGAATGCCGCGATCATTCTTTATTGCGGCGGAGGGTTTCGATCGGTACTGGCCGCGGATGCGCTGGTACAGATGGGATACTCGAACGTGACGTCGATGGACGGGGGGATCAAGGCGTGGAAGGAGGCCGGCTACCCCATGGGGTCGTAGCGTGGCGCCGTAACGGGGTCTCCGAATCGGCGGTCCCGTCAGGCGCCGCCGGTTGCTACTTGGGATTGACCCGGTCGAATTCTTTGATCACCTGCTCGGTGATGTCGATCGTGTCCTTGTTATAGATGACGATCTTGACGGTCTGCTCGCTGCCCTTGTCGACGACCAGGGAGAAGCCGCCCTTTTCCGCGACCGTCTGGGTCGCGGCGGCGATCTTCTTCATGTATTCATCGACGAGTTGCTTCTGCTTTCCCTGCAGTTCCTGATTAAACTCCTGCGCGCGCTTCTGATAGTCCTGGATCTTGCTTCGAAACTGCGTTTCCTTTTCCTTCTTTTCCGCCTCGCTGAACTTCGAGGCCGATTCTTTCAGCGTCTTTTCGGTATTTCGCAATTCCTCTTCATCGCGAGACAGAAGCTTCTGACGGGTCGAGACATATTCCTTAAGCCCGTCGAGGGCGCGCCGGCCCGCCTTGGATTTTTCCAATACGCTCTGAGGATCGATGACGCCCATCTTGAATGCTTCGGCCGCACCCGCCGGGACCGAAGAGAGACAGAGCAGGGCTGCGGCGCAGAACGGAAGCACCGCCTGCCGCATCAGAGTGGTCGGTCTAGACATATAGGGAACTCCTTGATGGTGAGAAGCCGATGCCGAACTCAACTGGCGAGAATAGCGGGGGCGCAGCACGCTGTCAAGGGAGCGGATCTTGCTAGACGAAATACCGGCTGGTATCGAACTTATATTCCGTGTTGTCGACCAGACGCAGGATGCTGTTCGGGTAGGCGCCGGTTTCGTCTTGGAGGCTCAGATCCACGTCCGCCCCGTCCTCTTTGAGATTGCCTTGGACATCGGCGATGATTTTCACGACCGGGCGCTCGGCATTGGCCTTGTCCGCGGGCGTCTTGATCACCACGGCCAATTCATCGGACTCCAGCATGACCAAGCTGCCGATCGGGATGATGCCCACGCAATTGACGAACAGCTTCAGCAGTACCGGATCGAAGGATTGTCCGCTCTTGTTGAACATGAACTTCAAGACGTTCGCCGGCGACATCGGCTCCCGGCGGTAGACCCGCGAGGACGTCATCGCATCGTAACAGTCGGCGATCGTGACGATGCGGCTGGAGAGACTCTGCGTCCAGGGTACCGCCAGTTTCGGGTAACCGGAAAAGTCGAAGTTCATGTGATGTTCGAACGAGGCCGAGGCCATGCGGGCCGGGACGTTGCCGAGGCCGCGTAGCTGGATGAGCGTCAGCACGCCTTCCGTAGGATGCGTCCGCATGATGTCCCACTCTTCCTTGCTGAACTCGCCCGGTTTGTTCAGCACGTCGAGTGAAATGGCGCATTTTCCGACGTCGTGGAAAAGGGCGGCCATGCCGAGGTCGGCCAGTTCGGCTTTCGGATACCCGGCGCGGTTGCCCAGCGCCATCGAAAGCAACGCCACGTTGACCGAGTGATTGTGCGTATATTGGTCGTGGCAGCGCAGATTGGTGAGGCCGAGCAGGGTGGACTCGTCGTGCATCATCAGGTCGACGATGTTCTGAATCGCCCGTTTGGCCTGCTTGAAGTTGAGCGTCCCTCCGTCGCGCGCGGATTGGGACAGGTGCCCGAGGGCGCCCGCCGCCTTCCCATAGGCCGATTTGGCGTTGGCTTTGTGCTGCTCCTTCTGTTCGGCTTGCGAGGGAGGGGCCCCGGTCGTACCGGCGTCTTCTTTCAGGACGAGCTCACGGGGGTCTTCGATCTCGACGCTCCCGATGCCGAGCTGCTTGAGTTCCTGCCGAAAGTCCTCGACCGTCTTGGCCATTGGGTCGAGCGTGACGAACAGATGGGCGAATTCTCTGAGATCCTTGGAGGAGACCGAGGCGGTGAACGTAAAGCCGCCGATCTTCCACTTGTTCATCGCGTCGATGACGCTGGAGACTACGGTCATCTGTTGGGCGTTGACTTTGAGGTGGCTGTCGCCCAGAAACAGAAAATCGTTTTGGAGCCGGAGCGTCACCGGTTGATCGTGCGTCAGCGTGTGGACGATCGTCAGCATCGCCTCGACCGGCTTGTCCAGCGCCGAGTTCGTACGGCCATGAATGCGGGAGGTCTTGATCAGCGTATTCAGCTGGGTGATGAGCTGGAATCCCAGCATCACCATCTGCTGGTCGAGAATATCCCCGGCCTCCGACCCCTGGGCGATCTTGTGCGAGAGGGATTTCTCGTGAGTCAAAAACGGCTGGAGTTGATCGCCGGAGGCTTGGGTCTCGGCGGGTTTGGGATCGCTCACGACGGGATGCTCCTCACGAGGCGGCCGCTATCGGCGGTTTGCCCCGGTGTTTGTTGATGTGGGTCAGCGCCATGGCGCAGGCCTGCCGTACGCCGGCGGCCCCTTTCTTCTGCCCGAGCTCCAAGGCGGCGACGGCGGCCGGGGTTCCGAGTTTGCCCATGGCCTCCGCGGCCAGGAGCGCCAACTCTTCCTTTTTCTTCCGGTTCGCAAAATGCCATTCCGTAAAGAGCTGCGACCAATGAGGAATCGCTTCGTCGCCGCAGGTGGCGCGGACCGCGTGGTAGATGAGCCGGCGTTCGCTCAACGAACGCTCCATGAATTCCTCGGAGGAGACGATGGGAGACCAGAGCGAGAATGGGGCCGTATATTGCCCCGACATGAGCAGCTTGAAGGCGGCTACACGGACACTTTCGTCGGCATCCGTGGCGAAGGTCACCAGTTTGGCGCCGTTGCCGTTCGGTCGGAATACGCTCATGGCCCTGATGACCTCCTTGCGTACTTGCGCGTCCGGGTATCGGACCAGCTTCTCGATGGATTCGAGGAAGCGCGGATTGTTCAGCTTGACGAGGATGGCGATCAGGTTCCGCACATAGATAGGCCGGCGGTCTGACAGCCCCCGCAGCAGGGATTCCGGATGGTCTTTGGCAAGCGTCAGCAAGGTGTCGGCGACGATGGCCTGATGGGCCGGTGACTCCAGCACCGCCATCAGCCCGCAGATACCCTGGATTGCATCGGGCTTCATCATGAGCAGGATCGTCGACAGCCCTTCGGTATCCGCTCCGGCCGTCCTGTTCAAATAGGATTCAATCGCCTTCAACCGTTCCGGCTGTCCCAGACCGTTGAAGAGGGCGGTCAGTTGCGCCTTGTGCTCGTCGCTGAGGTCCGGACGGACCGCTCCCGTGTCGTGAAGCACGCCCAAAACGTTTTCCAGGATGGTCCACCGTCCCTGCGCCAGCAAAGAATCCACGACGCTGCCCCACAGCCCGAGGAGTTTCGTCAGCAGCACGGAGGATTTTTCCGACGCCAGGATGGCGGTCGCCATGTCCAGCACGTAGAGCGTGGCGTCCCGCTTTGTTTCCGCGTCGATTTCCTTGGCCAACGTCGCGATCTCCTCGTCGGTCACCTCGTAACCGATGAGGTTCGACTTAAAGAGTCGTCTGCTGCCTTCGGCGCCGGCCGAGGCAGCGCCGGCTGCCGTGCTAGATTCCCGAGACTTGGTTCTGGCTCGCTCCCGATCCAGCAGTTCTCGCAAGGTGGATTCGGACGACATGCCGGCGTCCAGGACGAGAAAGCCTTCATGGCCGCCCGAGGCCTTGGCCACCTCCTCGGCCGTCACCAGCGTGACGGTGGAGAGATTCTTGGACCATAGGCGTGTGACGATATCATCGTCTTCCGCTCCTGGTTCGTTGTTTCCCCAGAGCGAGTCGAGAAAATAGCTCAACTCTTCCTGGGTCATGCCTTGCGACAGCGCGACTTCCCGAACGCCGTCCGAGTACAGCTTGAAGGCAATGCTCTCGCTGCCGCCGTCGGATTCTGGCTGGTAGACGATTTGGTCACGGCACACTAATGCCGATCGTTGGACGAGAACGGTCAGTTTGGTGTAGTTGGAGAGGTGAGTGGAAATCTCCTCGAATAATTGCTGGGAAAACTTCTGGGCGACGGGATTGTTCGACCCGTAGGTCCGGTTCGATTTGGCGGTCTTGTCCAGGAGTTTGAGAACACGTTTGAGGGAGCCGATCTCCGGGTCGTCGGCGGCCTTGGTGGCCATGGCCGCCGCCATTATTTCCTGGGCTCGTTGGAGATCGGACATATCTTGTACACCTATCCGTCATCCCTGATTTCGTCAAGAAAATCACCATTCTTTTCCTGAAATTTCACCACGGCATGCGAATGGTTGCGGCCTTTTCAGCGGAACGGTAGACTCCGCCGTCGGAGGTCGGCATGGCGCAGCTCATCATCTGCTTCGGGGACAGTTTGACGGCTGGATTTCAATCGCCCACCCGCACCCATCCGACCGGACGGGACACGCCGTACGGAGAGTTTCTGCAGGGATGGCTGGGTGCGTCGAGTCAGGTTCGCGTGAGCGGCAACTGCGGAGAGCTGACCAGTGAAATGGCGATGCGATTCCGGCAGGACGTGCTGGCACACCGGCCGGGCTACGTGGTGATCCTTGGCGGCACCAACGATCTCGGATGGAACGCCAAGCCGTCGGACATCATGCGGAATCTGCTCACCATGTACGAACTGTCGCGCGCCGAACAGATCATTCCGGTGCCGGTCACGGTGCCGTCCGTTCGGATCGAGGACGCCGGAGGTGCGCCGGACGCGGCAGCCTGGATCGAAGATCATCTGCAGCGGCGCCGGCAGTTGAACGAGCTGATCCTGGCGTATGCCCACTCCAAACAGCTCATCGCCGTCGATCTGTTTACTGAGACGGCCGAGCCCGACACGGGGCGGCTTGCGGCGTCCTATTCGAACGACGGGCTGCATCTGACGACGGCGGGATATCGGCGGTTCGCCGAGTTGCTGTTCGACCGGGTATTCCAGCGGGTCTGTCCCGATGCTCCGGGGCGCGGCACATGATCACCGATGTCACGGATCGAACGTTCGATCGCCTGGTGGAAGAAGCGACTGTGCCCGTATTGGTGGAATTCTGGAAGCCCGGTTGCGGAAGCTGTCGTGCCTTGCTGCGCCAGCTCGTCGGAGTGCAGGAGGAAACGGCGGGCAAGCTGCTCGTCGTTAAGATGAATGTGGAGGAGAACCATCAGATCCCAGCCGAGCTGGAGATCTCGTCGCTTCCCGTGCTGGCACTCTATCGAAGGGGCCGATTTGATCGGTTCATCGGCGGGATCGGCACCAGGGAGGCCTTACTCGCGCAGTTGACCACGCTCCTCGATGCGCATGGAGCGGGGGATTTGGACTCCTGACAGGAACCTGCCTCGTCAGAGCGTGCGCCAGAGCCTTCCGTCTTCCTCGATCAGTCGGTCCGCTTCCGCCGGGCCCCAGGTCCCGGGCCGGTATTCCGGCAGCCGGCGGGAGCCTTGCTGCTGCCAACCTTCCAAGATCGTGGTAATCCAAGCCCACGAGGCTTCGACGGCATCGCGCCGCATGAATCGCGATGCATCCCCCGTCATGACGTCGAGCAGCAATCGTTCGTAGGCTTCCGGCGACGCCTGTCCAAACACTTCACCGTAGCGAAATTCCATTTCCACCGGCACGGTCTGCTCTCTCGTGCCGGGCACCCGCGACACGATCCGGAGCGACAAGCCTTCTTCGGGCTGGATCCGGAGCGTCAATACGTTCGGCGGCTGCGGTTGCTGCACGTCGGCGTTGAACAAGATCCGCGGGATTTCCTTGAATTGGACGGCGACCTCGCTGGCCCTCGACGGCAGCGCCTTGCCGGTCCGCAGATAGAACGGCACGCCCGACCAACGCCAGTTTTCGACGAAACATTTGAGCGCGACGTAGGTTTCCGTCGTACTGTTCGGGTTCACCCCCTTCTCGCGGCGATAGTCTGGAACCGCCCGGCCCTGAATCGTGCCCGCCGCATACTGCGCGCGGACCGTGCAGCGCTTGAGATCGTCGCCGACGATGGGGCGCAGACATCGGAGCACTTCCATCTTGGCGTTGCGGACGACGTCCGGATCGAGCGAGTAGGGCGGCTCCATCGCGACCAGGCAGAGGAGCTGCAGAATGTGGTTCTGCACCATGTCGCGCAGGGCCCCGGCTTCTTCATAATAGGAGGCGCGGGTACCGACTCCCTCCGCCTCGCTGACCGTGATCTGTACGTGGTCGATATATTTGTGGTTCCACACCGGCTCGAAGATGCTGTTGGCGAACCGGACGACCATGAGATTCTGTACGGTCTCTTTGCCGAGATAGTGGTCGATTCGGAAGATTTGGGATTCGTCGAACACGCGGCCGGTCACGGCATTGATCTCTTTGGCCGAGTTCAGGTCCCGGCCCACCGGCTTCTCCACGATAATGCGCGAGTAGGGCGGGGCCTTGGACAGAGGAGTGGCGAGTCCGGCCTGGGCGAGCCCTTCGCAGACGGCCGTGAACGAGCTGGGTGGAATGCTCAGATAGAAAATACGGTTGCCCGGCAGGTCGAAGGTCCGCTCCAGTTCTTCGGCGCGCCGTCTCAACGCGGTGAAGGTGTCGGGAGCGTCGTTCTCTCCGGCCAGGTAGAAGAGATGTTCGGCGAAGGATGCCCACTTCGCTTCGTCGAGCGCCTGGCGTGAAAATTTCTCGACGCCTTCCCGCAGCGACGATCGGTATTCCTCATCCGACATCCTCCGGCGTCCGAGCCCCAGCACCGCAAACTTCTCGGGGAGCAGTCCGTCCAGGAGCAAATTATACAGAGCCGGAATCAGTCGGCGCCGGGCCAGGTCTCCCGATCCGCCGAAGATCACCAGCGTACAGGGTTCGGTAGGCGACGGGCTTTCCGGAGCCGGCTTGGCGTCGAGTTTCTTGACGACAGGAGACATGGCAAAGACCGGTTACCGTTTGACCGCGTGTCCGCCGAATGCGTTGCGCAGAGCCGCCAGCATCTTTTCCGCGAATGAATCGTCCTGACGGGAGCGGAACCGGGTGAAGAGGGCGGAGGCCAGCGTCGGAACCGGCACTCCCTTTTCGATGGCATCCGCGATCATCCAGCGCCCTTCCCCCGAGTCCTGCACGAAGCCCTTGAGATGATCCAGCTTGGGATTTTCCTTGAGGGCGCCGGCGGCCAATTCCAACAACCAGGACCGGACGACGCTCCCTTGCATCCACAAGTCGGCGATGCGGGGCAAATCGAGGCGATAGTCGCTCTTCGACATCAATTCGAACCCCTCGGCATATCCCTGCATCATGCTGTACTCGATACCGTTATGCACCATCTTGACGTAATGTCCGGATCCCACGGCGCCCATGTGAGCCCATCCGTTTTCGGGAGTCAGGGTCGTGAAGACGGGCGCGAGGCGCTCCACCGCCGCCTTGTCTCCTCCCACCATCAGGCAATATCCCGCCTCGAGGCCCCAGACGCCGCCGCTGGTTCCCGCGTCGAGGTAGGCGATGCCTTTGCCCTTGAGCTCGTCGGCCCGGCGGACGTCGTCATGGAAGTTCGTGTTGCCTCCGTCAATGATCGTGTCGCCGGATTTCAGCAGGGTTCCGAGCGCCCGAATCGTCTCTTCGGTCGGCGCTCCGGCCGGCACCATGCACCAGACGGCTCTCGGCGCATTCAATTGTGCGGTGAGGTCGGCGAGCGAGGAGGCGGGGATGCAGCCGTGCGTCGTGGCCTGGCTGACCAGGTCGGCCGAACGATCGTAGACCACCACGCGGTGTTGATCGCGGCGCAGACGGGTCACCATGTTCATGCCCATCTTCCCGAGCCCGATGAATCCCAGCTCCATGATCTTCTCGTTGTTCGTTCGCGGGATCGGCCGTCGATGAGCCGACGCCGTGCGTGCCGTGCGGCGGGACGGTGTCGCGCCGTCAGTCGATTCTGGCGGGGTTCGGCACCTCCCGGAACAGCAGATCCGCCAAGTCACGCCCGATATTCAGTCGCTCCGGAAGGGTGCCCGCGGTAAGAAACTTGCCGACCAATTCACCCAGGGATTGATCGCGGGACGAGATGAAGCGCAGCAGATCGGCCGGGGGAGTCAACCACAGGCCCTTCAGACGAAAGAACGCATTCGAGTATTCGTCGAAGAACATCATCATCAGATAATTGGCCGTGGCGGGCTTGTCCGCCAGATCCTGGGCTTTGCCGAGCCAGTGCAGGCACTGCGCCTTCAGGCGAATTTGTTCGTTGACGCTGGAGGGAGCCGGTCCCTGGCGGAACCGCTGGTTGGCCCGATCGATCAGTTTGGCGCCGATCGCGTCATGGTCGAACAAGATCCGGCTCTTGCGCAGAAGCGGGGGCAGGCGGGGCGAATAGGCGAGTTCGTCTTCCAGATCCCGATGTCCATAATAGCGGATGTCCGCCAGCCGGGCCGCGACCCGCACGATCTCGTGCGCATCGGCCTGACCCTTGACCAACGCGATCAGGTCGATATCGCTGTGCGCCGTGACGGAGCGCCGGGCCCCGGAACCGATGAGGATGACGCTGACGAGATCGCCCCCTCTGCGTCCCTTCGCATGGCGCAGCGCCAGTTGTACGAGTTCTTCGAATCCCGGTTCATCGACCGGCTCCGGCTGCTCGGGCGGTTCGGGAACGTCCAGGAGTTCGGCCTGCAGCTCTTCACGGCTCGGCAGTGTCTTGGTTGGGTCGGTGTCCATCACGTACGGCCTCGGTTTCTTATGATCGCTGGGTCTCGAGAATGCGTGTTTCGAGGGAAGCGAGCCAGTGTTCGAACGGTTCGTCCGCGTCGACCACGATCTCAAGCTTTCCATTTGTCAGTCGCCGTACGAGGCCGGGTCGTTCAGGAGAAAGAGGAATTTCCACCCATTCACGGTTCAGGCCGAGACGGTCGGTCAATTCGAGGATTCGGCTGATCTGGGCGAAGGACACGGCTTCCAGCGGCGGCATGATTCCTTTCGGCTTCGAGAGTGCGTCGGTGCGGCGGATAGATTCGGTATCTTCGAGTCCGGCCGCATCGACGTCAGGCATTCTAGATTTGGGTGGCGGCACTGTCAATGCGCGGTGGTCACCTGAGTACGCGTGCGAAGACGTCGGCGGCTTGATCGATCGCCTCCGTCGAGACGTCCAGATGGGTCACGGCGCGGAAACTCGTTCCGCCGACCGCGTTGATCAGCACGCCTTCCTGCTTGAGGGCCGCGACGAGCGCGGCGGGCGCGAGGCGATGGCCCGGGACGTCGAAGACGATGATGTTCGTCTCGACGTGCTGCGGACTGATCGTGATGGCGGGAATGTGCTGAAGCCGCCTGGCGAGGCGTTTGGCATTGTCATGGTCCGTCTTCAGACGCGCGACGTGATGTTCCAACGCATAGAGTCCGGCGGCGGCGAGCACGCCGGCTTGGCGCATGGCGCCTCCGTACATTCTCCTGAACCGGCGGGCCCGCTCGATGAGCGCGAGGTCGTTGCTCGCAAGGAGCGAGCCGGCCGGCGCGCCCAATCCCTTCGACAGGCAGAGTGAAACGGTTTCGAAATGCTGGGCATAGGATGCGGCCGGCAGCGTGGTTGCCGTCACCGCATTGAACAACCTCGCACCGTCCAGATGCATCGGGATCCGGCGGTCTACGGCGACGGCTCTGATCCGTTCGATTGTCGAGAGGGGATAGATCGTGCCGCCGCCGCCGTTGTGTGTGTTTTCGAGGCAGATCAGCGCGGTTCGAACGGTGTGGGGATCGCTCGGCCGGATCGCGGCTTCGACGAGATCGGCGCCCACGAGCCCGCGGTCTCCGGGGATGCAGTGCAGTTGCACGCCCGAGAGGGCGGCGGCCGCTCCCTGCTCATACCGGACGATGTGGGCCTTGCTTTCCGCGATGACTTCCTGCCCCGGCTGCGTGTGCACGCGGATGGCCAACTGATTGGCCATGGTGCCGGAGGGGACGAAGAGGGCGGCCTTTTTCCCGAGTAGGGCCGCGACGGCATCCTGAAGCTTGTTGACGGTCGGATCCTCTCCATAGACGTCGTCGCCGACGTCGGCCTGTGCCATGGCTTTCCGCATCGCCGTGGTCGGTTTGGTCACCGTGTCGCTGCGAAGGTCGATCAACGTCATCCCTGAGTGCATACCACAGCGGAGGGCGGGAAAAAAGTCCCGGTCCGACCCTCGTCCGTCGATTTTCCGCTTGCACCCTCGGAGCGCGCCCGTCAGGATGCCGCCCTGTGACGCATCTGCGCTCGACCATTCAAGCCGTAACCGGGGCGGAATCCGAGGAGATCGTGCCGGTGGCATGGTCGTTCTTCTACTTTTTCTGCCTGCTGTGCGGGTACTACATTCTTCGTCCGGTGCGGGACGAGATGGCGATCGAAGGCGGTGTCCAGCATCTTCCCTGGATGATGACTGCCACGTTTGTCACGCTGCTGGTCGTGACGCCGTTGTTCGGCTATCTCTCCTCCCATGTGCCACGCAATCGCCTGCTGCTGAGCGTCTATACGTTTTTCGGGGCCAATCTCATCGGCTTTTTTCTGCTCATGATCAGCCACACGACGCCCTCGTGGGTCGCGCGCATGTTCTTCGTCTGGCTGTCCGTCTTCAACCTGTTCGTCGTCTCGGTATTTTGGAGCTTCATGGCCGACCTCTTTACGCCTTCTCAAGGAGCCAGGTTGTTCGCGGTGATCGCCGCCGGAGGCAGTACGGGCGCCATGTGCGGGCCGGTCTTGGCCGCGACCGTCACCTATCTGGCGCCCATCCCGTGGCTGATGCTGGTGTCGGCGGGATTTCTCGCCGGCTGCGGGTTCTGTATCTACCGCCTGCACGAATGGGCGTCGGCCCGACCGGGAGTCCAGGGCGTTCAGTCTGGCCACCCGCTCGGAGGCGGCATGTGGGAGGGAGTTCGACTGGCCGTCTCCTCGCCGTATTTGCTGGGGATCTGTCTCTATCTGTTTTGCCTCACCACGACGGCGACGTTTCTCTATCTGGAGCAAACGCGGCTGGTCAGCGAGCAGATTCCCTCTCCGGAGGGCCGTACCAGACTCTTCGCCACGATCGATCTTGCCGTCAATGTCATCACGTTCCTGACGCAGCTGTTCGTCACCGGCCAGGTGATCGGCCGGCTTGGATTGGCGGCGGCGCTTGTCGCCCTGCCTCTCGCCAGCGCCGCAGGGTTTGCCCTGATCGGGGCGGCTCCCGTGCTGGTGTTCTACGCGCTGTTTACGGTCGTTCGGCGTGTGGGGGAATATGCCGTCTCCAAGCCGGCCCGTGAGGTGCTTTTCACGGTCGTCACCCGCGAGGAGAAATACAAAGCGAAAAACTTCATCGATACGGCGGTCTCGCGTGGAGGCGATGCCGTGACCGGGTGGGTCGTCAATGCCGTGAAGGCTCTCGGGGTGTCGGCTGCGCAGATTTCGTGGATACTGGTTCCAATCGCCTGCTGCTGGGCCTGGTTGGGATGGTCGCTTGCACGACAGGAAGATCGAAGACGACGGGCCGGAACGGCCGCCTCCGAAGCGACGGGGTGACGGTTTACTGTCTGAAAAATCGCGTGCTATAGTTCGCCGGCGCGCAGCAAGACCTTAGGATACGGAGGATCCGATGCCTGAAGTTCCAGTGAAGATATATGTCGATAAACTCTTGAAAGAAATTAGAAAAATGGCTCCACCCGTCGCGTTGTTGCCTGGACCGGTCAAAGACAAGGCTATTCGAGCCATGGCCGACCGCATCGAAGCGGATGCCGAAGCAATCCTCGCCGCCAACGATCGGGACGTCGATGCGTTGGGCAAGTCGTTCGAAGGCGAATCGAACAAGGATCCTCTCAAGGCAGCGGTCGCGAGAGTGCGCATTCAGGCCGACGATATCAAGGAGATGGCGGAGCGTCTTCGGACCATTGCGGACTCGGCCGATCCGGTCGGCGCGGTGACCGCCAAATGGGAACGGCCGGACGGGCTACAGGTCTCGCGCGTGCGTGTGCCCATCGGGGTGATCGGCGTGATTTCGGAACGAAAGCCGTTGGTCACCGTCGAATCCATCGCGCTCTGTCTCAAAGCGGGCAATCCCTGCATTTTCCGCGGCGCACCGGAATGGGCGCTGACGCACGAGGTCATCGGCAAAGGACTCAAGGAAGCCGCGCAGGGGGAAGGCGTGCCGGCGGGCGCTTGGGTGCTGGTGGAGCGTCAGGAGAAAGAGGTGGCGGTCGAACTGATTCGGGCGGGCAAACATCTCGACGCGATCATCCCGCGAGGCGGTCCGGGCTTGCGCAAGGCGGTGCTCGATGGAGCCAGGATGCCGGTACTCTGTCACGACGGAGGCTTGAATCATCTCTACGTCGATGCCGACACCGATATTCCCATGGCGCAGAACATCGCCATCAACTCCAAAGCACAGCTGGCCGGCGCGTCGAACGCGCTCGACACGCTGCTGGTCCAGCAGGTGGTGGCCCGGCAGTTTTTGGCGGCGCTCATCAACCGGCTCCTCGATGAATTCAAGATCGAAGTGCGCGGGTGTCCGAAGACCATCGCATTGATGGGACAGATGGCCATGAGCGGCCACACTTCCATCAAGCCGGCCGCGGAGGAAGACTGGACGACGCAGTTCGAACGACGCCTGTTGGCCGTCAAGATGGTGACCGGCCTGGACGAGGCCCTGCAACACATCGCCCAGCACGGACCGGTGCTGACCGCCGTCATCGCCACCACCAATTACGCGTCCGCCATGCGATTTACGCGCGAGGTCGATGCCGCTTCGGTCATGGTCAATGCGTCGTCTCGGCTGAACGCAGGCGACGGGTTCGGGCTCGGTGCGGACATCGGTCTCAGCACGTCGCGCCTTCATGCGAAGGGACCGGTCGGACTCGAGCAACTGACCTGCGAGAAGTACGTGACGTTCGGCAGCGGCCAGTTGCGTCTGCCGCACCCGGTTCCGGAAGCCTATTTTGACGCCATCATGCTGAAGCGACCATGAACGCCTGCTGAAACGCTCTCTGGCTGCGTTCTCAGTCGCTCGAACCACTCAACGTACCCTCACCGCGTACGCCTCGTGGTCCTTGCTCCTTGCGGCCTTGCTTGAGGAGTGGCGCGTCTCTGCGCCAGGGTGGGTGGGTGAGAATGGTGCCGTTGTGAGCAGGCGCTTTGAGGATCGATGATCGGTGACTCGCTGCAACGAGCGCTCAACGCGCACTTGGAGTTTTGGAAGCTTCGGCGGTTCGACTCCGACGAGGCCTATTTCCACTGGCAGCGGCAAACTCTTTCCGCCGACGACCTCTCGATCCTTCACCGCCAAATTGAGCAAAAGCGGCAGGGGACCGGCGCCGCCGAAATCGCCTTTTACGACGCGACGGCCGAACCTCGAATTCTTCCGGTCCTGTACAGCCAGCGGTATGAGTACTACTTGACGGTCGGAGCGTTGACCGCGGAGCGGATCGGTCGCGCGGCATCGGTCCTCGACTTCGGTTGCGGCCCCGGTATTTTGACGACGTTCTACGCCAGACGGTTTCCTCACGTTTCATTCCTCGGGGTTGATCGGTCGACGACATCGGTACGTCGGGCCGAAGAGCAGGCGGCGACGCTCGGCCTGCGGAACGTTCGATTCGAGTGCCTCGACATCGTGGAGCGACGCCCGTCGGTGACGGTTGATCTGGTAGTAGCGACCCATGCGTTGGTGCAGGCGGAGCAGGATCCCGGCCTGCCGAGTCTCGATTGGAGGACGTTCGAACGGGATCGGGATGCCGCCGTTCAGCGGGAATTCGAGGAGCGGACGGGGATCGGTCCCCGGCTCGACGGACTCTGCTCGCTTCTGGCCGCGGATGGGCGCATGGTCGCACTTGAAAAGACGCGCCAGCTGTCGCGGCGTGTCCCGTTTCAACGGGCCCTGGCGGCGCGCGGGTTGGTTCAAACCGAACCGTCTCGCCCCGTCCGCTATAACCTCGTGGAGGAGGTTGCCGAGGACGGGCCGTTCTACACGATGCGGAAAAACGGAGATGCCACGGTGGAGTGGAACGAAACGCCGGAGCCTGACGAGGGGTCTCCGTTCAGTCCGTCAGCCGGTCCCCCGGCAGCCGGTTCTGACGCGCCGCTCTATGAAAATCACCATCCGTCGGCGCAATCGGTTTGGCAGAGGTTGAGTGGTCGTATCGTCATCAGGGAACAGACCCGCTCCGAAGCAGACGGACGGCAACTGCATGCGGAGTACGGGCAGTTCGACGAGGGTCGGTATGTGTATTGTGCCAACACGTTCGACCGGCGCCAACTGGTGATCGTCGAACCGGCGCGCGCCGCGATGCTGGAAGCCTACTATCAAGAAATCGTCGGCGGATGATCGTGCGCGTCACGTGCCGGTTCTATCCGTTGGATATTTAGGAGCGACGCCGAGGCGCCGTTCAACACAAGGAGGACAGGCATGGTTCAATCGAGCAAGGGCATCATTGTCGCGAGCATACTTTCGGGCGCGATCGGCGGCTTCGCAGCGTCGACGTTGACCGGTGTGCCGGGCCACGCGGAACCGTCCGATCAAACAACCTTTCAGGTCGTGCGCGCGCAGGAATTCCAGTTGGTCGACGGCAAAGGCCGTACGAGAGGGGTCATGGCTTTTTCAGCGGATGGTCAGCCCTATCTCCAGCTTCGCGATGAGCAGGACATCAGCGGCGTGTGGGTGGGAATCGCGAGGGATACCGGAGTGGCCGTTCGCGACAAGGATGGTAAGACCAGGTTAGTTTTGAGCGTGGATGACGCCGGTAGTCCGTCGCTGGTCGTCCGTAACCGAGACCATCAGACCCGTTCGTTTCAACCCTAGGCGATCGCCGAACGGCGGTTCCGTGTCCGCCGGATCCGTCAAGAGGGCTGTTCGATGAGTGAAACGACATCATGCGATGATGCCGGCGAAGTCGTTGGCCTGATTCCGGCGGCCGGCCTGGCCACGCGGCTTCAGCCGTTGCCCTGCAGCAAGGAACTCTTGCCGATCGAGTGTGTCCGGGACGAGCGAAGCGGTCTGGCGAGACCGAAGGTCGCCTCCGAGTATTTGCTCGACAAGTTCCGAGCCGCGGGGATTGCCAAAGCTTTTTGGGTGATCCGCTCGGGCAAGTGGGATATCCCGAACTATTTTCGCGACGGGGCTTCCATGGGAATGTCCATGGCCTACGTGGTCATTTCCGACTCGCTCGGCCCGCCGGACACGATCGATCGAGCCTATCCACTCGTGTCCCGCTACCGGATCGCATTCGGATTTCCCGACATCCTGTTCGGCCCCTCCGATGTCTACGCCAGGCTGATCCAGCGGCAAGAGCGGACCGGTGCGGCCGTCGTTCTGGGCCTGCATCGTATTGCGGAGGTGCGGACCTGGGACATGGTGGAAACGGACGAGGACGGTCTGGTCCGCCGCATCGAGATGAAGCCGGCCTCCACCATGCTGTCGTATGGGTGGGGATGTGCCGTATGGACGGGAGTCTTCACGGAATTCCTTCATCGGTTCCTGCGGTCCCCCGAGACCACACGCGATTTCTCCCGCTTGACCAGCAAGGCAAACGATCCGGGCGGCGACGTGGCGATGGGAGTCGTGTTGCAGGCTGCGTTGACGGCGGGTATCCCGGTGCAGTCCGTGCACCTGCCGGGCGAGAGTCCCTTGGATATCGGCACGCCCGAGAATCTGGCGAAGGCCATGCGCGAAGGCGGGCGGGGATAGGCCCGGCTACTTCTGCT
Organism: Nitrospira japonica; assembly: GCF_900169565.1. Taxonomy (NCBI): domain Bacteria; kingdom Pseudomonadati; phylum Nitrospirota; class Nitrospiria; order Nitrospirales; family Nitrospiraceae; genus Nitrospira; species Nitrospira japonica. Next base: position 3,563,181 of record NZ_LT828648.1, on the reverse strand, counting down.
TTGGTGTCCACTCCCGAGCCAGCCGCTGCGCTTCGGCGACCTGGGCGGGGGTCATCTGTTTGGTGAGCGCGTCCCGGCGCTCGATCGCCCTCTTCTCCCCATGCGCCGCCGACAGGTTGTACCACATGTGCGCCTGAATGAAGTCCTGGGGAACGCCACGGCCCTGCTCATACATCAAGCCGAGCTTGGCAAAGGCCAGCGCGTCTCCCTGCGCCGCCGCCCGGCGGAACCAGGAGAGGGCCATCTGTTCGCTTTCGGGCGCCCCGTTTCCCTGGAAGTACAAGGTGCCGAGATTGACCTGGGCCCCGGGATGTCCTTTCTCAGCCGCTTTGTCGAACCATTGCTTCGCCTGGATGTAATCCTGAGGCACCCCGCGGCCTTCGCTGTAGAGCATGCCCAACCGGTTCTGGGCGTCGGGATTACCCTGTTCGGCCGCCTTGCGGATTTCGGGAATGGAAATCGTGGACTCTTCATAAGGAAGAGTGGGGCTGGAACGGTCGGGCGACGAATCGTCAAAGACGCAGGACGTCAGCAGACAGCACAGCAGCCACGGCAGGTGAAGCGAATAGAATGGTTTAACCATGAAATCAATCTCACCACATTCTTCACCGGTCAGTATCGCGAGTGATCCTGCTCAGAGTGAGTGAATGGGTCGGAGCGGTAAAGCCGAATCCTACTCAGCTTGATGCGCGAAGTTCAAGCGGGGAGATCTACGGATGGCTCTCACCGGCCGATGACGTGCGGACGCGCGACCGTGCGTTGGTTGAAATGTCATGCCGGAAGTCGGCGCAGCCACGCCTGTCATGTAATCAGTGTGACGACCGATTGGAATTATGTGCCGGGCCGACAGGGGCGAAGTCGATGAAACCGTGCTCGACGTCGGTGTGCAGCAGTTCGACCGGGAGGATGTCGCCCACATCGAGCCCTCCGGCATGCGAGATCAATTTCCCTTCCACCGGCGGATCGAGCAGGCGCACCCATGTGCCCTTATTCGAGGCGCCGGTCACGATGGCATCGAAGCGCCGGCCGATCTGCGATTCGAGTAAGAGCGCCGCGGCCGATTTCCGGAGCTGCCGCTCGACTTTCTCCGCGTCGTCTTCCTTTCTGGTGCAGTGATCCGCCAGGAATTGAAGTTCGTCGGGGCGATACGGCAGTGACGCATTCGCCAGAGCGGCCTTGATGAGCCGTTGGGTGATGAGGTCGGGAAATCGGCGGTTGGGCGCGGTGGAGTGGGTATAGTCTCTCACCGCGAGACCGAAGTGTTCGGATGAGCCGTCCTGCCAACGGTCCAGCACGTATTCTCCCCGGCCGATGAGCTTGACGATTGCGAGGGAGAGGTCGGGAAATCTCAGGGGATCGGCCTCCCGTCGTTTGACCAGGAACGCTTCCAGCGCGCGCGCGTCAGGCTCGGCCGGCAGCGCTTCATTCCATCTCGCGGCGACCTCCGCGATACGCTGCCAGCGTTCCGGCGATCGGAGGACGCGTCGGAACGAGGGCAGCCCTTCGGCCTTCAGAAATGAGACCGAAGCCTGATTGGCCGCGATCATGAAATCCTCGATCAGGTCCTTGGCCCGATTTTTACGCTCGACCAGGACGGTCGACAGTCGCTCGCCGTCGAAGACAGCCTTCGGCTCCAGGGTTTCGAGGCTGAGTGCGCCCTCCTGGTGGCGTCTGGCCTTGAGCCGGCGCGCGACCCGGTCCTGCAGCCGCAGCTGGGCGTCCAGGCCCTCGACTGCCTTGACGGCATCGGGCACGGGACCCGTGCCTTCCAGCCAGGCGCCGACGGAACCGTAGGCCAGTTTCGCGTGATTGCGGACCATGGCGCGGTAGATCCGCGAGTCGAGCACCTCGCCGTCTTCCGCCACGCGCATGTCCACGACGATGGCCAGGCGATCCTGGCGCTCATTGAGCGACGTCAGATCGGTCGAGAGTTTGTCGGGCAGCATGGGGAACACGCCTCCCGACGTATAGACCGACGTCGTATTGTGCAACGCATGGGCGTCGAGGCTCGAATCCTTCGCGACCAGGGCGTCCACGTCGGCGATCGCCACGCGGATCGAGGCGAGGCCGTCCGGTGCGACCTCGGCGACGGTGAGCTGATCGAGATCCCGGGAGTCATCGTTGTCGATCGAGACCCATTGCCAGTGGATCAGATTGCGTACCTGCGGATCTCCCGTGCCGTCCGCCGGGACGGAAATCCTGGCCAATTCGCCCAGCGCCGCGGGCGAGAAGTCGGGGTAGAAATCCCGTTCAACCATGGCGCGTCTGGCAATGCCGCGAAGATCGGACCGATGGGTGCCCATAAGGTGTCCTCCATGACCGACGGCATTCTATAACACGAATTGCGGGCTCTTGGCAGCCCGTGCGGCGCTTGCGGCCGGTGTCAGGAAACTGGTAGTACTATTCTAGTTTCCTTGGTGAACCATGCCGACCCGCAAGCCGGTTTCGCGTCAGCTCCCGAATGCCCCCGCGACACAGCGAGTCGTGGCCGCCGCCCGCCGTCATTTTCTGAGCCAGGGGTTCCGCCGGGTCACGATGGACGAATTGGCGGATGAACTGGGAATGAGTAAGAAGACCCTGTACGGTCTGTTTCCCAGCAAGACGGCGCTTGTCGAGTCGGTGATTCTGGACAAGTTCCGGTGCGCCGAAGCCGATCTGCGCCGAATCACGGCCGCTAGCCGGGGCGACGTTCCCGGCGCCTTACGCCGTCTGGTCGCGGCGGTGCAGACCCATACCCAGGAGATTCAGGCACCGTTCGTGCGCGACATTCAGCGCGATGCCCCTCATCTATTCGAGGTCGTGGAGCAGAAGCGCCGGGAGCTTATCCGGCGGCACTTCGGCAAGTTGCTGAGCGAAGGACGGAGAGCCCGCGTCATCCGGCGGGATATTCCGATGCCGCTGATCATGGAAATTCTGCTCGGGACCGTTCGAGCGGTCATGAATCCCCCCAAGTTGATCGAGCTGGGTCTGACGCCCGATCAGGGCTACAGCGCCATCATGTCGGTCATCTTCGAGGGACTGCTCGCCGGGACTTCACGGAGGCTGTCATGACGGACTCCCGGTCGATCGCACGGATTGTCCTGCGGACCGTTGTCGCGATTACGTTATGGACGGGAATTCAAGGATGCACGCGTCCGGATCCGACGTTGGTCCAAGGCTACGTCGAAGGAGAATTCGTCTATGTGGCGTCTCCGTATGCCGGAGCCCTGGAATCCCTGGCGGTACAGCGGGGGCAACAGGTGAAGGAGGGGGACGGCCTCTTCCGTCTGAACGGGGAACCGGAACAAGCGGCGCGGGAGGAAGCCGAACGCCGGCTGTCTCAAGCCAAGGCAACCTTGGAGGATGCGAAGAAGGGAAAACGTCCTTCGGAAATCGACGTGATCAAGGCGCAGCTCAAACAGGCCCGCATCGCGGTCCGGTTGTCTGAGCGGGAATTCACCAGGCAGGAGGCCTTGAGCCGCGTGCCGGGCGCCACATCCGAGCTGGAACTGGACCGAACGCGGGCGACGCGGGATCAGGACCGCCATCGGGTTTCGGAGCTACAAGCGGAACTGGACACGGCGCAGGCCGGTTCCCGCAGCGACCAGATCGCGGCGGCCGAAGCCGAGGTGCGCGCGCGAGAAGCCGCGCTCGCGAAGGCCGCGTGGGAGCTCTCGCAGAAGCAGCAGCAGGCGCCGAAGGCCGGCCTGGTGTTCGAGACGTTGTATCGGGAGGGCGAGTGGGTGGCGGCGGGGCGCCCCGTCGTCGTTCTCCTGCCGCCGCAGAACATCAAGGTTCGGGCCTTCGTGTCACAAGAGATGGTCGGAACGTTGCAGCCGGGACAGTCCGTTCGCGTGTCCGTCGACGGGGTCGCGGAGCCGTTCGTCGGCACGGTGAACTATATTTCTCCAAAGGCGGAATTTACCCCTCCGGTGATCTACAGCCGGGAAAGCCGATCCAAGCTCGTCTTCATGATCGAAGCGCGGTTCAATCCGTCGGTCGCGGCGAAGCTGCACCCCGGCCAGCCGGTGGACGTCCGGATCGGAGGCGATCGATGACGCGGGACGAGCTGGCCATCGACGTGCAGGACATGACCAAACGCTTCGGCGACCGGACGGTGGTCGACCGGATCGGTTTGCAGGTGCGCAAGGGCGAGATCTGCGGCTTTCTCGGTCCCAACGGGAGCGGGAAGACCACGTTCATCCGCATGCTGTGCGGTCTACTGCGCGCGGACGCCGGCCGCGGCACCTGCTTGGGCTACGACGTCATCCGGGGGAGCCGGGAGATCAAGCGACAGGTCGGCTACATGACCCAACGGTTCAGCTTTTACGAGGATCTGAGCATCGCGGAGAACCTGGATTTCGTCGCCCGGATGTTCGACATACCTGATCGGCGAAATGCCGTCCGTCTCAGCCTCGAACGGTTGGGTTTGCTCGAGCGGCAGCAGCAGTTGGCCGGCGAACTGTCGGGAGGGTGGAAGCAGCGGCTTGCGCTGGCGGCCTGTTTGATACATCGGCCGAAGCTGTTGCTGCTTGACGAACCCACCGCCGGAGTCGATCCCAAGGCGCGGCGCGAGTTTTGGGAGCAGATTCACGATCTGGCCGCCGAGGGCCTGACCTGCCTCATTACGACCCATTATATGGATGAAGCCGAACGGTGCCACAGACTGGCCTACATCGCCTACGGCAAGCTGCTCACCCATGGAACCGTGCAAGAAGTGATCGACCATGCCGGCCTCACGACGTGGCTCGTGGCGGGGCCGGATCTGCATCGGCTCGCTACCACGCTCCGTGCCAGGTCCGGCGTCAAACAGGCGGTGGCGTTCGGCAACCGGTTGCACGTGAGCGGGGACGACGACCGGGCGCTTTCGGAGGCCATCGCTCCGTTCAAGACGGCGGACTACGATTGGCGGCGGATCGGCCCTGGACTCGAAGACGTCTTCATCCACCTCATGGGCAGTTCACAGGACAATTTTTCGTCATGACGGCGCACAACTTGTTTTCGCCCGCGAGATTCTGGGCCATGGTGGTGAAAGAGTTCGTCCAGATGCGCCGCGACCGGCTGACGTTCGGGATGATGATCGGGATTCCCTTGATCCAGTTGATTCTCTTCGGACTGGCGATCAATGCCGATCCCAAGCATCTCCCGACGGCGGTGCTGTTGGCCGACCGCGGGCCGCAGGGACGCAGTCTGTTGGAGGCCATTCGCCACAGCAACTATTTCGAATTCGTCCGGGAGTTGCGGACGGAAGCCGAGGCCCGCGCGGCGATCGCGCGGGGAGATGTCCAGTTTGTGGTCTCGATTCCGGAAAATTTCACCCGCGATCTGTGGCGGGGCGACCGGCCGGCCGTCCTCGTCGAAGCCGACGCGACGGATCCCGCCGCCACCGGCAACGCGATCGGTTCGCTCCGGATGCTCGTGAACTCGGCTTTCCAGCATGATCTCAAGGGGCCGCTGGCGTTTCTGGCGCGGCAGGACGACCCGGTCGAGTTGCGCGTCCATGCGCAGTACAATCCCGAGGCGGTCACGCATTACAACATCGTGCCGGGCCTCATGGGCGTCGTACTGACCATGACCATGGTCGTCATCACCGGTCTGGCGATCACGCGGGAGCGCGAGCGAGGCACGATGGAGAATCTGTTGTCCATGCCCACGCGGCCGTTCGAAGTCATGATCGGGAAGATCATTCCGTATATTCTGGTCGGCTACGTCCAGGTCGGACTGATTCTCCTGGCCGCGCGCTTTCTGTTCGGGGTGCCCATGGAAGGCAATCTCGTGCTCCTGCTCCTCGCGGCGCTGGTCTTCATCGCCGCCAATCTCGCGGTCGGCATCACCTTTTCCACGATCGCGCAGAACCAGCTGCAGGCCATGCAGATGTCGTTCTTCTTTTTCCTGCCGTCCCTGCTGTTGTCGGGATTCATGTTTCCGTTCCGCGGCATGCCGGCCTGGGCGCAGGCCATCGGCGAAGTTCTTCCGCTCACGCATTTTCTGCGGATCGTCCGGGGGATCCTCCTCAAGGGCAATGGGGTCGACGAAGTCCTGCTGCAACTCTGGCAGGTTGCGTTGTTCGCCGCGGTCGCATTGACGATCGGCGTCACACGCTTCAGACAGACGCTCGATTGATTTAAGCCGTTCCGTCAGCCCATCGCCGCCCAGATCTTCTGTGCATTCTCGCCGGTGAACGTCATATCGTCCTGGGAGCTCGAACTGCGCTCGAAATAGATGTGCAGCAAGCCGCCTCCGAAATGGGCTTCGCGCACGAGATCCAGATTGATCGCCACCTCTCCGGCCCGTTCTTCATCCTTGACCTTGACGAATCGCATGCGGGTCTCCTTTCCTTATCAATGATACGCGGACCGGGCCGTGGGGCCGCATCGCCGGTCCGTCCGTTCTGGAAGTGGACGGTGGGCGGGGGTGAAGGGGGGAAGCCGATGCCTGGCCAGCCGATCAGACGCGGCCGGCTTTCATGTTGGCCGGCACGGCAATGTCGATTTTCTCCGGCAACGGCGCCCGGCGTTTGTTCATCATGTCGACGAAGGTGTCCAAGTCGATGGACAGGTTGAGGCGGGGATTGAACCGTTTCTCCTCTCCGATGGTCGAAGCCACGCGGCCGTTGTAGTCGTGTCCCGGATAGACGACCGTCTCGTCGGGGAGGGTGAACAGCTTGGCGCGGACGGATTCGAACAGTTTCTTGGAGGACCCGCCCTGCAAATCCGTGCGGCCGTTCCCCCGAATGAACATCGTATCTCCCGTAAACACTCCGCGCGGGAGCCAATAGGAGGTGCAACTGTCGGTGTGCCCGGGCGTGGCCAGGGCTCTGATCGAGGTCGCTCCGAACGTAAGGTCCTTGCCGTCGTGGAGAAACAGGTCGGCTCCTGTGACCACTGCTTCGGCGCCCCCGCCATAGACGATCGGGACGCCGGTTCGATCCTTGATGAGCGATGCTCCGGTGATATGATCGGCGTGAATGTGGGTTTCCACTGCAAAGGCCAGAATCAGGTTCAGTTCCTTCACCAGCGTCAAATCCCGCTCGACGTTTTCGATGATCGAATCGATGATGATGGCTTTGCGGGACGCCACGTCGGCGACGAGGTAGGTTCGACTCTCGCCGCGGTCATCCACGTTCTGCACCTCGTTCACGTCCAGCAACGTCGTGACGACGTAGGTTCCACGCTCGGGCATGGTCCGACTCCTTTGCACAGGCGGTGAGTGCCGATTTGTTCCCCGGAAAAACGCGGCCATTCTACTGGCTCCAGTCGGTCGAGTCCACGGTTCAGCGCGAGGGGCGTCCCGTGAGCGGTCGGACGGGCAACGAGCGCGGAATCACCCCGACTAACGATTTTCCGGGGGGATCAACCGGAGTTCACTCGCGAACGTGGCGTGGGCGACGGGATCGACCGGCCTGTGTCGAACGACGGTACCGGCCGGATCTTTCCCCAGGAAATTGTCTCCCTTCCAATTCCTCACTGGCCTGACCGGTCGGGGTACGAAGCCCCCGCCGCAGTTCGGACAGACGTTGCCTAAGATCCGTTCCACGCAGTCTGCGCAGAACGTGCATTCATAGGAGCAGATCCGCGCCTCGAGTGAATGAGGCGGCAGCGGGCGGTTGCACTGTTCGCAGGTTGGTCTCAGTTCGAGCATGGAGGCCTCATTGGGGATGACGTCGTTGCGGGATCTTCTATCGGCGCCGGACGGAGGCGGGACGATCGGGCGTCGCGGCATGGCGGTCCGCTGGTCCTCGTGACGACCTCGACTGGCTGCGGAAACGGGCGGGCGGAAGGCCGAACGCGCGTTTGAATGCCCGATTGAATGCCGGTTCCGATTCATACCCCACGTCGCCGGAGATTTGCGCCACGCTGTGATTGGTGGAGGCCAGCATCTGCCTGCCGAGCTGGAGGCGCCAGCGAGTCAAATAGGCGATCGGGGTCTCCGACAAATACTGCCGGAAACGCTCGGCCAACACCGAACGCGACGTACCCACTTCGCTTGCCAGCGTCGCGATCGTCCAGGGATGGGCCGGTTGGCGATGCAACAGCGCCAGCGCTTTGCCGACCTCCTGATCGCGAACTCCCGCCAGCCATCCGGATTCCGCCTGCGGGAGCTGGGCGATGTAGCGCCGTAACGTTTCGATGAACAGGACTTCGGAGAGCTTGGCGAGCACGGTTTCGCCGCCAGGCCGTGAAGTATCTGCGGTTTCGACCGAATAGCGGATGGAATTTTCCAGCCACTGACCGGACGCGTCCTTGCGGATATTGACCTTCAGGACCGGAGGAAGGCCGCCCAGAAAGATGCGGCTCAGTTGCGGTTCGCAGGTCATGTAGCCGCAGATGATTCGCGTGACCTCTCCACCTCCCCCGCACCGGGCGATCTTGAGATCCTCGGAAAGAATGCGCTGCAACTCCTTGGAGCTGTCGATCGGTTCGACGGCCGGGCCGTTTCCCAATAGGTGGGGATCTCCCTGAGGGAACACGACGATATCGCCCGCATCGAGGTGAAGCAGCGTGCCGTCTCCCTCGACCTGCGCATAGCCGCGGCCTTCGGTCAGCAAATGGTAGACGATGACGTGTTTGGGCTCCGGTGACAGATAGGAGGCCATGATCCGCCCGGGCGGCGAGCGAAAGCCCCAAGGCGCGGAGCATTCGGCCGTGTAGAAAATCGCTCCGTCGAGCTTCACGGTCTTGAGCACTTCGGACAGGACATCCATAGGAATTCCCGGCGCGTGTGGTTGCGGTGCCGGATTCTCGGCAAATGATTCCGGACGCCCGCGCAAGCGGGCCGTAGCCTATCACGGCGCTGTCAAGAGAACCAGACTCCCGGATAAGACGCCGGCGCCTTCTTCTCCTATAGTGCGCTCATGCGTTGAAGCGGCGAACACGCAGGCGGCGCAGAGGCGCACCACTCTCATCAACAAAGGAGGACATCATGTCGAACGGCATACTGGTTGCGGAAGGGAATCAACTCAAGAATCGACTCAAGGCGATGTGGATGGCCGGGGATTACGACCGGTTCTCGCGCTACATGGAGAGCGGCGCCCGGGAGTTTTACGAGCGGCTCAGTCTCGCACCGGGATGCCGGGTGCTGGACGTGGGATGCGGATCCGGGCAGTTGGCGTTGATCGCGGCAAAGGACGGGTTGGACGTGACCGGAGTCGACATCGCGAGCAATCTGATCGACCGGGCGCGTGCACGGGCTCAGGCGGAAGGACTGACCGCGCGGTTCGAGGAAGGCGACGCCGAGGCGCTGCCGTTCGAGGACGGCAGTTTCGACGCCGTCGTGAGTCTGATCGGCGCGATGTTCGCCCCGCAGCCGGAGCTGGTCGCCCGCGAATTGCTCCGAGTCTGCGTGCCCGGGGGCACCATCGCCATGGGTAATTGGACGCCGCAAGGGTTCGTGGGACAGATGTTCAAGACCATCTCCAAGTTCATCGCCCCGTCCGGCATGCCCTCGCCGGTCTTGTGGGGAGAGGAATCCGTGGTTCGCGAACGGCTCGGCGCAGGCCTTTCGGACCTCTCTCTGACCCGGCGTCTGTATCCGTTCACCTATCCGTTCTCTCCAGCTGAGGTGGTGGACGTGTTTCGCCTCTACTATGGCCCGACCAATCGGGCCTTCGCTTCGCTCGATGCCGAAGGCCAAGAGCGTCTTCGTACGGAACTCGAAGCGCTGTGGGCTTCACATAACAGGGCCGGCGCGGAGTGCACGACGGTATTCGCCGAATATTTGGAGGTAGTCGGTATTCGAGCGTGAGATTTTGCAAAGAGCAACGAGCAAATCCGAAGGAACGTACGACACAATCATTCCGAACGCATCATAAGGAGGCAGCCATGTACGACATCAAGAATCTGGGCAGATTGAAACAATTGGAAGTTCTCGCGCCTGAAACGGCAAAAGCCTTTTGGACCTTCGACAAGGCGGCTTGGGCCGACGGAGCCATCCCCAAAAAGTACAAGGAGCTCATGGCGATTGCCCTGGCACTCACCACTCAATGTCCCTATTGCATCGAGCTCCATACCAACAAGGCGCGGGAAAGTGGGGCGTCGGATGCGGAGATTGCCGAAGCGATCCTGGCGGCTGCCGCGCTGCGCGCAGGCGGAGCGGTCACCCACGGCACACATGCGCTGGCGGGGGCCTGAAGCGGAATGAGGACACCACGAGGGCGGCCGGATACGACAGGAGACCGGCCGCCCTGTGTGGAATAGGGGAAATCTGTAGGGTTTTGGCTGCCGACCTGCAGGGGTGCTCCACTAGGGAAATAACTAGCGGCTACGGATGAACAGTCGCAGATCCGCTCGCTCACCGCATAAGCCCTCGAAATAGCGCCTGTCTTACAGGATCATAGGGAGCCGAAGGATCGCCCATGGTCTGGTACTTTCCTTGCGATTCACTGGTTCGAGTGCGGCAGCCCGGGCGACGAGGTGAACGTAAATGAACATCATTATTGAACACCCGGGCAGAAAGGGAGGCGACCATGGCATTGGCAACTGAATCCGTCGAGGCTCGTATCGAATGGTGTCGGCAGCAAAAGGCAAGGGCCGCTCAGCCCATTGAACGGGAAGGATGGCATGCGGAAGCGGAAGGCCTCCGCGATGCGCTACTGAGTGAAGATCACTCCAGCCTCTATCGGGATTGCGCTCCGACTGTGTTTGAACGATATGCCATGGGTCTGCAGGACGGACGGGCCTTGATGCTCGTCGCCGTGGCGGAACAGCAGCACGCCATGTCCTATCGCTAACGGACTGTCCGCGTCGACTCTCGATGTTCCCAGTGGCCTGATGCTCCGGGCTTCCGCATCATGGGCGATAAGATGCGGACGGTTCGGCATAGGCGAGAGAGCGGACGGATCCTTGTCGGAACGTCGGGTTGGACGTATGGAAGTTGGAAAGGCCTGTTCTATCCGGTCGGGTTACCGAACGCCCGGTGGTTGGAGTTTTTCACCGGGCAGTTCCCCACCACGGAAGTCAACTATTCCTTCTATCACTTGCCGAAGCCTTCGACGTACGAAAAGTGGGCGTCACAAGTTCCGCAAGACTTCATCTTTTCGGTCAAAGCAAGTCGGTACATCACCCACGTCAAGCGCCTGAAAGACGTCGAAGATCCGTGGCGTCTGTTTCTCAGCCATGCTCGATCGCTGGGCACGCACCTTGGCCCCATTCTCTTTCAATTTCCGGAATCCTTCCATCGCGACGACGATCGATTGAAAGATTTCCTGGAAATGGTCCGGCGCGGCTCATCGCGTCTGCGGCTGGTTTGCGAGTTCCGTCACGAATCGTGGTTCTCCACCGGCGTCTACCGGTTGTTGAACCGTCTGGGGGCCGCGCTGTGCATCGGAGACTCAGGGCGGTATCCGCGCCGGGATGTGGTTACGGCAGATTTTGCCTATGTCCGCTTCCACGGACGCTCCCGACTCTTTGCGTCGAACTACACCAGGCGCGAATTGGATGAGGAGGCTCGCAAAGTGAAGGGCTACCTTCGGGACGGTTATGACGCGTACGTCTACTTCAACAACGACGCCGAAGGTCACGCGGTCGCGAACGCCAAGACGTTCATGGGTCTCATCGAGAAGCCATCAGTCCGCGCTCGATAGGGTGAATTTTGCTCGGGCTTCGAAGCCGGCGGACTTATGGTCGACCGGACGGATCGTGCTGCATCAGCCGGCACTGCGGTAATTCCTCAATCGCCCGGCGCTCGTCGACCGGAATCAGGGTAGGCTGACCGCCGGCCTTGGCGCGATTCCACTTGAGAAACGTCGCTCGGCCCGCGGCCAAGTCGTACCAGTCGGCCGTGGGATCTGACTGGGAGCGCAACGAGATCAGATACCGGCCCGGCGGCACGGCGTGAAAGCTGTACCCGCCGTCATCCAGCCGGATGATCTGATCGAACGCATACACCCACTGCGGAGCTTGGTCTCCGTCCGGGACCGGCGGTCGATAGAAATAGAGCAATGCGGTTTCCGGCCCTAGGTGGAGGACGTCTTCAAATGCCGGTCCGGTCGCACGGTTGCCGTCGCATCCCATCGTACAGGCGAGCCATACGATGATCGACGCCGACAGGCGTGCTGTTCGTGCTGTCCGGTCCGGTCGAAGACGTATCTGCCCCATGCTAGTTTGCTTCGGCGCGCGGCTCGTCTTCCCACCTGAGGGCGAGCAACAGCCATACGACGCCGACCGTGATGCAGACATCCGCCACGTTGAATATGCCGGTGCGAAGCGAACCGATGCCGAGATTCATGAAGTCGGTGACCCGGCCGTGGTGCAGGAGGCGATCCAGCACATTGCCGATGCCTCCACTCAAGATCAGGGTCCAGGCGACCAGGAAGCTGGACGGGTGATGGTGCGACCTCAGCAGGACCACGAACAATGCGAAGAGACAGAGGCCGACTGCGATCTGAAAGATCAAAATCCGCATGTCCTCGGATAGATTCCACCCCAGGCCGAGGAATGCGCCAGCGTTCTCGGCATAATGCAATCGCACCACGTCGTGGCAGCAGGATACGGGAGGATGAAACGCGAGGTACGTACGCGCCAGCTTCTTGGTCACCTGGTCGCATCCGAGACAGGAGAGCAACAGAAGCAGCATCAATAGCGTGCGCATCGCCCTAGTTCGTGTCGAAGTCATGGCCCTCGCCCGATCTCGCCTCATGTGGGTCTCGCGGCCGGGAAGTTTCTTTGTCCACGAAGAGGACGGCCCGCCGGGTTCGGAGACAGTACTATATCAGCAGCGCATTCGCCAGCATGCCGACGGAGAATGACGGATCGATGCCGTTTGCAAGCCACTTCCCCCTCGCTCTACTATAGCGGGAGGGGCCGATCTTTGACGGATTTGCTCATTGGGAGCGGCGAGCCGGGGCTTCGGCGGGCATCATGAAAGACCATGTGACGCAATGGTTGAATCAGGCGCATGCCTGGATCGGCCTGTTCTCAGCCTGGATCCTCTTCTCTGTCTTTGCGACGGGCACCCTGGCGGTGTTCGACGAGGAGATCACCTACTGGATGCTGCAGCCCGAGATCCAGAAGATTACGACTGCATCGGGGCCGGTCGGTTTTTCACCTGAATTCCGGACGGCCGAACTCTTTATGGAGTCGCCCCTGAACGGGTCGGGCGGCGATGGGTTGGTGCAGTTGATCAAATGGCAAGACAAGCGGTCGTTTACCGGCCAATCGATCGATCCTGCAACTGGAAACCTCCTTGTATTTAGGGAGACTAGAGGGGGAGATCTCTTCTATCACTTTCATTATGGATTGCTGGCCGGGCTGGCCGGCGTATGGATGGTCGGTGCAGCCGCGATTGCCATATGGGCGGCGGCGATCACAGGCGTATTGATCAGGCGCCGGCGATTCATTGCGGATCTGTTCATGGCCGGATTTCGGACGGTCTCCCTGCGCTCCTGGTCGGACGTTCACAACGCAATCGGCCTTCTCATGCTACCGTTCCTGGCGACGATCACGATAACCGGCCTGGTCGTGCTCTGGTCGATCTATCTCGCCGGCGGAACCCCGGAATCGGGAGAGGCAGGTGCCTCGCTGGCCGGCTTGCTCCACTTCGGCAGATTCGGCGGCGTGGTGAGCCGATGGGGCTATTTCTTGATGGGGTTCGCGTCAAGCCTCGTGGTTGCCACGGGCCTGGCGATTCGAACCGCCAAACGTCGAAGGGGCCGGGGCGATCGATCCGATCCGCTCGCTGTACAGGTAGCGGACAGACTTGCCGTCGGCGTGGTGGCTGGATTACTGGTTGCCGTTGCCGCGTTCTTCTGGATCAATCGTGTCTTGCCGGCCGTGGTGCCGCACCGGGCGGATTGGGAGGTTCGTGCCTTTTTCAGCGTGTGGGCCATCTGCGTCGGCTTTGGTGCGCTGCGAGGCGAGAGCGCGCTGGCCTGGCGCGACCTATTGGCAGCCGCTGGCGTCTTGTTGATGCTGCTGCCCGGACTCAATCTGCTGACGACGAAGAGCCACCTGCTGGCGACGGTGACAGACGGTCAATGGGGATTGGCTGCCGTCGACATCACCTCATTGTTCGTCGGTACTTGCCTGGCTTGGGTTGCCGTTCGAGTGCGGAGGGGCCTGGTCGGGGAGTTTGGCGACCGGCTGTCCACCTTGTCCGTCTCTGATGCCTGATCGTCGTCGTGCCGTCAAGGCATTGGCTGAATGATTGGACGTGGCGCCTTCTCTCTGTCGCTGAACCCCTGCCGCTGATCCCCATGGACCATCGGCCCGCTCGGTGGGAAAATGTCGTGAGAGGCCTAATATGGCATCCCGTGAGAACGCACGAATGACGGACGAGCCGCAATTCCCACCTGCAGCGGCCGGGAAAGGAAATGGAATCATGCGAGCACAGGGATTCGGACTGGGCCTCATCATCGGAATGCTGCTCATGTGGGCATCGGGACAGGGCCTTCCGTCAGCCACGGGTAAGAATCTGCCCGAGCCGCCCTGCATTCCGGCCACGGCGGCAACGGACTATGTGCACAGCGTGATTCAGGCGGACCGGACGTTCTACACGACCGAAATTGTCGAACGGATGCAAGTCCGGGGCACGGCCGTTGCTTCAGAGCATTGGAAAGAGCGGGGCATGTTGCCGCTGCCGGCTCAGTTTCTCAAGGAGGCAGGTCTGTTGATGCGAGGAGACGACAGGGGGATTCGGGTGCGGTTACTCAGCCAGTGGCCGATCAACAAGGACAACCGGGCCAATACGGATTTCGAGCGAACGGGGCTCTCGGAAATCATGGTCGATGGAGGGCGGCCGTACACCGGTGTCGTTACCCAGGACGGAGCATCCTATTTCCAGGCGCTCTATCCGGACAAGGCAGTCTCTCAGACCTGCATCGGTTGTCACAATGCGCATCCGAACAGCCCGAAGAAGGACTTCAAATTGCGGGACGTGATGGGCGGCATTCTGGTGACCATGCCGCTTTCGCAGAGCAGTCACAAGTAGCCCCGAGGACGTGACCTTGCGGTCATTCCACGCGGCAGGCGATTCCGTCGGGTCGTCCGGTTCCTGCACCTGCAAAAGGAGCGCAGCGATGAAACACTGGATATTCGCGGTCCTGTTGATCGGGATGACCTGTCACGAGGGTTTGGCCCAGACACAACCGGAGATGGAGTTCACGCCGGGTCCTCGGATGATTCGCGCGGTCGAGCAGATCGCCGGATCCTACGCGCATCTGGGACACAGCCTCGAATTGACGTCCCAGCAGAAGCAGGCCATGGCCGATCTGGTTCAACGTGTGAAGACGGACATGTGGCTGAAGGAGGCGGTATTGGTCGGGATGTTCCAGGAGTTGGAAGAGAAGCGGCGGCGCGGGCTGCTCCAGGAGCATGAATACCGGACGGCCAACGCCCTCACCGGCGGCATTGAAACCGACGAGTTGAATCTCTTCATCGACACCCTGACCGCGCTCCGCGCCGTGTTGACGGCGGAGCAAGCGACCAAGGTCCGGGAATTGATGCATCCGCCGATGGTGTTTCGAGTGTCGCAGGGTTTCAATACGAAGATCGGTCTCCTGTCATTGGACGGCGTCGGCCAGGTCTACAACGGATTTCGCCGTGAACTGGTGCTGGACGACCTTCAGGTCCGGGACATCGGATCATGGTTGGAGGAGGCCAGGCGGGAAGTGCTGAGGGTCGGGACCGAGATCGATCTGAGCCGAGTGGAAGCCGACGAACTCGTCATGCGGCCGGACGTGGATCCGGAGGTCATTCGCGCCAAAATGCAAAAGACCGGAGAGACGGAAGGCGTGCTGTTCAATACACTGTTCCAGGTGACCGATCGGATTCAGGCACGCTTGACGGAGCAGCAGCGGACCAAACTGGCGGAGCTCAAGCAGCACCATATGCGGACGGCGTCCGACAAGCCGCGGTCGGGCCATTCCGGCGGACCGCATGGCACTCCCGCGCATCAAACCGGTTTCGACTACTTTCTGGATCACGGAGGCAGGATCGGAATCAACGAGGAGCAGACCGCGGCGTTGGTCCAGGTCAAGAATGACACGAGGAAGACGCTGTTGATCGAGCAGGCCAAGGTCAAGGCGAGCGAGCTGAAGCTCCTGAGTCTGCTTCGCAGCAGCGGCGGGGAGACGACTCAGCCCTCCGAGGAGAAGCTCGCGGCAGCCGTGCAGGAGATGGAGCAGGGGCGCACCAGGATGACCCGGGCGAAGGTGCTCGGCTATCTTGACGCGAGACGGCTGCTGACACTCGAACAACAGTTGCGCGTGCATCCGCCTGACACGTTTGAAGAAGGAAAACCGTGACGCAAAAAGGAGGACGATCCGCCATGAAGTCGACGCGTGTCTTCACGGTCCCCTCGGGACTCGCCCTGGCCGTCGTGGGGCTGGTCCTGGCCGGTCTTCCTTCGTGCGGATCGCACAAGCCGATCGAGTCGGTTCCGTCCGCGCCTCCAGATTTCTCACGAGTCCTCCAGTATGCCCAGCGGGCCGATCTGGCGTATCAACAGGACGAGGTGATCCGGCAGCAGAGCGGAACGTCGGTGCGCGTCAGTGTCAGCCCGCCGCTCGCTTCCGGGGTCAAGGCGTACGTGGAGGTGGATGATGCGGCGCGTGTGCAGTGGATCGTGATCCGCGGCACCTCGAACCTGGTGAATATCCGGGCGGACGTGGATTACAACAAAGTCGTCGAATCTCGGCTGCAGATTCCGCTCCACAAAGGGTTCGGGGACGCGGCGCTGCAGGTCTATCAGTTCGCCAAGCCCCTTCTGAAGACGGACTACGAAACCAGGGTGACGGGCCATAGTTACGGGGGAGCGGCGGCGGTGGTCGTGTTGATGTTGCTGAAAGAGGACGGGATCAGGCTCGGGCAGGCCGTGACCTTTGGACAGCCGAAGGTCACGAATCGGGCCGGCGTCCGCAAGTACGGATCCTTGCCGCTGATCCGCTACGTCAATGACAAGGATCCCGTGCCGCTGCTGCCGCCGTTTGAAGTCTTTGCCGTGCTGGACGAAGGCCCGTTCCAGCATCTCGGGCCGGAGGTGGTGCTGGAAGACGGGAAGCGGTACCGGTACTATGCCGAACATCAAGCCGAGCATTCGTCGGTCCTGTCGTTCTGGAACAATCTCAAGAATCTCAGCATCCAAGACGTGCCGGAGCATTTCATGGCCACGTACCTGGCGCGCATCAAACAACTGGTGCCGTGAGCGATTGACCGAACGCCGCCCATTAGGCCCTAGAGAAGTCCCTAGTAGTAGAGCCATGGCCATGTCACATAATGAACAAATGACGACGACCGGAGAACAGGGAGCAGACCGATGATGATGAGAAGATTACCAGCCATGCCGCTGGAAGATCCGGAGCCGACGCCACAGGTCGACGAGGTGGACGAAGTCCATTCCGCTGTTCACCCGACGTTACGGGGTAATAGAAAGCTTGCCGTCGCGTGGGTCTGCGCGACCGTCGTGGGTGGTGTCGTCCTCTGGTACTCCGCCGCGTCACAATATTCCCCGACCGTCACGCTCGGTGCCTTGATCGGACTCCTCGTCGGCTATGCAGGCTATGGATACTCGGTCAAGAAGAAGAATACGGCCCAGTTTGCGGATTCCTTGTACTACATGGGATTTCTCTGGGCGCTGTTGGCTCTCATTGTGACGTTCATCCTATGGCCGGCTCCCAAGCTGACCGCGGAGGCGGTTCTTCCCGCCTTCGGCTACGCGCTCGTCCTGACGTGTGCCGGCATGGTGCTGCGTCTGCTGACGCTCTATTTCCAGGACACGCTGACCGACCGGCTTCTCGACGTGCAGGACAGCATCGATCAGCGGGTGTCGACGCTGTTGCACGAAATCACCGAAGCGAACATGGAGATCTCTTCGTTCAGAGATCTCGCCGCCAATGATCTGCGCGGCTCCTTGCATGATCTCGTGCGGTCATTGTCCGACGTTCGTGAAAAACTTGCCGAACAACAATTCGCGATGGGGAAGACGATGACCGCGGGGCTGGAATCGTCCGTCAAGGACATGTTGAGCCGGCTGTCCACCATGCAGATGCCCCAGGAAATTCTCACGGCCGAAGTCAGCAAGCTCATCACCGTCATGGGAAGGCGTGGAGAAAGCTTTGAAGCGGCCGCGCAACGATTGGAAGACGGATTGACCAGGACCGCCGAAACCGTGGCGTCGTTCGGAGAGTCCCTGTACGGAGCGGAAGGGGTCGGGCAAGTCGAAGCGGCGGTGAAGGAATTGTCTGACACCCTCAAAGAGCGAACCGAACAATTTCTTTCGATGACGACGGCCTTCGAGCGGAGTCGTGCGGAACTGGACGGTCAGCTCAACGGGTTGCAGTCGTTACGCGCGTCATTTGCATCGGTTTCCGGTCGGCTGGCCGCGTTCGAAACGGAACTGAAGGACATCACGGCCGCTTCGATGTCGGCCGACGTCAAGAACGGTTTGCTCAACGTCCAAAAGGCCATTCAATCGAGCCTCGAGGCCAGCAGAACGATCGAGACCACCATGCGGGACGTGATGTCATTTTTACGGGTCCGGGTGGCCGAGGAACATTCCGGTGACAAGAACTGACCCGCGCACGGATCCCGTCCTCGGTCTGTCCCTGGTGCAGGTGGTGCTCCTGCTCGTTTTTGCCGTCCTGCTCGTCCAAGTCACGGACAACGGCGCGAACGGCCAACCGGACACGCGTCAATCGGCGGCCGTTCCCGAGTCCGTTTCCCAATCTGCGGCCCAATCTGATGCGCTGCCCCCTACTACGGAGTCCACGCGAACTGACCCGGGCCTTCAGGCCAAGCTCGACGACGCCGCGGAAACCAGCCGCCGCCTGGAGAAGCGTCTCGCGGAAGTGACGGCATTGGTCGATGAAGTGAAGGGCATGGTCGGCGCAAAGGCCGCGTCACGAGACGGATTTCAAGAGGCGGTGGAAAACATGAAGCGCGGATATACGCTGTGCCAGAAGGACAATGTCCTGATCGAGGCCAGCATTCAAAACGGTGAGGAATCCATCCGCGTGATCGGAGACATCCCGTCCGGTCTGGACACCAGTCTGGCGAAAGGGGAGTACACGTCGGATCTCGACCAGATCGTACCCTTCATGCAGGACGTCTACCAATACGAAAAAGACCGCAAGTGCCGATTCAATTACCGGTTGCAGTACGTGACCGACAACGACTACAGAAAAGCGCGAGAACGGTTCGAGAAGTATTTTTTCCCGGAGAAAATGACGAAAGTTCAGTAACCGGCGGGTTTCTCTCGTACTCAGAGCGGGTTCTCGTCGATCAGCCTCTGCACCAATGCCGAGTCCAGATAGGCCCGCACCTCCACGATGACGGCACCCTCGAAGCGCATCACCCAGCAATAGCGGTTGTCGAATCGCATCCCGTTCTTGGCCGTGATCCGCCGGTATCACATGTCTGTTCAAGTCTACGTCAGGGCGGAAGACCTCCAGGCGGATCCGCGAAGCGCGAGGCTTCCGTCATTTTGGCCCAGTCCGAGACCGCTCCATTTTCGAAATAGACGCGAAACTCTGCCGTCAGGCAGGGGTCTCGTCCGCCTGGGGGATACAACCACACCTCCACCGGCCGCCCCTTGTGTTCGATGGCCTTCTTACATATGGGCTCCCCGAACGCCAGATAGATCTGATCGTGATTCATGCCTCGAACAGGATACCCACGATCGATGGCTCGTTTGATGTCATCGGGGTACGTCGGATATTTCTCCGTCATCAGCCTGCTTCGCTCCGATTCGCAGCCGGTGAGCAAGAGACCCAATCCCAGCCACAGGCACGAGACCAGCCGCGCCATCGTGTGAGCATTTATTTTGCTGCTCATGCACTGATGCGTCATGGCGTATCGCCCGGCAACGCCCGACGTTCGTTCGGGATTTCTCCGGCTGGACGATTTGCCATCGGCGCCGTCTGGCCTGCCGTGCACATGAGGTGTGACGGAAGATCGAGTTGACCCGACGGGCGAAATCCCCACGCAGTGGCGAACGTCTGGCATGTCAGGCTTCGAGCAATCCGGCCGCTCAGTTCAACGCACTGCGGGTAATGGGCCCGAGCCTGCAAGACGGTCTCGCCGTTGTTCACCGAGAGACCCCGCAATGTGACCTCGACGAAGAAGCGCGCCCCGCAATGCGGCTCGATCAACGTTCCTTCCTTGTTTGTCTCCCGGTCCAATAACAGCACAAATTCGGCATGCATATTTTCCCCAAGGGTGAGCGCCGCTTTGCGATCGGATCCGGGCGGAGCGTCCTTCGCCTCGCGGACCCGATTCTCATCAGCGACGACGACGTGTGTATAGTGATGCGACCGGAGCCATTCGACCGCCACGTGTGTGACGTCGGGGGCTCCCCAGAGAAGGATCGATTGCTCAGCGGCCGGAAGGAGCCGGTGGGATCCGCTGGTGACGGGAAAATGAACGCCGGTGGGCGTTCCTTTGGACGAGCATCCGTGCAGCAAGAGAATAATGAAGAGGAGCCACAGGCGAATCGGCGGCGTGTGCGTCGTCTCCCGGTTCACCGGCTATGGCTCCCGCGAGGCCGATCCTACTGGGGCTGGGCGCGGCGCGACAGGGATACGATATAGGCCGCCGACCGGACAGCGATCATCGGATCGGCCGCTTCGATGCCGGGTGTCAGGGCTCCCGGTACAAAGAGCAATTTCTTTTCCGCAGCTTGGCTGTCCTCCACCGCTTTGACGATGGTGAGCGTTCCCAAGTCGATCGTTCTTCTCGTTTCAGGCCAAACGACCGTCGGATCGTCCGTCTTGTCGCCCGGTTCGGCCACTTGCGCGAGTAGGTGGAACTTGACCGGAGCGCGGCGGACCCGGTCCCGAATCTCATCGCTCAAATAGTCCGGTCCCTTCGCGGACACTTGCTCCTTTGTGAGGTACTGCACACCGGTGATCGGCTGCAGTTGATAGCGGACCAGCGCGGTCTTTCCTTTCGCATTGGTGAACTTGAACGCGTTGATCCCGAAATAGGGCAGGGTACCGTAGCTGACAGGCGGCGGCTTGGGGGTTTGCACGAACGTCTTGGCTGCCGGATGACCGTTCAGAAAATTCTCCAAGGCGTTGGGTTTCGGGGCGTCAGGCCCGCTTGCCGCAATGGCCAGGAGAAAATCCCTGAAGTCCTCCCCGGTGGAGACGGGAAAGCCGTTGTAGGAGAGCACGACCATGTCCGTCTGTGACCCGTCAGGAAGGGAAAATTTAATGGCCATGCCGCGGGGCATCTCGTTGGTGTCCGGGACGGTCGGCAACCCCGACCCGGCCGAGAAGCGGACGGTCACCGGAATCGGTTTGGCCTGCTTGGCGAAGTGAGCAGCTTTGCTCACGGACGCCGCCTTGTCACTCGGCGTGAAAGAGCCTTCGAGGACGACGCCTTTGGGATGGTTGGCTCGCAGACCCGGATGGGCTCCGAACACGGCGTTGAAGGCATTCACCAGTTGTTCGGGGAGGGATACTTGAGCGGCCGATGTTTCTTCCGCGAACCCCGAGGCGGGGAGCGCAAGCACAGCCGCCAGCGCGGCGGTCGCGACACATGTGGTCCTCATTTGAGTTCCTCCGCGGTTCTAGGTTTTCAGAGAAGCCATGTCGATCGAGAAGCGGTATTTCACGTCGGACTTGAGCAGTCTGTCGTAGGCTTCGTTGACCTTTTGGATGGGGATGACTTCGACGTCCGAGGTAATGTGATGAGCGGAACAAAAATCGAGCATCTCCTGAGTTTCCGGGATGCCGCCGATGGGAGAACCGGATAGGCTGCGACGTCCGAACAAGAGACCGAAGGCCGCAACCGCGAGCGGCTTCTCCGGCGCACCGACGAGGGTAATGGTGCCGTCGCGGCGAAGCAGCTCAATATAGACGTTGATGTCGTGGTCGGCGGATACGGCGTCGAGGATGAAGTCGAAACTGCCGGTCTGCTTCTTCATCTCGTTCGCGTCGCGGGAGATGACGACTTCGTCGGCGCCGAGGCGGAGCGCGTCGTCCTTCTTGTTGGGCGATGTGGTGAAGACCACCACATGGGCTCCCAGCGCATGAGCGAACTTGACGGCCATATGGCCCAGTCCGCCCAGCCCGACCACACCCACCTTCTTCCCCTTGGTCACCCCCCAATGGCGCATCGGCGAATAGGTGGTGATCCCGGCGCAGAGGAGCGGGGCGGTTCCGGCAAGGTCCAGGTTCGGGGGGATGCGCAGGACGAATCGGTGGTCCACGACGATGCTCTCGGCGTAGCCGCCGTAGGTGACGCCTCCGAGGTGCTTGTCCGGTGAATTGTAGGTCAGGGTCAGATTCCCGCAGAACTGTTCCAGGCCGGCCTGACATTCGTGGCAGGTCTGGTCGGTATCGACCAGGCAGCCGACCGCCGCAAGATCACCGACCTTGAATTTCTTGACCGCCGTTCCGACTTTCGCCACACGGCCGACGATCTCGTGGCCGGGGACGCAGGGATAGACAGTCGGCGCTACGCTCTTCCACTCGTTTCGAACCTGATGGAGATCGGAGTGGCAAATACCGCAGAAGAGGACGTCGATCTGAACGTCCCGTTCGCCGGGATCGCGTCGCGGAATCGTGAGGGCAGCCATCGATGAGGTGGCTGCGGCTGCTCCATAGGCTTTGGTCTTGTACATATTTATGGCAGTATGCTCCTGCAGCGCTTCGATAGGCAAGGTCATCTTCCATCGTCTGCGCCATGTATCGCTGCAAGGCCTCGCTGCACGCATCATCGACTGTCAGGACAGTCACAATTGAGTCGGCGGATCTCTTATGACTCGGCAATGCGGAGCACGTTTTTGCCGCTGATAGGTTTCGATTCGTAGGCTTGCCGGAAATCCTTCCTTGCAAACACGTTTCCCAGTCAGTGTATGCCGTGACCCCAGGTCGGGTCCATCGCGATGTAAGACCGGTGGAACGGTGACCGGAAAAGAAGGATTGCAACTGGCAATCGGGCGGCCGAGTAAGTTTAAATACACCGGCGTAGAGGTCCGAATCCGGCGAGTGTATCGGAACCCATTCGTCTACAGTCTGGACGATGGACAAGACCATTGGACCTTTGCGAGGCGGAGCATGAATAGCCACGATCCGTTCTACCGAGCCCTGCTGGCGAGAGACCATCGTTTCGACGGCAAGTTTTTCGTCGCCGTGAAGACGACGGGGATCTATTGCCGGCCGATTTGTCCGGCCCGCCCCAAACGCGAAAATGTCCTGTTTTTCAAGACGGCGCAAGCGGCCGAGCGGGCCGGTTATCGGCCTTGCCTGCGATGCCGGCCTGAATCTGCTCCGGGGTCCCCTGCGTGGAACGGCAAACAGACCACCGTCGAGCGGGCCCTCAAGCTCCTGGCCCAGGGAGTTCTGGAACAGCACAGCGAAGAGGTCCTGGCCGACCGGCTGGGCGTCTCGGCTCGACATCTGCGACGGCTGTTCGAAAAAGAATTGGGCCAAACCCCCAAGCAGCTCCACGACGGCAGCCGGCTCAACTTTGCCCGAAAGCTGATCGTGGAGACCCCGCTTCCATTCACGGAGATTGCCTTTTCCACCGGCTTCCGCTCGCTTCGCCGATTCAACGATGCCGTGAAGAAGCGGTTCCATCGTCCCCCATCCGCGCTGCGGTCATCTACAAAGGGAGTGGAGGCTGCTTCGATGATCCGGCTGGGGTTAGCCTACCGGCCTCCGTTCGATTGGCGCTCGTTGCTCGACTACTATCGGCGGCATCACGTCGCCGGCATCGAAGCGATCGAAGGAGACGCCTATTCGCGGGTGTTCACGGTCGACGGCATGGAAACGACGGGATACTTTCGGATAAGACCGGACGGCCGGAACCCGGAACTCGCACTCGAGATCTGTCTGTCGGACACCCGATGCCTCCTCAGAGTCGTGCAGCGCATCCGGCACATGTTCGACCTGGATTCGGATCCGGCCGTGATCGGCAAGGTGTTTGCGCAGGCGGGCATCCTCTCGACGTTTCGGCGAAGGCATCCCGGAGCGAGACTGGCTCGTGGATTCGACCCGTTTGAAACGGCGATCGCCACCATCCTTGGGCAGGTCATTTCCGTGGCGCATACTGCGCGGCTCATGAATCAATTGGCGGCAACGTATGGTGAAGAGGTTCGACATCCCGTGTCCGGCGATCGCATCCGTTTGTTTCCGAAGCCGCACATTCTTGCAAAATCGGATCTGCACGCGGTGGCAATAACCGGACTGAAACGCGCGGCGATTCGCGAGTTCTCCGCGCGCGTCGCCGGCGGAATGATTCGGTTCGACCCGGCGCAAGATCCGGACGATTTCAAACGTGCCGTCAGGATGGTCAAGGGTATCGGGGCATGGAGCGCCGAATACATGGCGTTACGAGCGCTCGGCGACGCGGACGCCTTTCCGTCCGCCGATCTGATCTTGAACCGCTTTATCAAGGCTCATCCACGGTTCAACGTGGAAACCGTCAGACCCTGGCGGAGTTACGCGGCCGTCTGTCTCTGGAATGAACAGGCCACGGCCATTCGGGAAGAGGAGGCGAATCATGCTGCGGTATAAGCACATGGAGACTGTGGTCGGCCGACTCAAGCTGGTGGCGGACGAAGCGAGCCTCATCGCGGTGCTCTGGCCAGGGGATACGCCGATGCGCGTCAGGCTCGAGGACATGCGCGAGGACGTGCGTCATCCTGTCCTCGTCGAAGCCGGGCGCCAATTGAGTGAATATTTTCAGGGCAGGCGAACGACCTTCGAGTTGCCGCTCCTGATGCGAGGGACGGCCTTTCAGAAACGCGTATGGCAGCAGCTGCTCCGCATTCCCTACGGCCAGACGCAAAGCTATGGCCGTCTGGCCCTCGCGATCGGAAATGGTTCGGCCTCGCGGGCAGTGGGGCTGGCCAATAGCAAGAATCCGTTGTCCATCGTCGTGCCCTGCCACCGCGTCATTGGTGCCTCGGGAAAACTGACCGGCTTTGCCGGCGGGCTGGACGTCAAAGCCAGATTGCTCGAACTCGAAGGGGCGCAGGGACGGCTGTTGCCGTGATGAAGACTCAAGCGAGCATTGTATTGGATAACACGCGCGGCGCGGGTTGGCGGGTATGAACAGGATCGTTCATATGATGGGCGGTTCGGGCACAGGCGTGACGACACTTGGTCTGTCGGTGGCTACGCGGCTGAAGTGTGCGTGCTTGGACACGGAAGATTTTTATTGGCTGCCGACGACTCCGCCATACCGTGAGAAACGTCCTGTGGAAGATCGCATCATCCTGATCAGGGAAAAGTTGGAGAGTGTTCAGTCCTCCGGCTGCGTCCTGTCCGGCTCGCTTGACGGATGGGGCGATCCGTTGATCCCGTTGTTTGATGCGGTCGTGTTCCTCGCCGCGCCGGTCCACGTGCGAATCGAACGATTGCGCTGGCGCGAGAAAGAGCGGTTTGGCACAGAAGCACTCGCTCCGGGCGGTGCGATACACGACCAGCATGAAGCGTTTATGGAATGGGCTGCGGCCTATGACGCCGGCACGATGCCGGGACGAAGTCTGCCGCGTCACGAACAATGGCTGAAACGATTGCCTTGTCCTGTCCGGCGACTCGACGGGACCAAGACGATCGACGAACTCGTACAATCCGTCTGTCGGTTTCTCAACGGCGAAACAGCCTGATGAGGACCTCGCCGTTGTAGGCTGCCGGCCGCCAAACTCACGACATCATGAGAATCGGCACCCACGCGCATGCCGGTGACACCGGCGGCTTGGATATCTCTACTCGCGCGGTTATTCGTTGAGATTGGGTTCCGCCGTCGTATCGAAGCGGATGTTCGCACGCTCCGAAAACGGAAAATAAAAAGCCGTATAGAGGGAGCGGGGTTCGCCGAGTCTATCGGCGGACGCATTCTTGACGGTGGCCGTGCGTGGATGGTGAACGAAATGGATCATGTCTCTTTCGGCACGCATGTCCTTGTCACTGTCGCTCGCATTCTACTTTTTCGGGACGACAGGATCCATGATGGTGTGGCTCTCACAGGGGCAATGCATCACGATGACCGACGTCGCAAGTCCCGGCTTGATGCTCGCCGAGGCTTTGCGCCACAATGGAAAGAGTCCGTGTGGGCATGGGGCAGAACTGGGAGAATCGTCATGCCGTTTGTGCGATATCAAAGATGCCTCGCGGCAGTCTCCTTCATCGCAACAGGGATTGCGCTGCTGTTGGCTTTTCCCCCGGATGGAAGCGGGACCGAACCTTCGTTTCGCCATGAGCCCGCCATGCACCTTGTTGCGGGCAAGCAGCCGCCGTCCGTGGACGAGCCGCCGGTGGCCGAGGGGATCGTCGATCGCTATCTGGTACACCCTCGTGGGATTGTGGACGGACTCCTGCTTCGCGATGGGGCGCAAATGCATGTCACGCCCCGCGCGGCGGAAGGGCTGATCCAAATCATTCAACCGGGCGACCACGTGCGGGTCCATGGAAGGCGTGGTGCGAACTCGCCGCTGGTGACGCCGGACGTCATCGTGAACGTCACGGACGGCAAGTCTTTCACCATTCCCTATCGGCTCGATCTTCCCATTCCTCCGGCGGAGGCGAGGCCGACGGCCAACGAAATGCGAGCCGCCGGCACCATTGAGGTGTTGCTCTACGACTACATTAAAGGGGGCGTCAACGGGATGCTCCTGTCGGACGAGACACAGGTGCGTCTACCGCCGGACGTCGGGAGGGACTTTCCCGCGTCGTTACGGCCGAATATGGACGTGGAAGTCGAAGGCCACGGAACGACCACCCGGTATGGCCGCGCGCTGGAAGCCACCGCTATCGGCCGAAAAGGCCATCCTCTGACGCCGCTCGATGCGTCGATCCAGCAGCTGCGCTGACGCGCGCGGGCCAGTTCTCCTTGACGCACCGGTACAATCACTTGCGTTTCTGGCCGACGGATCGCTGATTCGAGGCGGACGGGGAGCGGCTGGGAGGCCTGGCCTGGGTGCGGAAGCGGGCGGGCGGGAGGCTGAACTCCCGTTTGAATGCCCGATTGAAGGACGGTTCGGATTCATACCCGACGTCGCCCGCCACTTCGGCGACGCTCTTGGACGTCGACGTCAAGAGCTGTGCGGCGAGCTGCAATCGCCAACGTGTGAGATAGCCGATGGGCGTTTCCGACAGATAGTGCTTGAATCGCTCGGCGAGCACCGAACGGGACACTCCGACTTCGTTTGCGAGCGAAGCAATGGTCCATGGGAATGCCGGTTGTCGATGAAGGAGCGCCAGCGCCTTTCCGACTTGAGGGTCGCGTACGCCGGCGAGCCAGCCGGTCTGGGATTTGGGCAGCCTCGCGATGTACCGGCGCAGCGTTTCGACGAACAGCGCCTCGGACAATTTGGCGATGACGGCGGCGCAGCCCGGACCGGAGGCTCCGGCCTGGTCGACCGAATAACGGAGCGTATCTTCCAGCCATTGTCCCGACGCGTGATCGCGGATGTTCACCTTGACGATCGAGGGGAGCCCGGAAAGGAACAACTGGCTGAGGTGCGGTTCGCAGGTCATGTATCCGCAGATCAGCTTCGTCAGTTCGCCGCCTCCGCCGGCCCGGGAAAGCGTGAGGCCTTCGGACAGGACCCGAAGCAACTGCTCCGAACTGTCCGTAGGGGCGATCGGCGGGCCGTTTCCCATGAGATGCGCATCCCCGTGCGGAAACATCACGATGTCGCCGGCTGAAAGAGATAACCGGTTGCCGTCCTGTTCGACGCGGGCATAGGCCTGGCCTTCGGTCACGAGATGAAAGATCACCATGTGTTTGGAACGGACGGAGAGGTACGAGGCCATGGTGCCGGAATCCGGTTCCCGGGCGCACCAGGGTGCCGAGAACTCCCCGTTGAAGAAGACCGCGCCGTCGAGTTTGACGGCCTTCAGCACTTCAGACAACACGTCCATAGACAGTCGGCCTTGGAAGGATCACTATCCGCAGTGCTCGACATGAGTTCTCGACATGCGGAGGGAACAGCCGCCACTATGCCATGGCCACCGGCTCGGCGGCAATGTGCCGTCTTCCACACCGGTTGATAGAGAACGCAGCCGGCTTTATGATTCAGCCGGCAGCTCTGTTCGCATGGGGATGATGACCACGATGAAGAATCGGAGGGACAGGATGAAGATCGGCGCAATTGTGCTCATGCTTGCAGTGGTTTTCTTTCCCGCGCTGAGCGACGCACGGTGCCGGACCGTCGGCGAAAGTGCCAGCTTGGGCAGCGAATACGGTACGTTCCCCCTCTATCCGGCGGAAGCCGTGGTCGAGACGGGTGCCAAACGTGAAAGCGTGCCGTTGCAATGGGTCGGGTATGGGATCGGACTGCCGTTGTTTGTCGTGGCATTGCCCTTCGGCATGCTGGGGGCCGGCGTGGGAGCCGCGCTGCATCCGTGGACGAAGTGTGCGGAGACGGAAGGGCGGCTGCCGATGACGGAGGGGCAGGCTCTGACGTGGTGACGGGTATTACGGAGGTGAGGTTACCGCGGCCAATACATGATCACGGCCACGCCCATTAGGCAGACGAATCCGCCGATCAAGTCGAAACGGTCCGGTGCGATCCGCTCTACCTGCCATGCCCAGAGGAGTGACAACACGACAAACCAGCCTCCGTATGCTGCGTAGACTCGGCCGAAGTGTGCGGGTTGGTACGTCGGCACGATCCCGTATAGAAACAGGACGGCCGCACCCAAGAGTCCGAAACTCCAGTGACCTCCGTTTCGCCACCAGTGCCAGATGAGGTATCCGCCTCCTATCTCGAAGAGCCCTGCCAGGAGGAACAAGGCAATCGATTGCATGATCAGCATGTGTGTCTCCGTATGTCCTGCGCTTTCTTGCGTAGCACGGCCGTATCGAACATATAACGCGGGAAGGACGAACACTCAAGTGGTACCCAATCCCGCATAAGCAAGCAGGTCGCGCAAGACGAATGCCGAAGCCATGAACGGGACGGGTCAGCTATTCCGGCAAGAGGGCGGTCGAGTTAGGCACCTGAAAGTAAAGAGACGTGCGAGAAATGCTGCTACAATAGCCTGCGCCAAAGTGGGTGCATTCTCCTACGGATTATCTTATGAAAGCATTCTTCAACCGGTTGTCTGATCTGATGCCAGCGGATGCGAGCCTCACCGTACTTCTGGGGTTCCTCATCGCCGACCTGTTCGTCCTTCAACCCATAGAAGCATTGAGCGGATGGGCGAAGCTCCTGATCGACATCGTGACGGTCACGGGGATCGTCCTCAGTATCTTGGCCGTCCTCGGGCTGCAAAGGGCGACGGGCATCTTCGTCGTCCTGGCCGGCGCGGCACTGCTCCTCCGCGGCTTGCGGTTGGTCGTTCCCGGGGACGGCATCGGGTACGTTCAGTCCGTCCTGTCGCTCGTGGCCATCGCTATTCTCGCCTGGCTCGTCCTGAAGCTTGTCTTGCGGAGCGGGCGTGTCACGATTCGTCGTATTCAGGGAGCCGTCGTCGTGTACTTGCTGCTGGGCATGATGTGGACACAGGCCTATCGGATGATCGCGCTGTATGATCCCTCCGCGTTCGTATTGACCGATGAGGTGTCGCACATCGATCCGGAGATCAACTCCAAACTCGGCATGTTCAGTTTTTCGGTCCTGACCGCGTCGAGCTTCATCGATATGACGCCCGTTAACCCGGTTGCTCGTTCTCTTGCCATGCTGGAAGCGCTGATCGGGCAGCTCTACCTGGTCATATTGATTGCCCGGCTCGTCTCGCTCGAAGTCGAATCGAATCGGATGGGAGATCGTTAGCGCGCCGTCCATCCGGCCTCCGTTCTAAAATCCCTCCAGCACGATTTTCCCCTTTGCTTTTCCGCTTTCGATCAGCGTGTGGGCTCGCTTGAGATTGTCCGCGTTGATGGTCCCGAAATGCTGGCCGAACGTCGTCCGTACGGCGCCTCCGTCGACCAGATCGGCGATCTCGCACAGCAGCCGGTGTTGCGCGATCATGTCGTGGGTGCCGAAGAATGAGCGCGTAAACATGAATTCCCAGTGGAGGGAGAGACTCTTACGCTTCATGAGGTCGATGTTGATGGAGTCGGGGTCGTCGATCAAGGCGAGGTGCCCTTGAGGGGCGAGCGCTTCGACGATCTCCGGATAGTGCTCGCCCGTGTGGGTCAGGCCGGCGACGTGGGTCGGAGGCGCCAGCCCAGCCCGGCGAAGTTCCGCTGACAGAGGTTTGCTATGGTCGATGACATGATGAGCGCCGAGTTGCCGTACCCACTGTGCGGTTTCGTCTCTGGACGCGGTCCCGATGATCGTCAGGCCGGTGAGATGTCTGGCTAATTGGACCAGGATGGAGCCGACTCCTCCGGCCGCGCCGACCACCAGGAGGGAGTCGCCGGTGTGGTGCTTCCCCGGCTGGATGTTGAACCGCTCGAAGAGCAGCTCCCAGGCCGTGATGGCGGTCAGCGGCATCGCCGCCGCGCGCGCGTGATCCAGAGAAACGGGTTTACGCCCGACGATGCGTTCGTCGACGAGATGCAGCGCCGAATTGGTGCCGGGCCTCGCAATGGAGCCCGCGTACCAGATTTCGTCTCCGGCCTTGAACAACGTCGCGTGGGGTCCCGCTTCGAGGACCACTCCGCTGGCGTCCCAACCCAGGACCTTGGTTTCTCCGGATGCCGGCTTGTACCGCATGCGGACCTTCGTGTCGACGGGATTGACGGACACCGCTTTGACGCTCACGAGAAGATCGCGGCCTTCCGGACGGGGATCCGGCAGTTCGACGTCAAGGAGCGAGGAGGGGTCCGAAATCGGTAACGACTGGCGATAGCCGACGGCTTTCATGGGGTTCCTTTCGTGTCATTCTACGTTTTCGGGACCGAGCGGTCTATGCCGAGCGAGGTGATTCAACAGGTGACTGGTGCGGCGCGCGGGGAACGGTGAAGGCCACGACGTCGTATCGGTGGTCGCCGAATTCGTAGTCGCCGACGGCGGTCATCCCGAGTTTCCTCACATGTGCCTCGAACGACGGGCGATTATCTTTCGAGATCAGCGCGATTCCGATGTCATAGGCCGTAGGAACCACGCGGAGCAATTGCTCGAAGAGGTCGCCGAGCAGGCCGCGTCCGCGTTGCAAGCGGGCGATGCACACCGGACCGTAAATAAAGGATCGATAGCTGTCCAACCGGCGGCCCAGATAGATCATGTCCGACGCCCGTTGCCGGAGAGCTTCCAGCAAGGGAAATTGCCGATAGTAGTCGCCGCTGGCCGCACAGAGGTATGCCACGATGCGAGTGTGTTCTGCTGCGACGAGGAGGGCGACGTCCTGTGCAATCTCCTCGAATTGCCGGCGGGTAAACGTTGAAGAAATGAAGCCGCCTTTGCGCGCCTCGCGGTCCAGATTTCCGACAAAGTATTCCGTCTGCAGCTCCAGGATGCCGGATATGTCGCCGGGTCTTGCCGATCTGATCTCCCTCGTGGATCGTGCATGACTCACAACGAACTCATGTGTGCCATTCGGCCAGTTCAACCGTGATTCCTTCCGGACCCGAGAGAAACACCAACTTTCTATCGTGAAAGTCCATCACCTCGTTTCTCAAGACCACGCCCCGGTCGACCAACCGCCGGACTTCTCCGTCCAAGTCCGTGACCGCGAAGCAGATATGATTGAAGCCGGGCTTTGCGAGATTCTTGACGTCCGTTTCCGCCAGTTGCTCCGGCTTGAGATACCGCAAGAGCTGGATCTCGAACCGGGGTTTCTGCGCCGACACCAGCGTGACGTGTTCCGCCTCGATCTGCGGCACGCCCATGTAGCGGGAAAATCGATCGCCGGAAATCACCACGGACTTGTCCTGGACGAACCCCAAAAGACCAAAAAAAGCTTTGGCCTCGGCGAGGTCCCGTACTACTATCGTCACGTGGTCAATGTTCAGAATCACGGATCACCCCTGTCCAACACGACGTGCGCTAGGGTTGAGACGCCGGTAGGCTACTGTGCGCAGGCGCACGTGTCAACGCACAGCCAGGAGTGCGGTCTTCTAAATGGCGAGTAATAGAAGGGTTTCGACCGGACCATCCGTAGTCCTGCCGCAGTCCTTTCGAGGTACTCCTTTCTAGGCTGGCAAAAAATAATCCGTCAGGTACGCTTGTCTTGAGCGGGGTGAACCAATGGAACGGAGAAACAGAACACAGAACCCGATAGCTCTGACATAGCGGAGGTGGAGTATGACATCTGTAATGAAAACTACAGTCCTCGTCGTCGACGATGGGATAGATAGCTGGAATCTGTTGAGCACGATGCTCCGCACCCATCAATACTACCCTGTATGGGCGGCCGATGGGATGCAAGCCACCAATGCTGCCTTGCGCCACGAGCCTCAAGCGATCCTATTGGACCTGGGTTTGCCGGCCGGCGACGGATTTTGCGTCCTCGAACGGTTGAAGCACAACACCAGATTGAGCCGGATCCCGGTCATCGTGGTCACTGGCCGTGATCCGCGGGAGGCCGAGGAAAAGGCGCGCAGCCTGGGGGCCGACGGCTATGTGCAAAAACCTGTGAAAGAAGATGAATTGATCACCAGCCTTCAGCAGGTGCTCGCAAACCGTGCCGGAACTCCAGGCCGCTAAGCGGCGGACGAGTCCTGCCACTGCCTCCTGCCACTGTCGCGACCGGGTGACGATTCCCGCCCTGTGACCGCAGACCACTCTTGACAATCCTGGCGGCAAACCTCAAGAATTCCTTCGTGGTCCGCATTCGTGCGGGCCGCGACGTCTCATAGGTCATGAACCGGACGGAGAGAGAGTCATCATGGAGCATAGTTTTTGGCACCAGCGGTGGGAGGAAAACAGAATCGGCTTCCACGAGAGTAAGGTCAATCCGCTGTTGGTCAGCCATGTCGGTGAGCTGTCCCTCGCGAAGGGGCGGCGCATCTTCCTTCCGCTGTGCGGTAAGACGCTGGATATTTCGTGGCTCCTCTCCAAAGGCTATCGGGTCGTCGGAGCCGAGCTGAGTCAGTTGGCCATCGAGCAATTGTTCACCGAGCTCGGTGCGCAACCGGAGATCTCGAAAGTCGGCGAACTCGAGCAGTGGAGCGCGAACAATATCGACATATTCGTGGGCGATATCTTTAGGCTATCGAAAAAGATTCTTGGCCCGGTCGATGCCGTTTACGATCGGGCCGCCTTGGTGGCTCTGCCCGAAGAAATGCGGAATCGGTATGCGGCGCATCTCATGGAAATCACAGGCAAGTCCCAACAATTGGTCATCTGTTACTACTACGACCAACGGCTGATGGAGGGACCTCCCTTTTCGGTAAGCGATGAGGAGGTACAGCGACATTACGCCGACCATTACGACCTCCGACTGCTTGCGAGCGCTCACGCAACCGGGAAGTTGGCCGAGCAATGCGCCGCCAAAGAGAATGTCTGGCTGTTGAAGCGCAAGTAAAAGCCGGCTCATGGGCGACCTCTGTTCAGCCTAAGCGGCATTACCTTTTGGGTCTTTCAACTCATCAATTCGTTGACTGCGTCGGCGATGGTGTTCGCGCCGAGACGATTTCATGAATCGATGATCACGAATCCCGGTGAGGCGTACTCCAAGCTCGGGTTTTCCGGAACCGCCCTCGAGCTGTTGCATAACGTGATTCGAGGGCAAGGGCGGCTCCTCTGGCGATATCGGGTACGTTGTTTTATTCGGGACCAACCGCCAAGTCGAGCTTTCTGCTGATCGCCATCTACCCCATTCTCGGGATAAACCTCGTGTTGGCCCTCTCAGCGACGTGGGTATTCCTGTCCTGAGCGGACGAGGCT
Source organism: Nitrospira japonica (assembly GCF_900169565.1). Taxonomy (NCBI): domain Bacteria; kingdom Pseudomonadati; phylum Nitrospirota; class Nitrospiria; order Nitrospirales; family Nitrospiraceae; genus Nitrospira; species Nitrospira japonica. Next base: position 3,529,533 of record NZ_LT828648.1, on the reverse strand, counting down.
CTTCTCAATCACATTCAGCCAGTACCTCTTTCGATTCAGTAACATCGCCGTTGTCCTCAGTGCTCATTGAATTTTCGAGCCTCTGGCATAAGCGAGGAGTGGCACAAGGTTTGCGGTCGTTGTCACCGATCTATGTCGTCGGCGGCTAAGGTATGTGCCGTTCGAGGCAGCCATGGGAATACCGGAAGGCTTTCAGCTGAGGAGGGGGGCATGGTGACTATTGAAGAGGTGGATCCTGGCAAGGTGCTGCTGCTCCATGACTTCCTAACAGGTGATGAATGTATGTCGCTGATCAGGCGCAGCGAGAGCCTTATGTATGAGCCCGGGAAGGTTGCCGATGTCGTGCTGGAGGACGTGCGGAACAACGAGCGTGTTCTGCTGGATGATATGGCCTTGGCATTGGATCTGTTTCATAAGGCCAAACCATTTCTGCCGCATGAATTAGAAGGTCATCTGCTTGTCGGATTGAACGAACGGTGGCGGTTTTACCGGTATAGGCCGGGACAAACCTTCAAACCGCATCGCGATGGAGCGTACTTTCGAGTGACGAGTTTTGAAGAAAGCCAGCTGACGTTCATGATTTATCTCAATGAGGGAATGACAGGCGGAGAAACGCGATTCTTTGCCGATATGGAGCAAGCCTTTCAGGGATGTCCCTATCTGTCAGTCAAGCCGAAGACCGGAATGGCACTCGTGTTCCTGCACCAGATTTGGCACGAGGGTGCAGTCGTGGGCAGCGGACAGAAGTATGTGCTGCGCACGGATGTCATGTACAAGTAAGATGTGTGGTGAACGATCGAAACGGCGCCAATCGCACGTCATGTTTTGAGACGGCCCCGGGTGAGTTGATCGATCAGCGTGAAAGCCATGAGCTCAACCTCGTAGAAGTTCTCAGTATTGGAGAGTACCGCCACCGTAACCGACTGTCCTGCCGGCGTCAGCACGTGCAAGGCCGTTGACGTATACCCGGGTCCGCCGCCGTTGTGACCATATAGGATCCCGTACGGAGACTGCGGATCGGCCATGAGACCGAGCCCATAGCTCGGCATGACCCATCGTTGGGAGGATGGGGTGCCGACGTGCACGACCCTGCGCATCTCTTCGAGCAAGACACCGGGCAAGAGATCGCCCGCAAGCAGCTTGTCAAAGAACCGAACGAGATCGGAGGCCGTCGAGGCGACGACGCCGGTCGCGACCCAGCCCGGGTCATACCGCGATCGGACGTCGACAGGAAGTCCATCCGGCGACATCGAGACGCTATACGCCGGTACCAATGCCTGAAAGCCTTCTCGATCCCCGATGACGAAGGTGTGCTGCAGACCGAGAGGCTGACAGACTTTCTTCGAGATAATCTCCGCGAAACTCTCCCCGCATACGGTTTCGACCAGCCGGCGGACCACCATGTAGCCGATGTTGGAGTAGCGCCATCCTTGGCCCGGTTCGAAGAGCAATCGTTCGGCGTGGGTTCGTTCCAGGAATTCGGCAAATGACCACGGCGCTGCTTGTGCGTTCACTGCCTGATGGTATTCAGGCACCGCGCCATAGTCGGGGAGTCCGCTGGTATGTTGAAGGCATTGTCGTAGAGTGATGCGGGCGGCGTGGGGTACATCCGGCAGCCATCGAGCCAGCGGACTGTCCAACGTGAGCAGGCCCGAGTGCACGAGGCGTAGAACCGCGGCGGCCGTCAGGCTTTTTGTGATGCTTTGGACCGAATAGCGCGAGTCGACGTGAATGGAATGTGACGCGGATTGACCGGCTTGTCTCAGAATACCGGCGTGGAGTTCCTTGTCAGTGCCGTTCCGATAGGCGAACGACACCGCCACGTCCCGGACTCGACAGGCTGGAGGCTCGATATAGGCCTGCAGGACTTGCGCTAGCCTCGCATCCATAAACGAACAATTCGTAGCTGACAATCTGTGAGACGTGCGAGCCCGAAAACCGGGCCATTCTACTTCTTCGGATGCTACCGGTCTATTGGGCATTGATTCACATGGGCAACGAACCCCCTCCTTTGTGTGGGTGTTCTCGTTCGACATGGGTATATCGCAGAGCAATACCTCGGGGTACCCTATGCCAACAATGCGTTGCGGTTGATCGATCTGAACTCTTGTTGGCGAGGTTACATGATGGATACTCCAGTCGTCGTTGACAGTGCGAGGTCCTTGCTGAAAACGATTCGCTCGCTTCTGGAGATGGTGTGGCAGGATCTGCAGGTGGAGCGCGCAAACAGGGTGATCAGCAGCAATACGATAAGTCAGGCGATGGCCGGTCATGATTCCAGCGGGGCAATGGCCCGCCAGGAATCACGCAAGAGCAACTCCTTCAAATATCATCCGGCCGACTGGTAGATCGCGCCGGGTCGGCCGCGGCTCATTCCCTCTGCATCTCTTTCCCTCCGCACCTCTTTTCCCTTGTCAGGGTTCTGAGAACGTGCGTACATTCACTCAAGCCAGATCGTAACCGATGGCGGGCAGGGCGGAAGAAGCTCGAGGGATGTCGACCGCAAACCCAACAACGGCGTATTCCTTCCGGTTGATTGCATGGACTCCCATGGTCATCGCCGTGGTCGTCGTATTTTCAATGATGTCGGACATCGAGATGTGGTTGTACGTCGCGATCATCATCGGATTGGTCGCATCCGTGGCGGTGGGACGGACGTCGGGAAAGCCTGACGAATTCCCGTTGCAGCCACGCCTGCTGAAATTCGCGAAGGGCTGGACGCTCGTCGTTGCCCTTGCCGCTCTCAGCGTTCTTCACGGGAAATGGCAGCCGATGGTGTTCTTTGCCATCCTCGGCACCCTCTCGTCAGCCTTCTTCTGGGTGGGTTGCAGGTCCAGCACCTGAATCCATGTCCTTTCCGATCAGCCGTTTGGCTTCCCATGTCGATTTCAAAGTCCTTGTTCGACAAAGAGAGAGCCCGGTTGAGCGGATGGACAGCGGACCTGATCGTATTCACACACACCTGATGGAGGTCATATGGCGAACATCATGCACAAGATTGGAATCAAGGCGCCTCTTTTCAAGGTGTATGCGGCGCTGTCGACGGTTGAGGGCATCGCCGGTTGGTGGACCAAGGACACCTCCAGCTCCTCGAAGGTCGGAGAACAAATCAGAGTCCGGTTCCTTTCCACTGCGGGAAAGGAAATAGGCAGCATGGCTATGGACGTCGTCGCGCTGGAGCCGAACAGGAAAGTGCAATGGCGCCTTACGGCAGGGCCGGAAGAATGGCTGGACACTGAAGTGATCTTCAATCTGTCCCAGGACGGTGACTATACCATCGTGCTCTTCGGCCATAACAATTGGCGCGAGGCGAATGAGTTCACCGCCCATTGCAGCATGAAATGGGCGACGTTCCTGTTGAGTCTCAGGGAGCTCGTTGAGACCGGCAAGGGCAAACCGTCTCCGAATGACACGAAGATCGACAATTGGAATTAACGCGGTGTCCGGTCGGGTTACTCCAGATGGCGGAGCATTCTTCGGGTGACCGGCCGAAACGTGGCCAAGACCCATCCGGGAGTCCAGAGGCCTACCAATGAAAGGGCGACGTAGAGGGAGCCGGGTTCGAACGGGTTCTTCATCAAGAGACGCCACAGGAAGCGGGATGCCCAGCGCCTCTGTCCCCGCAATCCCTCGTCGCGGGCCTTTTCCGCCGCGGTCACCAGACCTTCTTTGATTTGCTGTTTGACGAGTGGACGAACTTCCGGGCGACAGACTTTGAGATGTTTTTTTCTGATCAACAGATTGGGTTGCGTAAACTGAAAGAACTGCATGGCCACAGGCCCCGAGACGTTACCCGTATGCACCCGGTACTTGACCAGATGTTTCTTGATCAGGACCACTTTGAATTGCGCTGCGAGCCGTATGTAAAAATCGTAGTCGTCCGCCCGATGCTGCGCAAAGTTCCCGACCGTTTGGAGAACCTTCGACGGCACCATGACTTGTGAGGGCGTATCGATGACGCAGCCTCGAAGCAGGCGGTGGTATAGGTCCGCTTCGACGACCGCGCCCTCAGGAAGCGAGCCGCAGAAGTCATCGCCGTAGTCGTGTAACAGTGACGAACGGAGAATCGTGCCGTCCTCATGGGAAAATGGAAATCCGTCCGCCACGATGAGACCGGCCTGGGGAAAACGCGCGGCGGCTTGCACTTGCACGGCGAGTTTATCCGGCTCCCAGAGGTCGTCGCCGTCGAGAAAGGCAAGGTAGTCGCCGGTCGCCCGGCCAATGCCGGTGTTGCGGGCGGGGCCTCCCTCGGCTTGCAAGGCAATGCCTTGGTTGGTGGAATGACGAATGTAGGTGATTTTGTCGAGAAACGGGGCGAGTCGTTCAGCGGTATCGTCGGTTGAAGCGTCATCGACGACAATCACTTCGATGTTCTTGTGTGTCTGCGCGAAAACAGACTCGAGCGTTCTTTCAATGCACCATCCGCGATTGTAGGTTGGGATGACCACACTGACCAACGGATTCATGATGTCTCCCGAATCAGTGTTCCGCCTGAGCCTTCATTCCCTTGTTGGCAGGGATAATCCGCCAATTCTCCCGGCGTTTCAAGGGCTATCATTGAACTCTGGGCGTGAGAGTAAGGCGGCGGACGCTATATGGGCGAAGCGATACTCAGGCAGCCAGTTTCTTTGGCGGCAGTTGGAGCGGGGGACGGTGAAATGTGCGTCGCAGCCAGTTGAGGCTATTCATCACGGTTGGTTTGCGGACGACCCGCGATTGAAGTGTGGTCTTGCCTGGGAAATCAGCAAGAAAGATCCCAAGCAAGATAGGAAAGATGCCGGGACCGGGAGTGAGAAACATGGCGATGCCGACGACAATGAGCGTGAGAGCGAGCACGTTCTTGAGGATCCGCAGTGGAACACGAATTGCCGCGGGTTTTCGGTCGAGCCAATTATGCCGGTTAGGGTGAGAGAATGAATCCCGTGGCATGGTAATCAACACCCATGGAACGGCGATTGCAATCACCAAGAGTAAGAGCCCGGACCCTGCATAGATCCAATGCAAGGTGTCCTTGGAAATCCACTGATCCATGGCATCCTCCGATCCTCAATATATTCTTTAATTCTATGTCAGATGTGGATCATTCCTGACTAGGAACGCCCCTAAGCAGCAGCAGAAATTCCATGGGATCCGGCAAGGCATATGAAGAGAGCCGCCGGCCGTTCGTGCTATCGTACGACGCAGATTTTCGCGTGACATCATGCAATACACCAAAACCGAGGTGAGACCATGAAATATGTGTGCTTCGGCTACTTGGATGCGGAACAATGGGGGAGGTTGTCCCCAGAGGAACAGCAGGCCATGATCGATCGCTGTTTCACCTATGACGAGACGCTCAAACGTAATGGGAATTGGGTCTATGGAGATGGCCTTCAGGGGCCGGACAGCACGGTGAGCCTGCAGTATCAGAAAGGAAAAGTGGCCGTAACCGACGGTCCCTATGCAGAAACAAAGGAGATTCTTGGCGGACTGCTCATCATCGAAGCCTTGGACTCGAATCATGCGGTCCAGCTGATCTCGAATCATCCCGGTCTCCGGATGGGCCGGTGGGAAATCCGTCCGGCACTCGATCTCACGCCGATGATTCAGGAGAGTGAACGGCGTCGGGGCATCGTCCGTTAAAGACGTAGGCGGGACCGGGGAGATCGGAACGCGACATGAAAAAGAGTCGGATGCAGAAACGCAAGTCTCCTTCACAGCTGATAGACGAACGAATCAAGGAACTAGGCGACTGGCGAGGCACGATGCTCAGCCGGCTCCGTGTCTTGATCAAACAAGCCGACCCCCAAGTCGTCGAGGAATGGAAGTGGAGAGGCGTTCCTGTGTGGTCGCACGAGGGAATGATCTGCACGGGCGAGAGGTACAAGATCCCTCCGGCCTCTTCAATGCCAGTCTTGAGGGAAACACCAGGCGTGCCATCGACATTCACGAGGGTGACAAGATAGATGAGCAGGCGTTGAAGGCGCTCATTCGCGCCGCTGTTACCTTGAACAAGTCGCGAGCCAAGATCTAATCCGATCACCACGCAAGTCCCTCTCCTCTCCCGGGATCCGGGGAAAACTGTACTTATTTGAACAACGGTTATTGTCCAAGACCTCAAGCAGGCAGTTGTGAATTTTGTCCACGACTGGTATATCCTCCCCGCCTAAATCGACGTGCGTGACCCCGCAGAACCGGTAGGCGTTCCGGCAGCCGCGAAGACTCTTCCTATGGCCGACGAGACGACGGACAGCGGCACCACAAACAAATTACCGACCCACGCCGCCGCCGGCGTTCCCTCTTCACCGAACTCACACATATCTCCTTCCACCACCATAGCGGGCCGGCTGGCGAATGCGGTGGTTGGCCTCACGCTCTGGGACGGCTTGATCATTCTCTCGATCATCATTGCGCTCGGGGCCTTCCTCGTAGAATGGCAGCGAGGATTGGTCATGGAATATTTTCGTCAAGGCCGGCCGTTCGACCGATTCGCCGTCGTGCTTATTGCCCTCGTCTTCCTGCCTCAGCAGTTTGAACGGATCAAGTTGCCGGGCATGCTCGGGTTGATCCTGGGCGGCGTGTTGCTGGGGCCCTATGGTTTGGCCCTGATTCTCAAGGTGGGGGAGGTGGGCCAATTCTTCAGCGAGCTGGGTCGCGTGTTTCTCATGTTCGTCTGCGGCCTCGAAATCAACTTGAGCGACTTTCGACGATATGCGAGGCCGTCGACCCTATTCGGTATCGCCACCTTCTTGGGGCCCATGATTGGAGGGTTCGCGCTCGGCTTGACATTCGGCTACGGAATCAATGCGTCGGTGTTGATCGGGTCACTGCTCGCGTCCCATACCCTGCTGGGCTTTCCAATCATTGACAAATTAGGACTGCTGCGCCAGCCGTTCGCGCTGACCACGATCGGGGCGACCATTTTTACCGATATCGCAGCCCTGTTGGTGTTGGCGGTATGCCTCTCCGTGCACATGAGCGGGGTTCTCGATTGGGGTGCGCTGTTCGGGTTATTCGGCTCTCTGGCCGTCTATAGCGTCTTCGTCATGGGGGCCATTCCCCGAATCGGCAATTACTATTTTCGCATCCACCATGCGGATGAAATAGGACAGTTCCAATTTATTCTGGCGGTCATAGTCATCTGCGCCGTCGGAGCGAAATTGATCGGCCTGGAAGACATCGTCGGGGCGTTTCTCTGCGGCATTGCGGTCAATCAGGTGCTCCACCACGGCGCCGCGCGGGAAAAGATTGAGTTCCTCGGGAAGGGTCTGTTCATTCCCGCCTTTCTGATGGCCGTTGGCGCGACCTTGGATCTTCCTGCATTTTTTCGGACTTTCTCCACCGGCCTGTCGTTCGTGATCGGGATCATTATCGTATTGTGCTTGGGCAAATTCGCGGCGGCATACCTCACGGGTTGGGTCTATCGGTACGGTCGAGCTGAACGGCTGTCGATGTGGGCGCTCTCGCTTCCTCAACTCGCCGCGACACTCGCCGCGACTGTGACTGCGTATAATTCCATCAATGCCGCCGGCGAACGATTGATCGGCGAGCAGGTTGTCAATGCCGTCATCGTGCTGATGGTCCTCACCGCCACGCTCGGACCGGTGCTGACGGAATGGTTCGGGCGGCAGGTCCCTCGAGATTCGGTGTCTGATTCGTCTCCGAGCCGAACGTAGGAGCAGCGTGAACCCCTATCTGTCCTTGCCGCACATGGTCGTAGCCATCACGTTGCTGCTCACCATCAGTGCCGTCATGATTCCTCTGGCCCGGTGGCTTGGGATTGGTCCCGAACTGGGGTTGTTGCTCTCCGGGGTCATTTTGGGATCATCGCATGTACTCAATGCCAGCCAGGTAGAACGCCTAGCGGACATTTCGCAACTCGGCGTGACATTCTTTCTCTTTGTGATCGGGCTCGAGGTCGATCCTCGGAAAGTCTGGTCGCTGCGACGCTATGCCTTTGGCCTCGGAACCGCTCAGCTGATCGGAACCGGTCTGGCGATGATGTTGTATTGGCGCTTCTTTTCGCCTTCCTGGTCCCTTGCGCTCCTGCTGGGACTCGTCGTGTCCAACTCCTCCACAGCGCTCGTACTCCAGCTTCTGAAAGGGAAGGGCGAACTGGAGCAGGAATATGGACAGGCGGCCCTGGCCTTGCTGTTATTTCAGGATCTGACCGTGGTGCCGATTCTTGCCTTGCTGCCGGTGTTTGCCGGTACCGGATCAGCAGAACACTTCGTATGGTGGGATGCCGTCTATGCGGTGGGAGTCATGGTCATCATCTACGCCGTTGGCCGGTACCTCTGGCCTCGGCTTCTGCACCGAGTGGCGGGCCCAAATTTTGAGGAAACATTCACGGCCGTCCTTTTCATCGCCCTGTTCGGCAGCGCGTGGCTCGCCTCTGCGGCCGGTCTTTCGATGGCCATGGGAGCGTTTATCGCGGGTGTATCACTGGGCGGTTCGGAGTATCGGCATCGATTGGAAGGAGAGGTCTTGCCTCTCAAGAATCTCTTGCTCGGCCTCTTTTTTGTCTCGGTGGGACTGACGGTCAATTTCAATGTGCTGAGCGGGCATGTCGAAAAAATCCTGCTTCACATCGTGGCCATCGTCGTGATCAAGATCGTCGTGTTATATCTGGCCGCCCGTGCAATGAGCATGCAACATGGTCCGGCGGCTCGCATGTCTTTTCTCCTGGCCCAAGGCAGCGAATTCGCGTTCGTGGTCCTTGGCACGTTACTCGCGCTCGGCACAGAAACGCCGGTTCAATTCTCCATCGGCATCATTGTCGTCGCGACCACGATGGTCATGACGCCATGGCTGAATGCGATTGGAATTCGCTGGAGTCGTTGGGACTCACCGTTGGTTCCGACGAGGAAGAGGTGAGCACACCCTGAAGGGTCGAAGGAAGGTCAGATTGCGCGGCCTGCCACGCGCCGCGACATGTCACGGGCGCCTCGTCGATCTGTCGCAAATGCCCTGTCGAGTTCATCCAGGTACGTGGCTTTCGCTTCTTCGCTGATCCATGCCCCTTCAAAAGAATTGCGCGCCAGTCGGTACAGGTCCTCGCGGGTGACCGGCAGGTGCGCAATCAGTGCACGGTAATTGTCGTTCACGTACCCGCCGAAATAGGCAGGGTCGTCCGAATTGACGGTCGCCTTCAGCCCCCGCTCGAGCATGGTCAGTATCGGGTGTCGATCCATGGTCTGCACCACGCGTAGCTTGAGATTGGACAGAGGGCAGACGGTGAGAATCTTGCCTTCCGCCGTCAGGCGTCGCACCAGCGCGGCATCATCCAGCGAGTGGTTGCCGTGATCGATGCGATCCACGCGCAAGAGATCCAAGGCCTGTCGGACATATTCTGCCGGCCCTTCCTCTCCGGCATGAGCCGTCACCCGAAAGCCGAGTTCCCGGCAACGGGCGAAGACTCGCGCGAACTGTTCCGGTGGGTGGCCGATTTCCGAGGAATCCAGCCCGAACCCATCCAGCTGATCCAGAAACGGCTGGGCCAGCGCGAGGGTCTCCAAGGCATGGGCTTCGGGCAGGTGACGTAGAAATGACAGGATCAGTTTGGAGCTGATGCCCAACTGCGCCAGACCGTCCCGCAACGCACGGCGAATGCCGCCGATCTGAACCTCCAGCGGAATCCCGCGATCCAAATGGGCCTGCGAGTCGAAGAAGATCTCCACGTGCACCACATTGTCCCGATGAACCCGCTCCAGATATGCCCACGTGAGGTCGTAGAAGTCTTCCTCCTCCCGCAGGACCGACATGCCGATGTAATAGATGTCCAGAAATTCCTGCAGATTGTTGAAGGCGTAGGCCGCACGCAAGGCATTCACATCCGGATAGTTGAGCCGGATGCCGTTCCGGTCGGCGAGACGGAACAACAATTCCGGCTCCAGACTGCCTTCGATGTGCAAGTGCAGTTCGGCCTTGGGCATCCGCTGTGCCAGCTGAAGCAATTCCGCGTTCATGTATTCACCGTGATGGATGGCAAGAGGAGACTGTGCGGAGTCTAGCACGGGTCTGATGGTGGTCCTAGAGAATGTGAGCTAACGGCGGTTTCTCCCGCGGTCGATGGCCAGTCCATTCGGCTCTTGCGACTTTGGGCGAAACCGTTACAATGCCCCTTCGGTTTGCCGGCTCCTTGCCGCAACCTGATGTGATCGTCACCTCCATCGTTCGGCAACGAGAGCAAGCATTGGCACAGCATCCCTCGGGTCGGACGCGAGCCGTCCGGTCTCTCGCTACCTGGACCGCCGCCCTTCGAGAGTGGCAAGCACGAGCCGTGGAGGCCGTGCTGTCGCATCCTGCTGCGGATTTTCTGGCCATGGCCACACCGGCGTCGGGGAAGACCCGCTTTGCCCTGCGGGTGGCGCACGACTATATGCTCTCGGGCAGGGCGCGGCGGATCCTGGTCGTCTGTCCGACGAATCACCTGCGAACCCAGTGGGCCGACGCGGCCGGAACGATCGGCTTGCATCTCGATCCGGCGCTGACGAATGAACAGACCCGCGAGGCCGCGGATTATCACGGCGCGGTCGTCACGTATCAACAGGTGGCCCTCGCCCCGAATGTATTCCAACGGGGTTGCGCCGCCGGATCCACCCTCGTGATCCTCGATGAGTTGCACCATGCGGCGGACGGCCGTCACTGGGGCAAGGCGTTGCGCCAGGCGTTCGACGGGGCGGTGTTTCGCCTGGTGTTGTCGGGAACGCCGTTTCGTTCGGACAATCATCCCATCCCCTTTGTCCGTTACGAGCAGGGCGAGAGCCGTGCCGACTTCGCCTACGGTTATACGGAAGCCATCCGGGACCGAGTGTGCCGTCCGATCCTATTTCCCAGCTATGAAGGCGACCTCAGTTGGCTTTCGGAGGGGCGCGAGCACCGGGCGACCTTTGAAGACGGCCTCACCTTCGAGCGTCAACGTGAGCGCTTGAAGACAGCGTTGCTTCAGGACAGCTGGTTGGGTCCTGTGGTGGCGGACGCGCACCGGCAGCTGACGCAGCTTCGTAAGCAGGAGCATCCGGACGCGGCGGGGCTCATCGTCAGCATGGATCAAGACCATGCGCGGTGGGTGGCCGCGCTCGTGGAGCGGTGGACCGGGACGAAGGCGGCCGTCGCGGTTTCGGACGATCCTTCGGCCAGCCGGACCATCACGGCCTTCGCGGAGCGGTCGCAGCAGCAGTGGCTCGTGGCGGTGAACATGGTGAGTGAAGGTGTCGACATTCCGCGGTTACGAGTGGGCGTGTACGGGACCAACGTCCTGACCGAAATGTATTTTCGCCAGGTCGTCGGGCGGTTCGTCCGCATGCAGCCGCAGGTGCCGGCGCCGCAACGGGCATGGCTCTACTTGCCCAAGGACCCGGTGTTGGTGCGGTATGCCAGGCAGATCAAGGCGGAGCGCGATCACGTCCTCGAGGAGATCATGCCGGCCGGCCAGCGGGATTTGTTCGACCGGGTGACGGTTTCGGTCAAAGAATATGCTCCGCTGCATGCCGTCGCCCGGGTCGACTCCCTTATCGGGGACGATGAGGCCCGAACGGACGACGCGGCCGCTCCGGTTCCCGAAGTTCCCCTGCACGATCGCAAGCGCGACCTGAGAGATCTTCATCGCCTGCTGGTGGGAAGCGTGGCTCGCATGGCGGGCATCGATCACCGGCGCTTGAATGCCGAACTCATTTCCCGCACCGGCAGCCGGGTGGACCAAGCCACGTTGGATCAGCTCGAAAAGCGCATCCAACTCCTGCAGCGGTGGCGCGATCGCGGCTACGACGGGAAACGCTAGCCTTCTCCACCCAGGAAATTCAGCAATTCGGCCGTGACTTCCTCCGCATGAGTCCAGGTGATGCAGTGTGGCCCTCCTTTCACCACCACCAGGCGGGCCCCTTTGACGAGGGCAGCCGTCCGTTGTCCGGAGGCGGCAAGCGGAACGATGCGATCATTGTCACCGTGGATGACGAGCGTCGGCACATCCAGGCCCGCCAGATCCTTCCGGAAGTCCTCGATCCAGGTCGACACACAGGCCACACTCGCGGTGGCCGACGCACCGGCTGCAAGGTTCCAACTGGCGCGCACGGCTTCGTCACTGACGCGTTTCCCGAGGAGCAGGTCCGTATTGTAGAAATTCTTGAAGAACTCGCTGAAAAACGCATAGCGGTCTCCGGCTACCGCCTTCTTGATGCCGTCGAACACACCGCCGTCGACCCCTTCGGGATTGTCTGCGGTCTTGAGCAAGAACGGCGGGATGCCTCCGATGATGACGGCCTTGCTCGCGCCGTCGGATCCGTAGTTTCCGAAATAACGGGCGATTTCCCCTCCGCCCATGGAAAAGCCGACCAGCGAGAAGTCTCGCAGGGTCAAAGACCTGATCAGCGTGTGTAGGTCATCCGCAAACGTGTCATAGTTATAGCCCCCGGTCGGCTGGCTGGATTTGCCGAATCCTCGGCGATCATACGTGATGACGCGGTATCCGGCATCCAGCAGCCTCGGGACCTGTTTTTCCCAGGAGGCGCCGCTCAGTGGGTATCCGTGGATCAGCACCACCGGCTTACCGGATCCATGGTCTTCATAGTAAAGCTCGATATTGCCGGAGTTCTCTTTTCCGACTGTCACGTATGGCATGACGGTTCTCCTTGTTCACAATGGAGTGCAGATTCCCAGGCCGCCCAAGTATAGGGGAAAGATTCTGGTTGAGAACTAGGGAAGTTGCCAGGTCAGATATGGCAATTGGTAGCAGCGCAATGGCCTCGCGTCAGAAGCTACTTTCACTTTCTAAGACGCTGGTGGATACCTGCGGCCCTACTGTTTTTTCTTCTCCCACAGCGCGAGAACATTTCCGTCGGGATCGGCAAAGTCGGCCATGAAACCCCACTCCTCGATGGGATGCTTCGGGGTCACCACCTTGCCTCCTGCTTTCTTTATCGCCTCGAGTGTCTCATCGATCGATTCCGTTTCCACTCCGCAAGATGGCTGGTCGGATTTGGACTTTCGTCGGTAAAATCCGCCGTTAATCCCCCCGAGTTCAGTCGGATTGTACTCCTTGTCCGCGGCTGTCGTGAGCGCCATGGCACCTTCGTCACCACACAACTCCACCTTCCAGTCGAACACCGCTTCATAAAACTCCTTGGCCTTTTTGAAATCCGACGCTGGAATTTCAAACATCACCACTTTATTCTTCATGACATCTCCTTTCGCCACGATTCCTCTTTCTTAACGACCACTTGATCAGAGTCAAAATTCGCAAGGCTCATGCCGCCGGCGAGAGATCGACAACGTCTTGAAACTCTTGTAAATGGCAATCGGAAGGGACGGTCATGTTCTCCATGAGGGACAGAATGTCCGGAGCAAGATCATGACTCAGGTTTCGGTTTCGCTTAAAAATCTTCTTCAGTGAATCCAATCAGATTCCAGGCGCACCTGTTTCAACGTGCGTAGTCCGCTCAACAGCAAATCCTGCGTCCGCCAACTTGAAGGTTCGAGAAGATAATTGTCCTTTGAATCATGGGGTTTGGAGGGTCTTGCGAAAATGAAACAATACGGCACGGCTAATGCTCATGCAGAAGGTTGAAATGACAAACCTTCGAGAAAATAGTGGCGTCACTGTAATGATGAACAAGGGAATGAAGCACGATCTCGTGCACACTATTCTCGAGGCAGCATTGGCGGTCGGCGCAGGAATGTCTTGGTGGATGGTTGGAAATCTGATTCTTGGCGATGTGATCGGTCTCGCTGTGGATATGGTGCGAGGTGGCAGGCTACAAGGCTGAGGATACCTCCACTCTCAGGTCCGCCTGCGGAGTGTACTCTGAGACTTACTGTGAGGCTTTGTAGCCAACGGAGCGCGGCGCCACCGCTTCCCATCGCGTCGAAGAATCGCCAAGAGGATCCATTCCCTGGAAGCGCCTTGTAAGTGAGCCACGATTTGCGCGTGGTTCAGTTTACCCGGAGGAATCTGCCTGAAGGCGATGTCAAATCCCTCTTCTATTCTCGAGGGGTCGACCGGGAGATCTATCCCCGGCGGAGTGCCGGCAACGGCAATCGGTCCAGTTTCACTTTCTGCATGGCCCACGCAGACTGCCAGCCTCTTGGCATCATCGGGCAAACTGAGTGTGAGCGCCGTCGGCACGCAAATCTCTCTCCCGAATCCATCGATCGCATAGCCAGGCTCTACCGTCACCGACGTGCCATTGCCGCCGGTCTGAACGGACAATCCTGAAACGATCCCGTACCCATGCGTGTAGAGATTCCTGAACCGCTGTATGGCGCGATGGTAATCCTGTTCCGTCGCCAGGTCTTCGGCTGTCAACAATTGTCCGCTGAAATAGCGAGGCCGCAAGAACACCATCTGACGGGTCATGTCGAGCACCTGTTGTACGGCAAGGATATGAAAGACAGTAGGGGAGAGGCTGGCTAGGTCGTCTTTGACTGAGCGGCGTACCGCTTGATATCACGCTCCGGAATGACGACGTTCACCACCTCGCCATCTTCACAGATGTCCGAAACATTGAGCGTGCCGCTGAGCACCAGCTCTCCAACTTCCTGTTCTGTGATGTTCAGGCGTGTTGCGGCGTCAGCCGGAGAAAGACCTCGCAACCCGGGATCCTGTTCAGTGGCTCTCATCCATTCCGACGGCGTGTATCGCTTTCGCATGCGAGGGAGTCTAAAGGAGTGGCGGCGTGATTTCAAACAGTGCGGTCTCTTTGTGTGACCGTTATGAACGTGGATCAGACGCGAGATGAACGGGAAGGCTATGCGCTGGTCCGCGAGAATGTTCCGCGTGGGCGCTTCTTGGCCGCGATGGCCACGAAGCATTTGCGTGGTGGTCGCCATCGCGCCTGCATATGTCGTATCTCTGAAGTGATGTCAACGAGGCACGAGCTACATGGTGCGGCAAGTTCCTTTGACGTCATATCCGCGAAAGCGGGCATCGAGCCTCATCAAGACTCCATGCTAAGAAGAAGGCCTAGGAGCTACTCGTATCATGCAGGCGAGGGTTTAAAGCCCGCGTCTTTGATTGTTGTCTTTGATGTGTTCTTCCGTGATACAGTGACCATTCCAGGCGCGTGACCTCTCTAGAGACTTCCCTAGCTTTCCCGCCTCGAGCAGATGTCATATGGTGGCGCCAGTAATCAGGCCGATTAGGCTTCAATGAAATCGCCGAACTCTCGTCGTGCAGCGGACATGCAGCTACTGACGACCGTGTCGTATTGCTTATGTTCCTCCTCTTGGTGTGCGTCGCCATATTGGTGTTTGCCATACTGGCTTGCCTCGGAGTCATGCTCATGATGTCCGCCAAGATCGCGTCGTGCCCTTCTTGTGGTGCCATGGTATTGGAACGGCGAGGCCGCAAGACCAAAGACTTCGTGCCCTGGCTGTTCGGGTTCTACCCATGGCGATGCAGAAAATGCCTGGCACGATTCCGCATACGGCAGCGCGTCCTGCCGACTTCGACTGCCTCACAGGACTCCGCTCTTTCTCAGCGAGAATTCCGCTCGAAGCCGAAGCGTATCATGAAACACAACTATACCGGCCGTTAAGACTGTCCGGCGTCTGGTGCGAGTTACAGACGATGGAGCGGCGCCGCTCTGTCTGGACCCGGCACTGAGGACGCGCGGATACGTCGTGAAGCCCATCAGGCTGCAAGAGGCCGATGAGGGTAGAAAGGAAGTGTCGCGACACAGTGAGCGAAGGACTGTTTATCTTGCCCAACAGTAGACGACGTGCAAATGTATCAACAGCGCGTCGATCAACTGAGGAGAGGGCATATGGCGATCATCGTACAGGGTGCACGCGAGGCGATCACAGGGAAGCTCCTTCGTGAAAAACGGTTGAGAATGGAGAAGGTCCTCCATCTTTTAGTGCTCAGCGGGGTGATCCGTCTCGCCAAGGTGGAACCTCCGCTGGAAGGCCTCGTGACTCTGCAACCGCCCGAGGCACCAGACAACGTCATCTCCGCGTCGGCGCCGTAAACTCATCGCACGTGACCTCGTCTCCATCTCTCTCACCGTAACGCCAGGAGCGGTGGGCAGCGCGACAATGTCGGCAGTTCCTCCCTAGGTTCAGCACATTCCATGAGCAGCGGCTTCAGGCGATCCGGAACACTATAAGATTCAAGCCAGCCAGACTTAGCCGGCCGCGATCAGATCCATCGGCGGACAGACGTCGTGTACGCCGTGAACGTTTGGGGAAACTTGACGCCCAAGACTCTTTCCTCTGGCACGATTTGAAATCGATTCAGGTACCACACGAAGAGGGGAAGGAGCGCGAAGGCCGGCAGGTTCGACAGATAAATCGCCCAGCCGGTGAGAACCAGAAGAAATCCGAGATACATCGGGTTACGGGTGAAGCGGTAGATGCCGGAGGTGACCATGGTCGTCGCGGCCTCCGGCGTGAGCGGATTGACGGTGGTCTTTGCCCGGCGGAACGACAACACGCCGGATAGCATGATCGCGGACCCGGCGATGCCTACAAGAGCGGCAAGCGCCGATCGCCATGGCAATGCGAAGGTAAACGTCGAATAGATCGACACGACCCACATCAGCGCGGCAAACAGAAATACGAGCGCCACCGGAGGTATTCTTAATTCGAGCCTCGTGAGCATGCGAGATCACCTCACCAATCTCACCCCCCACCATATCAGCAGAAACGCTCCGATAATCCAGTCATAGACGACGCAAAATGGAATGTACCAACGCGGCGTGATCGCGTACGGACCATGACGATGATGAACAAGATCCCAGAACCCGTGCGCGACATAGCCTGCGGCGATCAAGAGGGGATTGAAGTGCAGACCTGCGAGCCCGATGCCGGCGAAGAGCAGGCCGCCGGCCAACTCAATATGGTTCGCGCCGGGCCGGCCGTCTCGCGCGGCGAATCCCACATAGGCTCCCCCGATCATGGCGAGCAAGAGCGCCGCCCATTGCTGAGCGAGCGGCTCGGGTAGCACGAGGAACGGGAATCGTAACCGCGCCAAGCACCAGACCGGACCAGTATGGATGCGCCTCCGGGAAACTGATCGCGGGCTTCATGGCAGCCGTCTCGGAATTCATCAGCAGATGATCTCCCGTCACATCCAAGGTCAGACAGCGGTACGACGACCAGTTGAACAAGTTCGTAAAGGGAAAGCGTACTCCTTGCCATACCGGATCTATTGCGTTACACCAGAGCCCATCCGTGCCATGGGGATATCGTGAACGAAATCACGATGCAGACTCAAGTGCGGATACGCGGAAAACTCGTTCGCTCACCTCGTCACATAATGCAAAGGAGGTCCTATGCCGACGTACATCATTCAATCACAGTGGACGGATCAGGGTATTCGGAACGTCAAAGACGCGGCAAAACGGCTTGATCTTGGCAGGAAGACGCTCAAGGAAATGGGCGGGGACATCAAAGCATTTTATCTTACGACGGGATCCTACGATATGCTGGCCATTGTCGATGTGCCCGATGATGCGACGCTTGCGAAGCACCTATTGTGGCTTGGCTCGCAAGGGAATCTCCGAACGCAGACGGTGAAGGCCTTTACCGAGGACGAATTCCGTGGAATCATCGGTGGGCTGACGTAACGATCTCGACGGGCTATTTTCCCAACGATGCCTGGTTCAGCTCTTTCCAGCGCTGGTAGACGGAGAGGCTTTCCGGGTGCGCCTGATGTGTCATGGGCAAGCGGCGCTCATCCCACGGTTTGGCGAACTCCTCATAGAAAGTCTCAAATGAAATGTACTTGCGGTCGTCCCGGTAGAACGCGGCATAGTCGTCGCGTTTCGTGATGAAGACGACACGGTCGGGGCTGCAATAGTACATCGCCGCCAGACACATAGGGCAGGGATGCGCCAGAATATAGAACTCGCAGCCCGTAAGATGCTCCGTCTGGAGCCGGGCCGTCGCGGTCCGGATCGCGCAAATCTCGGCATGGGCCGTGGGGTCATGGGTTTGCGCCACTAAATTCACGCCTTCGGCCAGGATCGTGCCCTCTTTAACGATCAGACAGGAAAATGGTCGGCCTCCTGCCTCCACGTTCCTTCGTGCCAATGCTATCGTCTGCTGAACGAAGTCCACGTGACCTCCTGTCTGTTTTCTTTTTCTGCTGGTGGATCGCCGATGGGCGGAGGTGTGTGATCGGGTATCGGCGGCGGCTCCTTGACGGGCGGTTCTGGCGATGGCGGTTCCTTAACTGGCGGCCGCTTGCGCGGCGGCTCCTTGATAGGTGCTCTTTTATTCAACGTTCGTCGACTCCGATCGGTCAGAAGCCCGCCAGCCCCCATATCCTATGGCGAGAAGGGACTTTCCCTATTGTAGGTGTTTTTTCCCCGCAGAATGTGCAACACATAGGCGGCTTCGAACGGCTCCTTCGTCACAATCGGTGGATCGCCGGGACAAGGTTTCGTGTATCGCGCATCAGGGTCAGTGGCTTTCACCTCGATGCTGTGATAGTCGCCTCCATCCGGTGCAACCGGATTTAAATTGCCGTACACCGGACGAGTCGGGTCACGCGGCTGATCCCGTGTGTTTGGCTGGTAGAACGCCATTGAGAAGGGGCCACCTTTCGGACGAGTCGGAACGAAGTTGAGCCCAGCGCCCGCCAGATTGTAGGACCGGCTTCTGACAAAATCCAGCACTGAGGGCGGCCGAGGCTGAAATGCCTGCGGAAACTTCGTTCCGTTTCAACTCTGTGGAGACAGCATTGGGCTATCGCCTCGCTGCTGCTTACTTGAGAAGAGCACTGAGCGTATCCTTGTTTTGCAGAGAGTCGCCTCGATGGAATGTGACCGATAGAATCAGGTCTTTTCCCTTAAAATAGGCCTCTGCCATGGCATTAGACGAACGAGCTTCGAATGTGAACATGGCTGCGTCACCGATGCCGGGAATCTGAGACGCATTTGGCCCGCCAGTTTGTCATTAAAAGAGAAGACCTTGCTGAACCAGGTCTTGGCGCACACCATTGTAGGCTTCGATACATCGATCACCGCGACGGTGAGAGCGGATTGCCCCCATTCCTTGGTTCTGGGTCCCCAAGTGTAAGTGCAGGCGACGCCAAGAGGGAGCATGCTGGCCTTTTCATACTGCTTAATTCACCATTCGTAGTAGGATTCCCCTACTAAAGAGTCTGTTCCTACCGTTGACAAGTTCTGTGTTCACAAGCCTAATAGTTGAACCGCTATGGACAGGTGCAGTCTCATTGCGATTCAGCCCATTCTCATTTCTGCTTTCCTCCTATCTCTTTCGGGCTGTTCTGGCGGAGGAAGTGAGAGTGGTGATGCAGGAGCACCGGCTGTCGCGGCACCTTCTCTAAATGTTGTTTCAGGATCAGTCCAAGCACCGGCCGGGCAGATAGCTTTCTTTAGGCAGAAAGGTTTCGGAGATGTATTTGTCTCAGAGGCCTATGCTGCTCTAACAGGGCTCGCTAACGTACCCGATAACACGGTTGTTCAGTTAGCAAGACTCAATTCCACTGCGACGACCTTCAATGTGTTGTCAACCACCACAACCTTGGGAGGACGGTATGCGTTCAATCTCGCCACCCTTGGGTTGCAACCTGCAAACGATTTTATCGTTCGAGTAGCTGGTCCGGGTGGAAAGGAGATGCGCGCGTTCGTCGTTGGAACAGTTGCTGATATCAGCCCCGTATCTGAAGCGGCATGTCAGCTAATCCTTGAGGCACTGGGCAGTGGATCATTGACGAATCTCACCATTCAGGAAGTATCCGACATCCACAACGCCGTTGGATTAATCGCCGCATTGCAGGGCACGGGGACCGTCACGTCAGTTGACCAGGCGGTGCGGTTAGTCAAGGCAGCGATAAACGGAAACGCACAGATCGCGGGATATGTGGCCTCTACAGGAGCAATCGGACAAACGACACAGGGACCAGGGGACATTGGGAATTTCTTTCCCTTTAGACAAGGGAATTTCTGGGAATATCAGAAGACGACATCAACAATCGGGAAATCAGTACAGATGTTCAGCAATACGTTCGCCGTACCAGGTACGAAAGTCATCAATAATCTTGAGACCACGGTAGTCCGTCAAAGCAATCCCGAGAACAATGGACGTTCGGAGGAAGCTTACATCTTGAAAGATGCGAGCGGAATCACTGCTTATGGAAGCAATGATTCCACAGACACGCTGACTTCCCAAGTGGTACCGTACCGAGCCGTTCATTTTCCATTGCCACTCGGAAATCCATTTGTCGCTTTGAACAGAAGGCGAGTGACAGTTGCTGGAGAGCCCTTCGATCTGACGGATGAAATTCAAGCCGTAGGTTTCGAGAATGTCAAAGTTGTGGCTGGAGAGTTCTTGAAGACGTTGAAAATGGAAAGAACACAGGTTCTCCTGGTTCCAGAGACCAATACAGCTATTGTCCGTGGGAAGGAAACTTCTTGGTTCGCACAGAACATCGGTGAAATAAAGAGAACGTTGATCGTTCAGGGTGGGGGTCAGACTGAAACCGAGACGGAAGAACTCGTGCGCTCCGTGGTCGATGGTGTGGAGAATTCACAAGGTGTACAAATCAGAAAATTGGCACTCAAGACGAACGATCTCGTATATGACGAAGCAAGGAACACAATCTATGCCTCTGTTCCGGGAAATCCTGGCAAGATCATAAGTCTGGATCCTTCGACAGGAGCATTAGGGCGATCCATTGACGTGGGCAATCAGCCCAACAAGCTCGCAATCTCGCATAACGGTCAATTGCTCTATGTCGGGTTAGATGGGGAGGCGGCGATCCGACGAGTCGATTTGGTTGGGTTTATGGCCGAACTCCTCATACCCCTTGGTTCCAATCCGGTACCTGGTTGTGGTGCGGTTGTGGTTGGGGATATCGAACCTCTTCCGGGGGTCCCCAATGCAATAGCGGTATCCAAGTACCATTCCGGCTGCACCCCACGATTTAGTGAATTGGTCATTTATGATGACGGGATACAGCGTCCCAACATAGTCCAGCAAGTCAATCCGGGCGGTGTGAGGATTCTAGCCGACTTCATTGAGTTCTCAAACTCACCAAGCGTGTTATACGCTTTCGATGGTGCGAGTCCTCAATTGTTTCGGTTCTCAATTACCAGCGACGGCCTGGCTCTTTCCACGGTAGCAAACATTTCTCCGGGAGCTATTGTCAGAGATCTGCAGTTTAACGGCAACATGCTTTATACGGATACGGGGCACATCATCGATCCTGGTTCAGGAGTGGTGCTAGGCCAGTTTCCAGGTACTCCAGCTGGAGGAGCTCTAGTGAGACCCGATGTAACGATTGGTCGAACGTTCTTCTTGCCGAGCACTGCTGGAAGCTGCGGGCCAATTAACCTTCTTGCGTATGATCAAGTCAGCTTTCACCCTATCGCGTCGAATCAGATTCAAGGACTAAATTGTCCATTTGGATTTATAGATACGAGTAGTCTTATTCGTTGGGGAGCTAACGGTCTGGCATTCAGGACATTTGAAGGGGATGTTGTCATTTTAAGAGTTCCAGTCAAGGAATAGGACTTGCCGGATAAAGACTTGATCTCTGCCGCTCATTCAGGATGTGGATGCGTGGAGTATGTCGCGGGCGCGCACTTCGAAACGGTTTTCCTGCCCGGGACTGAAATGCGGTCATTGAGGAAATTCAGTCGGCCCAGCAACTTGCCATCCGTCCCCGTTGAGCGCCCGCATATATTCGACCAGATCCTTCTTTTCTTGCGCCGTCAACCGGAGCGGAATGATGAGATTTGAGAGATGCGGGTTCGTGATGCCGCCTTGGTCATAGAATTCGACGACTTCTTCGAGCGTCGCAAAGCGTCCATCATGCATGTACGGCGCCGTTCTGGCGATCTCCCTCAGGGTCGGCGTCTTGAATCCGCCCACGGTGCCGGGATGTCTCTCGACACTATATCTTCCGAGGTCGGCGCTGTTCCGGTCCCAGTCGATACCCAGATTGTGGAATTCTTCGTCGCTGAAATTAAACCCGGAATGGCATCGTGTGCATCGACCTTTGCCTTGAAAGACAGCCAGCCCTCGCTTGGCTGACTCCGAGATAGCCGTGTCCTCGCCGCCCATGTCGAATCGATCGGCCGGACTATTGCCGGAGAGAATGGTCCTTTCGAACGCCGCGATTGCCTTGGCGATTCCATCCATCGTCGCATTGGTGCAGAACACCTTTTGGAACCGCTCCCGATACCCCTTGATGGCGTTCAGCTTCGCCACTTCCTCGTCGGCAGTCGGCATACCCATCCGCACAGCTTTGGTCAACGGATTCTTCGCCTGGTCTTCCAGGGTCGCCATCTTACCGTGCCAGAGCTGGGCGCGGCCGTAGAGGCGATTGATGACGGTCATGCTGTTGCGAGAGGAGAGCTGGTTGCCAATGCCCATCGAAAGCTTTGTCCCATCGGTCCAGGCCAGCTCCGGTTTGTGGCAGCTTGCGCAGGATATCGTATTGTCACGGGAGAGGCGTGAATCGAAGAACAGCAGTTTGCCCAATTCCACCTTCTCGACGGTGAGTGGATTGTCCGCGGGCAGATACTGTTTGACGTCGTCCTCGAGGCCGAAAGGAATTTTCAACTGATACGGCGTGCTCACGGCGGTGCAGGCGGCAAGTGGTTCTGCGCTCGCAGTGGGTATTCTTGTCTCTCCAGGGAGCGACAGGACCGCTGCAAGGATGCATCCCAAAGTTAGTCTGTTCAGCATTCGGGCTCCCTTAGTGGTGAACCATGTCGTTCAGACCGGAGAAGAGGATTGCCTAGGGAGGGTACTCGGTCCGCGCAAATTCCACAATGGGTTCAGATCCCGGCCGCGCCCCAAGCCCTCTGACCTTCATTTGACTTTGCGGCCATGAGAACTTACCGTGCCTTCCGGTTGGTCTTCGTCGAGGGGGCTGGTCTATGTCGGTGAAAAGATCTGACGGAGGAGCCTCCAGGACGATGCAGGACGAGAGGAAATCCCCATGAGCATCACAGCGGAACAAGTCGAGGCCGGCCAAGCCGTCTATTCGAAGTCAACGCTGGCGATCTACGACTGGTTGGTGTTGCGATTCTCGAATCGGCTGATTTGGACATGTCCCTCGGCGCGAATTCTTGCTCTCTACGACCGGCATGTGACGGGAAATCATCTCGATGTCGGGGTGGGCACCGGCTACTTTCTCGATCGTTGCCGTTTTCCGAACGATCGCAAGCGGCTGGGCTTGATGGATTTGAACCCCACGTGCCTGGATGCGGCCGCCACTCGGGTGGCCCGGTACCGCCCGGAAGTCTATCGGGCGAACGTACTCGATCCGATCGGCCTCGAGATACCGCGTTTCGATTCCGTCAGCATGACGTACCTACTGCATTGCCTGCCGGGGACGATCAAAAGGAAGAGCGCCGTATTCCGGCATCTCAAACCGTTGTTGAATCGTGGGGGAGTCATGTTCGGGGCTACGCTGTTATCCAAGGGCGTGGACAAGAGCTGGGCGGCGAGACGACTGATGGCCTTCTACAACTCGAAGGGGATTTTTACGAACGATGGAGACGACCTCCAAGGATTGAGATCGATCCTGTCAGAGCATCTGAACGCAGTGACTGTTGAAGTTGTGGGATGTGCCGCGTTGTTTTCGGGTCGCGCATGATCCATGCTTAACAGACAAGCTTCGGGATCATCCGTGTTGCTTTAGTCTTCATGCCTCAGCCTCTCGCGGCGTGCCAGTTCGGCGGTCGAGGGCTCGACAGGCCCGCCGACGGTCCCTGTCTTCACTTCGCCACCGCGCACATACGTCGCGGCGACGAGTCCGTTCGGCGAAACGGCGCTGTGCGTCAATTTGAATGTGCGTGGCTGGCTGTCGGCGTTGAACAGCCGTTTGCCCTTGCCGAGCAGCAGGGGAAAGGTGAAGGTGCAGATCTCATCGACAAGGCCGGCGGAAAGCAACGCGTGCACGAGCTCCGTGCTGCCTTGAGTGAGGAGGGTCGGGCCATCCTCTTGCTTCAGTTTCGCCACATCCTTGACGGCATCGCGTAGTGTTCTGGAGCCGTTCCAGGTCAGGTCCATGCCCTTGCGCGTCGCCACGTACTTGGTGACGCGATTGAAAATCCTGGCGATGTCGTCGGACGGCCCGCCCTCGGCGTAGGGCCAGTAGGCGGCGAAGATCTCATAGGTGCGTCGTCCGAGCAGCAAGTCGAACGGCTCATCGAACAACTTCCCGAGCGCTTCGCCGAAAACCGGATCGTCTCCCAGTACAGCGGTCCAGCCCCCGAACGTGAAGCCGCCGGTGGGGTCTTCCTCAGGTCCGCCGGGGGCCTGCATGACGCCGTCCATGGAAACCATCGCGCCGACAACTACTTTACGCATGACTCATGTGTCCTCTCTATAAAATGGATCAGGGCATGTAAAGCGGCTCAGCCTCCGGCGAAGACGGGACGGAAGCCCGCGTCGCTCAAGATGTGTGCGACGGCGTCACGGTGATCACCTTGAATCTCGATCCGTCCTTCTTTCACGGTGCCTCCCGCGCCACAAGCCTTTTGCATTGCTTTCGCCAGGCGCTCCTTTTCGGACTGGCTGATGCCGACAAAACCTGTGATCACGGTCACGGTCTTACTGCCTCGATGTGCGGTTGAACGAAGGATATCCACACGCCCACGATTTCGTGTTGGAGCGGGTGCCAGCCTATCAACCGGCTTGCGGGCAGCTGACTCGGTTGGCGACGGAGGTATTGCATCCTTCAGTGCCGCAAACGGACTCTTCCATGGAAACGGTTCATCAGGTGTAGGAATGGGCTTTTTATTTTTCATCCACGGCCTTGTGCTCAGGGTCGGCACGCTGTCTCGAATCGTTCGCAAAGGACGGATCGGACTTTACCATGTCCATCAAGTCCCATGCAGCCAGCCTACCTTCTTGTCTCGCACCCGGTTTGCTTGACCAGAAGATGAGGGGAAGCGTAGCATCACGGCCTCTCCTTTTGAGCGGCACTTGCGTTGGAGGCCATGGTGGGGCATCGAGCATCGGAGATCCGATCGGCTCTTGGCCTGTTCGTTGTGGTCGGTCTCTGCCTGTATTGCATCCCATCCTACGCCGATACTCAGCGAGGCATCGCCGCGTTTGACCGCAAAGACTATCCCACTGCCTTTCGTGAATTCATGGAGTCGGCAAAAAAAGGGGATGCAGAGGCACAGGCCGGCGTCGGCGCTATGCACGTTGAGAAAATTAACCCTCCGGGAACCGGCAAGCCGTTGTATTGAGCCGGTGTGGTCCCTTCCTTCACTATTGTCTTCCGCCCTATTTTCCTACTCGTCCCGCTCTCCGAATTGTTTAGGACAGTCCTTAGACCTGATGCCACGGCTTTCTTCCTTCTTGATCATCGTCTGAGTTCAGACTAGGCTGGCCCGCCAGAAAGCCGGGAAGTATCGAATAACCAATCAACGGAGAAATGACATGCCGGACAATCGAGTGAGAGTGCTGGCCAGAGTGACTGCGAAGACGAGCAGCGTGGAGCAGGTCCGCGCGATTCTGATCGCGCTCGTCGATGCGACCCGCAAGGAGCCGGGGTGTATCAGTTATGAGTTTCTTCAGAACCGATCGGATCCGCAAGAATTTGTGTCCGTCGAAGAGTGGGAGAGTGCTGTGGACGAGCAGGCGCATTTTGCCACCGAACACCTGAAGAATGCGATTGTGGGGCTGACGGGGCATCTCGCCGCCGAGGCGGATATCCGACGATATTCTGCCGTGAGATAGTACCTGGACTGTGCATGTCGGACTCACTAGAATGTGCCGTCTTTTTTTCATCGCTCAAGGAGAAGCATGACGATGACCGCCCGTACCAGTTTCTATCGATGGACTTCCTCTCTCGTCGTAGTTGTCAGCGTCGTGGTTGCGATCGGGTGTTCTTCCGTGCCGCGGCGATATATCTGGATGGCCGATACGAGCGTCACGCTGACGAGTCTGAGTTCCGATCTGCCGGCCCACGTGGGAAAGGTCGTGCTCTTGGGAGGGACCATTGTCGAAGAGGAGCAGAACGAACAGTACGTGTTCCTGCACCTCAAGAATCGCCCGCTCGATCAGGATTACAAGCCTCATCGCCCGCCGAGTCTGAGCGGTCCGGAAGCCGGGGAATATTGGGTCGCGGTGCCGCAGAAACAGCTTCCGTCCAATTATCAAAACTGGGGACGCGTCACGGTGGCCGGACGAGTGACGGCTGAACGATTCCAAACCGAGCCGGTGCTGTTACTGCTGTACATGCGAGGCTGGGACACCAGCGGAAAGCACAACGTGTGGGAGAATATCGATCCTCAGTACGTTCCGTCCTCCCCGTTGTCGGTCCACTAGGCTAGGCTATCCCGACTGCCGGTCGAGTCTATTGTTGCACGGGGGAAGGAAGGAGAGGTTGTATAGGGGAGAGTGAGGTAGAAGTCAGTCCCTTTTCCTAGAACGCTCTCCACTCCAAGGGTTCCCCCATGCAACTCCACGAGCCCTTTCGCAATGGCGAGCCCTAGGCCAGATCCGGTCCCAGAGTTCGGCTGTACCCGATAAAACTTGTCAAAGATCCTGGGGAGATGCTCTTCGGAGATGCCACACCCTGTATCCGAGACGTTCATCCTGATATGCCGATCGTCCAAGACCTCTGCCCCGATATGAACACTGCCACCCGATGGCGTAAATTTAATCGCATTCTCGAGTAAATTGGCGAGCACCTCGTAGAGTTTGTCCCGATCCGCGCGAACGTTGGGGAGACTCTCCATGGAGGCTATGTTCATTGCGATCGACTTTTGCTGAGCGAGAGGCTGTAAAACTTCGACGACCTCGGCGAGTAGTTCGTGAAGCGACAGCGCCGTTGGGTGAAGCTCCACCTTGCCGGATTCAATTTTTGACAGGTTCAGCAATTCATTCAACATGTGCCTGAGCCGGTCTGCATTGAATTGGATTCGGGAGGCATAGTGCGCCTGCTTCTCATTTAATGGACCCGCCAGTTCGCCCAGCAAGTTCTCCGAAAGGATCATGATCGAGGTCAGCGGGGTCCGTAATTCATGAGAGACGACGCCGACAAAGGCACTTTTCAGCCGATCGAACTCTTGAAGCTGCTCGACCGTCGCTTGGAGGGTGCTTGTTCGATCCTGAATCCTTCGTTCCAGGGTTTGGTTCAACTCATCAAGATCCTGTTCCGCGCGTCGACGTTCGGACACGCCGACGGCTAATACCAATGCCGTGACGGCAATGACGGCGATAAAAGCCTGTAACAGCAACAAGCTTTCATGTTGATCGATACGGGCAAAGGGACCGGAGCCTCGCAACGTGCCCCAGATGGCGATCCCAGCACACAGCAGAATGGCGGTGACGGTCTCACGAGGCCCTAGCCGGACCGCCACCCATATCAAGATAGAGAGAGTAAGGAAGGCGAGCGGATAGTTAGGACCGGTCATTGCCTGGCTGCTCTGAAACACAATCGATGTGACGAAGCAGAGCAGCGAGATTGAGAGGCCTATTTCCAGCAGTCGGATGCGATCCCAATTGAGCGACGGCTCCAATGCCCAGAGAATGATTGCCGGGGTGACGATGAGCGCGCCAACGGCATCGCCGAGCCACCAGGTCGTCCAAATCACACGATACTTTTCCCAGGCTGCATACCCTCCCAGGGAGAGCGTGGTGACTCCGAACGTTGCGCTCACGGTGGTGCTGATCAGAGCCGCCAGAAGCACAAACCTCAGCGTATCGCCTTGTTGCTCGAACAGTTTGCGACCGTTCGCCAATCGGTTGATCAGATAGGCGCCGACGAGCCCCTCCAGGGTATTTCCAGTCGCGATTCCGAGAGAGGAGACAATCGAACCAGCCGTGGTGACATTGACCGTAAACGCTCCGAGAAAAATCGCCGGCCACACCCCATATCCCAGCAGAAGAAAGGCCGCCAGACTGATTCCAGTAGGAGGCCATACCGGAGTGGCACTGGGATGAAAAGTCGCCAGTTGAAGGCCAAGCTTTCCGGCGAGAACATAGCCTGCGACAAGACTGCACAACAGGACCACGATCTGGGTGCGACTCCCTGTGTGCAGAAGGGACAAACCAACCACAGAATGGGGGAGAGGCCGAATACGAGGTAGGGGATGAGAGGTACGCGTTCCGGATAATGCTTGCTCGATGGCGAGCATAGGTGCCTTCACCCTAAACAGAAATGAGGCCCGTATCCGTGCTCGGCTGTCTACGCGGCACCAAATCTTAGGACTGCGGAGTCAGCAAAGCAAGAGGGTTGAGTTGAATGGGAGTCACAAAATACGTGTATGAACACTGTGCGAAACCGTAAGAATGAGTCCGACTTGTCAGGGAACAAATCGGAGTTGTGCGCTGACTCACTTCCAATCAGCTGATGTTCAGCACCTTCAGATCGAAGTGAAGGGTCTTGCCCGCAAGCGGATGGTTGAAGTCTAGAATCACTGTATCGTCCTTGATTGCCGATACAGTCGGTTGGATCTTACGGCCGCTCGAATCTTTCCCATGCAGCATGGTGCCGACCTTGGCTTCCTGAGGCACCTTCTCTTTTGGCACTTCATGGACTGCGTTTGGGTCTCGATCGCCATAGCCTTCCGTTGGAGGCACAATAGCCTGTTTGGTTTGTCCGATCTCCATGCCCTCCACTGCCGCCTCGACGCCCCGGATAATCTGATTGGCGCCTTGCGTGTAGGTCAGAGGGTCTTGTCCCACATTCGTGTCCACCAGTTGGCCGTCTTCCAGCTTGACGGTGTACTCCAGGGAGATCACTTTTCCATGTGATGCGGCTTCAGTCATGAGTAAACCCTCCTCTGAGCATGCAGTGGATTGTGATGGTTAAAGTGGATTGTACGCAGCGCACACTATCTATCCCACTGTTCAAACCCCTAGGCAGGGCTATTGCACCATCTGTATGGGACGAGTTGTCCCTTTATCTTGTCCGTCACCATCAACACTATCGGGGTCGTGGAGTGATATGGCAAGATGAAGTAACTCCACATGACGAAGGAGGTCCAGCATGATTCGCATTCTCTGCACGCTCTCGTTGACCCTCATGGCCGGTGCCATGATCATTGGCTGTGCCAATGATCCATCCGATCGAAATCGCCCCTCGCACAATCTCGATATGCGGTCGCCGCAGTCGGGCCAGTATCGTTTCGACGAACGTCCGCCGGCTTCAAGCATGGATCCGTATAGCCGGAGCCAGCCTGGGCGTTATTGATCGGACGAGCTTGTCCCGTGGCAATCGACCAAGACGCTGTCGGGCGTCTTCGCATTCCTGAAGCCGGTCACAGTGTCGGAAGCGCCAAGCGACCCCTCAACCGGTAAGAGAATGATGAGATCTTTATGAAGGTCTTAAATTTAGGTTGCGGCACCAAGACCAGCCCGAAGGCGATCAATATCGATTGGTCGATTTATCTGACGATCAAGAGTAACTATTTTTTTAGATTGTGCTCGCCCATCGTTCTGGGCGAGGACAGGCGAAACAAGCTTCGCGGGTTGGACCGCTCAATTCTGGTTCATGACATTCGGAAGGGCTTGCCGTTTCACGATCGCAGCGTCGATGCGGTGTACCATTCCCATATGTTCGAACATATAGACCGGAGCAAGGCTCCTGTATTTTTGCAGGAAGTCAAACGAGTCTTGGTTTCCGGCGGCATTCACCGAATTGTGGTCCCGGACTTGGAGTATTTGGCTCGTGCCTATTTGCAGCATGTCGCACAGGTCAAGGACGATCCCAGTTCGGCTTGCGATCATGAACGATACGTTTCAGAGATGATTGAACAAATGGTTCGAAGAGAGGCGTATGGGACGAGACACCAGCCGTTCCTCCGGAGAGCGCTTGAAAATCTTCTCTTAGGAGATGCGCGCGCGAGAGGGGAGACCCATCAATGGATGTATGACCAATGCAACCTGGCTCACCTGCTTCGAGAGAATGGCTTTGGCAATATTCGAGTGCGGAGCTTCAATAACAGCGCGATCCCTGACTGGCAGTCGTTCGGCCTCGAGGTCAAAGAGGACGGCTCTGAGTACAAGCCACAATCCTTATATATGGAAGCGACGGCTTGAGCAGAGGCTGCACGTTCCCGTGGGCCCTCTTTCTCCTTAGCATTTCTTGCCCCAATCGCTCCTCTTTCTGCGTTCCCGCGAAACGGATTACGGGTTATGGAGGGGACGTCTCGTCCGGATGAGGTCCCCGACGGGAAACCCAAGCCCTTGAGCCTTTGCGACGAGGTGCTCGTAAGCGGGTTCGTCAAGGTCAGGTGTACGAGACAAGATCCAGAGATATCGGCGATCAGGCGTGCCCACCATCGCAACGCGATAGTCGGGATCAAGATCGAGAATCCAGTAGTTGCCTTGACGTGAGGAACCGAAGAGCCGCGAGAAGAAATTGTCGAAGACCACGGCGAGACGGGCATTCGTATTGTGATCGACTACGGTCGCCACACCGTCCGCTTGATCAAGTCCGCCGGAATCAGTCGTACATTCGTTGTGCACGCCGACCGTGCCGTCGGGACGACTCGTGTAGATCGCTTTTGAATCCACGCAGTGCCGCTGAAACCACATGGGCAGCCGCGCAATTTCATGCCAGGTACCGGCATATCGGGATAGATCGACCGTCGCCACCGTCGTGAGGGGTTCCCGGTGCTCGATGCCGCCGCAAGCAGCAACCGCGAGAAAGATGCAGCCGATCCCGAGCGATTGGAGAGTCCTCATGAACGATCTTCGAATCTCCTTTGCACGGGCTGTGACACGGGAGACACGGCACTGACAGGAAAGGCCAGTGCTCTCATGGTGAGAGCACTGGTTCAGGGTTCGTCTTTAGGGGAATCCTCACTCTGTTTGAGCCAGAGTTCCAGGAGTCTTGTCTCACGTTCAGACTGTGAAATACGCTCCAAAGCGAACGCACCCATCAAGCGATCTTCATAAAAGGAGCGTTGCTTCGCGTACGTTTTCTTGAAGGCTTCGGTCTTGAGCGCCTTCCATTTGGCATCGGATATTCCTGCATGCAACCGTAATAGGTTGATTTCGATGGCTTGGAACGCAAAAACCTTGGCCAACGCTTTGATGACGGTAGCACTTGAAATCACTTTTGGAATTTTATCAGCCATGACTGATCGTTCCGGTTCTGCCAAAGCAAGAAAGGTAGAGGTTCTTCGCTTCGTACTTCAGCCGGGATCAGTTCCGCACGCCGCTCCACACTTTTGCCGGATCGATGGCTTTGTCAGGATTGAGTGTCTTTGCCTTTTCCAGCAAGACATCCGTTGTTTCCGGGTAGGCAGGATCGGAGATGCAGCAGTTGTCGACTGGACAGACCGCCGCGCATTGAGGTTCGTCAAAATGGCCGACACACTCGGTGCAGCGATCATGGGTAATCACATAGATGCCGTCTCCCACTCCCTGATCGTCGCCCACATGATGCCCCTTCGCTTCCGCGTCGCTGCGATTCTCGAAGATGGCCTCGTTCGGACATTCCGGCAGACAGGCTCCGCAGTTGATACATTCGGCGGTGATCAGTAATGCCATGACGCTCGCCTCCTTTATCTCAACAAGATAAATAAATAGATGGCCGGCCACAGGCGCCGGTCGGTCCAAAGCTATTATCCGCTGCGCTGGTTCGGCGATTCAAGCGGCTCCGTTATCTTCCCGCATGAGCGACTATTTGCATGAATTGACATGTTCTGCGATCATGCGTCGCGCGACCCCTCGTCAATGGAGACCAATACTATGAGAATCTTGATCGTCTGTGTGTGGCTCTTGGCGGCCGCAGGCTGTACCGGGCCGAATGTTCAGACCACGTCGGATCCGACGGCCGACTTTACCGCGTTTCGCACGTTTGCGTTCACTGGTCTGACAGACACGGATCAGGGAGGTCTGCTGAATAATGCGATTCTTCGGAAGCAGATCGAAGGGGTGGTGGCTGAACAGATGACCGCAAAAGGTCTGCATCGGGTAGGCCTGGACGCTCGTCCTGACCTATTGGTGCATTTGTGGGTCGGTGTGAAAGAGAAACAGCAAATCGAGAGCACCGGCCCCTATGGGCCACGATACGGCTGGCGTGCCGGGTATTATGGCGGTGGTGTGACCACCTATGATTATGAGGAGGGGACATTGGTTGTGGACCTGGCGGAATCCTCCAAGAATGAATTGGTGTGGCGTGCCAGGATCGTGAGCACACTGGAGAGTGAATCGGAGGAGAATATGCAGCTCGTCAAGGACGGAGTCGCGGAAGCGTTTACCAAGTATCCTCCTGCCAAGAAGCGATAAGCCCACTCGTCCTCACGCCGGCGCGAAGGAATCCATGTTCCGTCACGCGATGCCGTTTCCTAACGAGGGCAGCTCTTGGGACACCGCTCGAATGAGATCTGTTTTGGCGAGAAGCCATTTTTCGCGAGCATATCCTGCACTTCGCCTTCGATAAGCGGAATGAGTTGGGGATCGTGAAGTTCGGAAATGTTCTCCAGTTTGACATGGACCGACTCAGCGCCAGCCTGTTTTAAGCGGACGGCTTCTGCCTGTACTGACGGCACCGGCCCCTGTGTGGCGTCCACAACCACCACGGACGACTTGCTGCTTTTTGCCGATGCCAGCGCCATTGGCATGACAAGGACGCACCCGGCAAGCAGGGCCGACCCGATCGTTGAAGCTTGTGCTGAAAGGTGAGTGATCATCTGTCTTCTGCTCCTTTCATCTGGGGGCCAATTACTCAGGTTTTTATCCATCTATAGCTTGCGGAAGCATCGTCTTCTAGCTGAGACGGTTGAACCGATCAAGTCCCCCGATTGATCGGACGGGGCTGGTTTTCTAAAATGGCGCGATGCCAGCACCCAGCCTGAAGCAATTTGCCGTCGCTGCCTTTCTCTCGCTCCTGGTGGGGAGTCTCTTAACCGGTGCGTTTCTCAGTGGGCTATTCGCCAACGCTCAATTGCGCGGCACCGACTTTCTGTTCACCGATCAGAACGAAAGTTTCTCCGGATCCATTGTGATCGTCGGCATCGACCAACGGAGCTATCGAGAGCTGCTGCCCCGACACGGGCCTCTCGTTGGATGGTCGCGGGCGCTCTATGCACAGGCGGTCGACCGGTTGCGGTCTGCAGGCGCCCGTGTCATTGCCCTCGACCTGTTTTTCGATGCTCCCGGAGCGGAGGACTCCGGCCTGATTGACGCCATCTCGCGCGCCGGCAACGTCGTCTTTCCCGTGGAGGGCCAGGGCCCGGGCGTCTTTCACCCCCGCCCTGGCGTCGTCCAGGTCTTTGACGTCTTCGTCCGGGCTACGCCGCGCATTGCGGCCGCGGCCGTGGCCGAGGGATCCGTCAATGTCACGACGGATCGTGATACCGTCGTCCGTAGCCTTCCGCTCGTGCTGGAGTCGGGCGAGGAGGTGATTCCTTCCCTTTCGCTTGCGATCATCTCCCGCTTCATCCGACGAGCCAATATACTGGATCAAGACCCCACGAGCGCCACAATCTATGCAGCCGGCAGGACGATCCCGGTGCTCGACAACGGACGGATGCTGATCAATTATTCCGGTCCGCCGTCATCTCCAGGGGTGAGCAGAGGCTTTCCGATCATACCGTTTGTGGACGTCATCAACGGATCATTCGACGAGAGTCTCGTCCGGGACAAGATCGTGCTGCTGGGTCTGACCATTCGCGGTATTGATGAGTTTGCCACGCCGACGACATCCACGACCCGCATGTGGGGTGTAGAAGTCCAGGCGAGCGCCGTCGACACATTACTCGCTGAACGATATTTGCTGCCCTCGTCCCGGACGACGACCGTCTTACTGATCTATGCCGCCGCATTGACGGGGGCCATCTTTGCCGTCGCCGCGCGCCCGCTTAACGGAATTAGCGGCCTGGCGGCATCGTTGTTCCTCTATCTCGTCGGCGCCAGCATGTCGTTCGATAGAGGTCTGCTCCTCAATATGGTCTATCCGCCAGCTGCGGTGCTCCTGGGGTTCACGGCCACTCAAGGCTACCGGATTTTTTTCGAGCAGGGTCAACGGCAACTGGTTCAGGACCTGATGTCCCGCTATCTCTCGCCTTCGATCAGCCAGTGGGTGCTGCAACAGCCGGGACAGGTCACGCTCGGAGGAGAAACCAGGGTCATGACGGTGCTGTTCTGCGACCTTCGTGGATTCACAACGCTGTCTCGCTCCATGGAGCCGCACCTCGTGGTGTCCTTCATGAACGATTTCATGACGGCCATGACGGATATCATCTTCCGTCACGACGGTGTGCTTGACAAATATATTGGAGACGAAGTCATGGCCTTCTGGAATGCTCCTCGAGAGCAGCCGGATCATGCGGCTCTTGCCTGTCAGGCGGCACTCGACATGGTCCGCGAGATCGACGGACTTCGGTCATCGTGGTCGCAGCACGGCCTACCGCCTCTGGATATCGGGGTGGGCATCAATACCGGTCCCATGGTGGTCGGGAACATGGGTTCGCGGGAACGGCTGGCCTACACAGTCATCGGAGATGCAGTGAATGTCGCTTCTCGCCTGCAAAACCTAAACAAGGAATTTGGCACGCACGTGCTGACGACCGACGCTACGCGGAATGCCGCGGGGGACCGGTTCGTCTATCGGCCGATCGATCAGGTGACGCTGAGAGGGCGTGACGAGCCCATCAGGGTCTATGAGCTGCTGGAGCAGGATGTGTTGAAGGATTCTCCGAAACTCTGACCTTGCCGGGGAGCTGCATGTTCGTGGATTCCAGCGGTCCGATCATGACGCCCGACACCTTTGCGGTTTTTGCGTCGTTGGTCATGCCTTCCAGCTGCGGTGTGAGCTGGGCCGCGAGCCGAGCGCCCCGTTGCAATGTGCCACTCACTTGATGTTGGTCGACAGGCACGCCCTTGTAGAGCGCACCGATGCGGATCAGAAACGGCCCGTCCTGTTCTCCCTGAAGAATCAGGGTAAAGGGTCCCGGCACGCCCGCTGGCACTTCCACCACCCGATGGCCTTCGCCGTCCAGCCCTGTATAGGACCCGAAAACCTGGTTCACGTCCGTGTCCGGGTCGGTAAAGCCCGCCATCCTGGCTCGGTCCGGCATCAGGATGACCGGCAGTACGGAGACCGGTGTCTCGATCCGCAAGGCGCTGTGATTGGAAAAAAACGCCTGCGGGTTCGCTGGGGCCCCGGCCTTCACTGTCTCCATCTGACCCGGTTTCAATATGGCCCTGACACGGCCGGTGGGTTCGAGCACCCAGAGATCGCCGGCTCTGGTCCAGCACGTGAAGGTGTTGTCCGGCTCTTGACGGGAGCCGATCAAACCGTCATGCACGGTCGCCGTCGCCGTGTTCGACTGCAAAGAGAACGACGATTCCGGGTCGACGAGTTTGACAATGCGGGCCCAGACGGTGCCCACGTTGACTCCGACGGTCACACGCGCTCGTGTCTTGCCGATGTCCGCTTGCTTGATTGCAACATCTGATTCGGGCTGGACCGTGAGGGTGCTCCCGTCCAGGAACGTGACCAGCGCGGTGGACTTCTTGCCCGTCTGTACTCTAGTCCCGACGGCGACGGTCATGCCGTTTGATACCGGCTTCGCGTCCCCTCCTTCCGGCGGGATAATCGTGACCTCTCCGGCCAACACGCCGAGGATCGCGGGTGCGGACTCACCGCCGAAGACCTGTCCAGAGATTGCCAGGCTCCACGTGCACACAATGATCGCTGCGAGCGTCCTCCACGATACATGGAATGGGCATCGGAGAAACCCGGATCCGGCCCAGCGTGACGCGGCGACAGCCATGGCAATCTCCTTGATAGAGTACCGCAAGCTGCCTCTATTATTAGAGCGAATGCCCCACAAGATCAATCGATCCCGTGGGGCATGCCGACATCGGTTACGGGTGTATTGGCTGCGGTTCGCCATAAAGGACGTCATCCATCATGACGATGTCATGTGTCCCATCGTCATTGGGCCCTGGCGCGGCATCGCCGCTCGTGATCCGGACTTTGGCGATTCGCGCGTCGGCAAAGACGATACCGATGAAGGAAAGGTTTCCATCTCCCGGCGAGGCCGGAGCAACATTACTGAAGAGGAGCTCTCCATTGATGCCGAAGCACTCGATTTGGGTGCTGGCCTTGCGGCCTCCGTTCGTATTGCTAGGCCCGCTCCCGTCGGGCAGGTCAACGTCCGTGAACACGATGCCGAAACCGCTGACCTTTGCCGGCACAGTTCCATTGGAACCTGGTACGAAGAACAGCGCCTCGGTGATATTGCTGTCCACTGGAGTGAACAGTCGCAAAGGGCTAAACGTGTTATAGATGGTGCCGTAGCTTGGATTGTTGAAGAGCGTCGCCAGGCCGCCTTGGGGCCCGCCAGAAGGGGGAGCCTGCGAAAGCCCTGTGCCCGGCGTGGTGAACTGGGCGCCGCGCGTATTCAGGAATGTGGTGAATGGCGTGACTGGCGCCGTTGTCGTATCGACGCCTCCACCGTCCCAATTGATTTCACGGTGACCACTGTTCGTGGGAAGCGGCCCGGGCGTATTGCCATTGTTTGTTGCTCCCAGAGCAGTCCTGTACTGATCGACGGTGTTTTGAATCGAGGCAACGGTTGGTCCGGCAGCCTGGAACACGGTCGGCGCAACGAAAGCCGTGCCTGTTCCCTGTTGTGCAGAAACTGCGCCGTCGCCCCCATCTCCACACCCCAACAAGTTCAATCCCACCCCCAATACAAAAACCAACTGGGCCGGTCTCGTGAACTTCTTGACCAGTCCCTGCTGCGTTTTTCTCGAAACCACATTCATGTTGGCAAGTGTCTTCATGGCAATCCCTCCTGGTTAGAATGCTGAGCCTTCTGCTGCAGTTGCTTCGTCCTATGCGCAACTGCCATGCCACTCGCACAACGTCAGCACGAGCAAACATTCATTGATGGTGAGTTGGAACAAGGAGCATAGGGGAAGGAGTGGGATTCAATGGAGAATCCCACATCAAATCACCGAATCACCGGATGAAGTCTGGTCATCTGAGAAGGATCAGAGCCGAGGGGTGAGATCAGAGAAGCCAGCGGCGAGGTGTCTGTATGACTATCCGAACAGATAATATCTTACGAAATCAGATAAGGTTCCATCATGGAATTGGCGGGTATCAATTCCTTGAGCCACGGGGTCACGTCGCAGATTATGAAATTCCCATTTGCTTGCATAGGCGAGAGAGGTAGGTCGGCTGAAGCTGGAGAGCCTGAGCAGCTTTGGTTTTGCTTCCCCTGGTTTTGGCAATAGCCGTTTGTAACCGCATGCGTTTAAAGTGCTCGACCGACTTGTGGAACGGAAGGTCCATCAGTTCTTCCGTGGGTCGGGCATTCGGCTCCATTGCCTCGAGGGTCAAGTCATCCACAGAAATAACATCCCGGCTTGCGAGAACCACCGCTCGTTCGATGACGTTGGCCAGTTCGCGCACGTTTCCTGGCCAGTCATATTGACGCAGCGCTTCAATGGCCTTTGGATCAATGGACACGTGTGGACGCTTCATGTCTTTGGCATACCGGCCAACAAAAAACCTCGCAAGCGCTGGAATGTCATCCCGTCGCTCACGCAGAGGCGGAGTCGTCACGGTGACGACGTTCAAGCGAAAGAACAAGTCTTTCCGAAATCGGCCGTCTTTGATGGCCTCCTTCAGGTCTTGATTTGTTGCTGCGATGACCCGAACGTCCACTCTGATGGGTTGTGTCCCTCCTACACGATCAAATTCCCGGTCTTGCAAGACGCGAAGCCACTTCGCCTGCAGATTCGGCTTCATATCGCCAATTTCATCGAGAAAGATCGTTCCGCCTTGAGCGACCTCCAACAAGCCCTTCTTTTGTTGGTGGGCGCCGGTAAAGGCGCCTTTCTCGTGCCCGAACAATTCGCTTTCAAGCAATTGATCCGACAATGCAACACAGTTGACGGCCACAAATGGTTTACTCGCCCGAGGACTCCAGTTATGGACGGATCGAGCCAGGATTTCCTTTCCCACGCCGCTTTCTCCCAGCAACAATACCGTGCTATTGCTCCGGGCTGCTCTTCGTAACGTGTCCACTACCTCATGCATACGAGGGCTTTCCACAATCAGTGTCCGATACCGTTCGTCTGCCGACCCCTTGAGTATCTGGCTTTCCTCTCGCATCGTGGCCAATAACCCGGCATTCCTCAATGCCACGGAGGCGTATGACCCAAACGCCGACAAAAGGTCCACATCCGATTGATCGAACTGTTTGGCCTTGGCCGTGTTGAGTATTTCAAGCACGCCCACAATTTGTCCGTGATCCATCAAAGGCACGGCAAGAATTGAACGGGTTTGAAACCCTGTTGCTTTGTCCACAGCTGGAGAAAACCGGGGATCATGCTTGGCGTCATTGACGATCAGACTCTTTCGATTCTTCGCAACCCATCCTGCGATGCCTTCACCAACGTCGATGCGAAGTTCCTTGATTTCACCGCCGACCGGGCCTGTCACTACGCTGAGTATGAGTTGTTCGCCTGTTGCATCGATCAAGAACAGACTGCTCGCTTCACATTCAAGAAGTTCTGTCACCGAGGTGACAATCAGTTTGAGTAGGGACGGAAGATCGACCGAGGAGGTCAGAAGACGACTGATGGCCAACAGTGCCGAAAGTTGTTCTCGAGAGGGCCGAAATGAAGGATCCATCAAGCAAACCACACGCGGTGATGAAGCGGGCAGGACTCTTGGGGGGTATTCTATCAGCGGCAATTTTCACTCACAATCCCATCGTCCAGTCTTTTGGACGTTCCATAGGCCAGTCACTCGACTAGGCTGTAAAGCAAGAAAGCGGATCGCATACGATGCTCCTAGCAGGGAAGCAGTGTAGAAAACTATCCTGTCTCTTTTGTTGTCTTATATGGAAGTCTGGCGCTATAACCTCATCCCAGGTGGAGAGGTTTTCGTTTGTCCTTATTGCGTAGGGAAGATGTTCTCAGTGAGGGAGGAGAAAGCCAGGATGAGCTTAGGAATGGCATCGTCTAGAGTGATTCGATGGTGTGCGTGCCTGTGTGCATGTTCGCTTCTGGGGTCAGCGTGCAAATCAGCGGACCCCCGCAATGCCGATACGAATCCGCCTGCGATCCAATGGGGGATAGCGGATAGCCGGGTTACACGAAGTGGTCAGACCGTGCAAGTCCAGGAGGGGCAGAATATTCAATTGACATTGATTGCCGAAGATCATGACAGCGGCATTTCTTATACGAGTGTAGGAGGTTCAGGGCACTACACCTGTATAGCGGGCCGTATCACCACAAACATTGCGCTCGATAAAGTTGCAGAAGAACAAAATTTGCTGCCTGATCAGAGGGGCAGGCTCAAGACGAAAGCCGTTCAGTTAACAGATGTGACACTCGGGGCACAGAAGTGTCCTGCCGGTGCAATCTTTTCAGGGGGAACCATCACGTATACGGGAAAATCTGAAAATGGACAGCGGATGCAAAACGCCTCAACGATCATCTTTCGACGGGATCGGTAATTGGACAAGCTGGCTTCTCTCAAGCGCTGCGGCGATGCAGAATCATCGCGTCGAAGTCCGAGTGCGGGTAGGGGATTGAGCACTTAGAAAAGTAGCCTGTCCCCTTTTCTTGCGCCATTCAACCTCGTGTATTTAGCCTAAAGGGATTCTGCACTAAATTGCACAAAGGAAAAACTGCCATTATCGAGATATAAGATCGCACCCTTTGTTCCTCCTGTGTATTCAAACATTGCAGGGAACGATCGGTGAATGGGTTTTTGCTCGCTCGTACCGGGAACGGACGGGTACGACCACGTTTGAACTATTGGCCCGCCTTGCTCGTTCTTGACCAACCTGGCTGAAATAGCTCCACCAGAAGTTTGAAGTCCTTCAATGTTCAATAGATACCAGCCATTCTTAGGGAAATCGATTTGAAAGGAAGCCCATGACTTGGTGCTGGAAACGCGGAGATTTATCGCCGAATTCTTGAGGATGTCCACCACATGAAACATGACCCAGCTCTGTCCTACTTGCAATTGTCCCGGAACAAGCAAAAGTGAGAAGCTAAATAAAGTCACGGGTGGGGTGCCCTGCACCTGTGGTGGTTGGGTCGGATTGGTTCCCAGAGAGAAGTTTGCTCCTCGCCTACGCGCTGTCTCAATAGCCTGAGCCCCACCGGGGTGACCTTGGAGAATCGTCAATAACTCTGTGCGAGTCCTGAGTCTGGATTGCGTCGTTTGCGGATCTGACTGAGAACTCGATGCGAGTGTTCTCTCTGCTCGGGCGCTTGGTAACAAGACCTTGGGTGCCAGGTCCATCAACGATACCCCAATCCCAATCAAGCCGGCTTTTCTGAAAAACGTTCGACGGGACATTTGCGCGTGTTCATCGGTAGTCATTAGAGGAACCTGGTTCATCGTGGGCTCCTTTCTTCGTGGTCGTTCGTCATCAATGTCTGCGTGCTATGACGATGTTCAAGAGAAATGCGCAAGGGCTCCGATCTCTTCAGCGTCTGTGACTCCTACTTCTTGGACTGCGAAACATATGGAATCCAAGCCACCATTGCATCCACAAAGTCAAGATAGGTCTCTGATAAGGAAAACTGCAATCTGGGGGGTGAGGTGGGAGCGCTGGTCGGGCTATACCAAAACACTGCGGGGAACGATCGGATGCCTGGCTGACGACTCTTTCCATATGTCCATGTTTGGATAGGCTCGGCGCCCGAGAGCGAGTAACTCCATCTGAGCGCGGCGGACACTTGCCAATAGGCGTCAATTACACCTCGCAGATTAAAGAGATACCATCCGTCGGCAGGCGGTCTAAATTGAATAAAGACCTCAGGCGTGCCTGAGGCCCCAAAACCTGAGGGCGTAAAGTTTCCGTTATCCATACTTTTGAGAAGCCTGACGGTTCCATTCTCCAGAATGGATACCTGCTGAAACCTCATCAGATTTTCTCCTTCCTTCAGGTGCCCCAATGAAAATTTCACCGAAAAGTTCGGAGACGGAACAGGATCGGGACTTTTCCCCAATTTCGGGTAGCTCGGATTTTCTCCTGGAATATTGGCCCCTCCACGACGAGCCTTTTCAAGGGCATCAGCCCCGCCCGGTTGAGTTCTAAGAATATTCATCAATTCACCCATGCTTGGTGAATCCTGAGATCGTTGGACCCGGTACACCCAGTCCTGGTGTTCCTCTGCCAGCCCGTCTGAGGTCAAACCATTCACAAGACCGGATCCTTGCAAAGCTCCAACACTCATTAACCCAGCCCTTATAAGCAATCCTCGCCTCGACAAGGATTGATCACGGTCCGATTGTTTGCGTGATTCTTCGTGCATGTCCGCCTCCCTCATTAGATAGCTGCCCTTCAATGAGTCGGAGCGATCTACGGAGTCAGCTCCTACTATCTGCTGCAGGAAATGATATGACTGCGCCATGCGAATACTGTCAACTCCGTATAGCCGAGACCGGACCATAGGTCTTCTATTGAATGCTCGGCTGTCGCTACTACTGGTTTGTCGAAGCCGTCAGAGAAAGGTTCTAAATAAAAGTGGTAGCGAGCCACAGGCTCAAAAAGGGGACAAGAGGCTCAAAAAGGGGACAGGCTACTTTGTCTTGCATCGAAAATGGTGGTTGCCATACTGTCCGCCTCCATGCCTCGAATCCCGCGTGGACAAGTGGGTGGATATGCCTATCACGTTTTAAATCGAGGAAATGGTGGGACGGCGGTCTTTCACAAAGATGGTGACTATTCCGC
This sequence comes from Nitrospira japonica, assembly GCF_900169565.1. Lineage (NCBI taxonomy): Bacteria > Pseudomonadati > Nitrospirota > Nitrospiria > Nitrospirales > Nitrospiraceae > Nitrospira > Nitrospira japonica. Next base: position 3,487,939 of record NZ_LT828648.1, on the reverse strand, counting down.
TTTCTTCGCGTTGCTTGCTCGGGCAAGAGAGAAATTCCCCGTCAAGGTTCTGAGCGTGTGCGTCATGCCCAACCATTTCCATGTGGTTGTGCAGCCGGCCGCTGAAGCGGTTCTCAGTTCGTCCATGCAGTGGTGGATGACCAGCCATGTACGGCGATATCACCGACATTATCGAACGCATGGACATGTGTGGCAGGGGAGGTTCAAGAGTTTCCCGATCCAGCAAGATGCGCATCTTCTCACTGTCATGAGGTATGTACTGCGTAATCCGGTCCGATCGGGGCTTGCGGACTGCGTGATGGATTGGCCGTGGTCCAGCTTGCGGTTCCCGCAGCTCAGCGATCCGATACCCATCGAGACGCCGAAGAATTGGCTTGAATGGATTGATCAGCCGCTCTTCGAGCACGAACTCACGAAACTACGCCTCTGCGTCAATCGACAGCAACGGTTCGGGGAAGAGGCGTGGCAAACGGCTACGGCTGCCGCACTAGGGTTGGAATCAACCTTGCGGAGACGGGGACGGCCGTCGAAGACGGCGGAAAAGAAGCCTGTCCCTTATCTTGGCCCCGTTTCTCTCTCCTAAACCGATGACGGGTTTTCAACGAGAGTGGCAAGCTTCAGATAATCGATACTCGGCCGAACGCCGTAGATTTTAGCGACCGCATCAATCATTTGAGGCGAGAAAAACTTCCGTGCCGCGTCTTCTGACTCCCACATGTAAAAGTTGAGAGCTTGGCGCCTGGCTGCATCAACGGTAAAGGCCTTAGACCGAAGACCCGGCATGCCTTGAAACTTGCTGCGAGCCCCTTCGGCGATCTGCTGTAGATGTGCCTCGTTGAATTCCGTGTCGTACTGGAACCGCACCATGACAGCGATCATAGGAACCTCCCCTCTAGACTAGCGAAACGAGGATGAATTGGAAGTTGGATGTGATCGTGATCAAGTCGTCTGATAAGACTGCTTGCGGGAGCGGTCGGCGGCGGCATGAGGAGCGCGTCGGTCTGGCGCGCGTCCTCGCTAGGCGTCTTCATGTGCTGACTCACCGCGTCGGTGATTGGTCTATTTGATCATGGCCTCTACGACACTCACCGCTGAATCCGTCGGTACGACTTTGGTCAGTCGAAGTCCCGCTTTATTCAGCAGGGTGCCATATTCAGGTTCAGTTCGTTCCTGGCCGCCTGGTCCGACGAGCATCATCATGTCGAGCATCTTTCCCGGGTGCTGGACGTTGCCGGCCGGTAACACCATCTCGATAATCAACACACGGGCGGTCGGCTTCATGACGCGCCGACAATGGCCTAGGATCGTGAGGCACTGCTCCTCGCTCCAATCGTGAATGATGTGTGAGAGCAGGTACGCATCTCCTCCTTCAGGCACTCGCTCAAAGAAACTGCCGGGCATGACGGTGACGCGATCAGCAAGACCGCGTGCCTGAATTAATTTTGGGGCATCACGCACGACATGTGGAAGGTCGTACAAAATGCCGCGTGATCCGTGATACTTGTCCAAAATGGCTGCCAACAGATTGCCGGTCGCTCCGCCGACATCGACGATCGCCGTCATGTTGGCGAAATCGTACGCAGCGGCCACCGCCGCGGGTTCGGCGCCATGGAAACTGACCATCGTCTCGCTGAAGAGTGAAGCCTCATCGGGGTGCTGGGCCAGCCAGTCAAAAATAGGCATGCCCAGGGCTTGTTCCAAGCCGGATCTTCCGGTCTGAACCGATTCCATCAAGCGTTCCCATCCGCCCGTCATCCACGGACTCGCCAGCGTGAGCGTTGCCGAACGAGCTCCGCCCGGAGCGCCGGTCTTGAGCGCTTCACCGAGCGGTGTCAAGGTGAATTGGGTTCCGTGTTCCGTAACGAGTCCGAGGTGTGCGAGTGTTCGCAGCAATCGGCCGAGAGAATGCGCGTGGGTTTTCGTGGCCGTTGCCAATTCGTCAACGCGCTTCGGTCCGCTAGCCAGGTGGTCGGCGAGACTCAGCTTGGCGGCAACATAGAGGATATGAGATACCCAATGCGCCGTGGCCATTTGCACCAGTTGCGCATGAGGTGGAATTGCTGCGTGACTGACGGAAGTAGCAGGCATGGTGATAGTCTCCGATGTGACGGCCCAGCACATTTATGCGCGTAGGTCCGACAGTGTAGCGCAATGGCAGAAGCGTATCTATACGTTTGCTGAGCGGAGAGGGGAGTCGGATCCGATTGCCGGCGGGGATGGCCGGCGGCGGCGATGAGGAAGTTTTCGGCGTCCGGGCGCTAGCGCAGCGTTTTCTGAGGACGCTTGTATGTGATGGCGCGGCTATCTCGCGGGGATCCGAAAAAGATGGATGCTTTGATCCTTGTCTGAGCAACGACCGGGCTGCCGTTTTTTCTTCCGGTCGGAGACAGCCACAAGGGTGTGCCGGTCGAGCCACGCAATGCCTTCAACGTTGCCATAGCTCTTGCTAGGGAAGCGGTAGACGGCCTCCGACTCAGGCGTCACTGCTCGGGCCTTTTCATCGATCTGAGCGACCCACAGGCGGGCGGAGGCCTGCGAGACCACGGCAAGCCGGCGGTCGCGATATGCGAGAGCCGCATAGTCCTCGAACTCAGCCTTTGGGGGCAGTAGGATCCGGTGCGAGGCCTTCCAGCCACCATCCCGGGCGCGAACGAAAACTTCGATGCGACCCTTGCCGTTGTGACCGGCCTCACAGAGCGCATACAGGTATTCCCTGCGGCCGCGCCACATGTGGGCGAGACCTTCGAAGCCCTTGTTGTGCTTTGTCAGCGGGGAAGGCAGCCGGGTACAGCGGATGAAGCGCGCGCCTTCATCATATTCAGCCACAAATCCTCGGAGCAGCCCATCGAAGTCCTCCACTGACTCGACCTGACAGAACACTCTACGGTGTCGTTGGTCGATGCTGATGTCCTCGAATCCCGATCCTAAGCTTGGGGCGGGTAGAAGCGTGTTAGTCGCGTGGTGCTTGAGGGAAAGATTGATCCGCGCCACCTGATTGAGATTGTCGAACACAACTAGCGCAGTGGTGTCGTCGACGAGTGCGACTCCGCTCGCTTCCAGCCGGCTATGCTTCGTCCTGCCCGGTAGAAGGCGGAAGAGCTTTTCCTCACGAATCAGTTCGAGTTTTCGGCTCACAAGTGTGGCTATTCTAGTTTTTCTCGTCCATCACGTCTAGTTCACGGAGAAGACGCGAGCGGCCATGCGCCGGAAAATAGTTCCTGACTCCGTTTTTCAAATAACCAAGGAGTTACAAAAGTAGCCTGTCCCCTTTTCTTGTCTTCGAAACCAGCATTTTGCTGTCAAGAAAAGACTCACCAACTCCACATGAACCTTTTCTGCATGCCGTCGACGTACTGAGTGACCGCACAGAACAGAGGGTGCGGGAGAGAAAGGCAGCAGGACCTCGTTCGGTCAGCCGCAGGGAGTTAGAGGCGACAATGATGGATTTGATGAGGCACATGCGCGGAACGATTGGTCTCCATGATTTGCTATTGCTCACCTCTATTGCTCTCTCCATCCCTCTGCGATTGGCCGTACCACTCGCGGCCCAGATTGTATGCAGTCGGATAAACATCCGTTTTCCATACTGTGATCAAACTAGCTGAGAAGATAGGCTTCATACCGCCGGGCGGCTTACCGCCGCGAAATGCTCAATCATCGCGTCGGCGTCCAACCCTTTTTTCTTGGCTACGCAGGAACGTAGGTCAATCTGATCACATCTTCGCCCATCCGATCATTCGTCATAAGGCGAAGTCGCGGCCGGGGTCCCGCGAAATACGGCTTGCCGTGACCAAGTACGACGGGGTGCAGGTAGATGCGATACTCATCGATCAGGCCAAGTTCGGTGAGGCTTCGCGCCAAGTTCGGCCCGGCAACCTCGATCTCCCCGTCGCACTCGACCTTCAGCTTGCGGATCGCGCCCTCAATATCATCCCCAACAAGCCTGGCGTTCGGGCCGACCGACTTCAACGAGCGCGAGACGACCCATTTCGGCTGGTTCCGCCACGCCGCCGCGAAGGCATGTTCATCTGCACTCCATTCAGGATGATCGTCGTCCCAGTAACGCATGATTTCATACATGTGGCGCCCGTACACACTGCCTGCCTGCCCCTGAGCCTCCTCGATGAAGTGGCGGAAGAGGGTGGGGCCTGGCGCAAACGCCATATGATCGACGTAGCCATCCAGGGACTGGTTCATTCCGAACACGAGCTTAGCCATACCGACTTCCTTTCCTTAACTGGGGCTAAAAAGGGGACAGGCTTCTTATTTCTGATGGTTCGTCGTCCGATGCTGCTGAAAAACTAGCCTGTCCCCTTTTCTTGTCTGTCCCCTTTTCTTGTCTCGGGTACAGTCATCTGGATCCTTCTTCTCGATGGCAAATCTCAAGGTGATTGCCATCGGGATCTTCGAAAAAGACCGCGTAGTATCCTAGGCCTTCATCGTAACCAGGGCCTTCGACATTGCGAGCACCTGCTCGGATAACGATATCTGCAAGCCTGTCGACCTCGTTTGTGCTCTCGGCCCAGAACGCAATGCGGCACTCGTTCGGAACATGGCTGGCGGATTCCGTGACGCCGAAAAACTCCCTCGCCTCGACATGATCGGCGGCTTCGAACTGTAGCCAGCCATCGAGGTCTACCTTGTGCGTGAATCCGAGCGCCGGCAAGATGGTCCTGTAAAATTCACGGACCTTGTTCAGACTACGCACTCTTACATCAACATGATCGTATCGTCGTCCCATCACGGCAGATTAAATTAAACCGGACCACTGAGCAAGGTAAGGAAGGAGTAGAGGACAGGCATTGAGCGTCTTTCAGGCTGGACCCCTTTATCTTCCCCTCCGCGAATCTGTTGCATCGCAGGCATGCATAGGCGCATCCTCTGCATATCGTTGAAACCTTCGTTACGAGCCGGCTCTCACCTATCCGGATCATTATGAAAGGGCTGCCATGGGGGCGTGGTCTCTTCCCAAGCATGATTACTGGTCGACGCCGTTCGCCGAATCGTTGCTCAAGCACCTGGATCTGTTTACAGGAGCGACGATTTTGGATGTGGCTTCGGGGCACGGAATTCCTGCCTTCTATCTTGCCGAGCATGTCGGTCCTTCCGGACAGGTGCTGGGGATCGATGTCAATGCGCGTCAGGTGGCGAGTGCGAGGATGATTCAAGGGGATCAGCTCCGGTGGTTAAGTTTCCAGTGTCTTGATGTGCGCTCGCTGCCAGCAAACCTGCCCAGTTTCGATCGAATCACTGGGAACCTGTCGGTCATGTTCTTCCGTCCCGATCGCTTTGCGACGCTCGAGGGTTTGTCAGCACACCTGAAACCGGGCGGGCAAATCGTCGTGACGTTTCCATCGCTTGGCACGTTCGATTCGCTGTGGCGGCGAGTTGATCAGGAAATGGCGGTGCGGCAGTTACGCACCGAACGACGTCGGCTTGAAGCCTATATCGCTGAACGACCGTCTGCTGAAGAAGGTCGTGGCTGGCTGCACAAGCTCGGCTTCGAACGCATTGTCGTCAGCGAATATCCCTTGGAAGTCGTGGCTGGTCACGGACAGGCCTTTTTGCATGATCCGTTGTTGCGCGGGGGATTTCTCGACGACGTGTACGAGTGCTTTGAGGACCCCCGACTGGCTGATACGGTCATGACAGCAGTGTCGGAGGATGTCCCGAGCTTCGTCCCGCTGGTCGCTCAGCGCTGCGTGCTGTCCGGATGGAAACCGTGAGGAGTGCAGCACCTATCGGGGCGGCACGGTGCGCCGCGAAAGCAAGGGAGTGTTTGGGGGTTGATAGTTAAGACTGCTGGCGGGCGGCGGCGGAGGCGTTGAGAAGAGTTGCGGTCTGGCGAGCAGCCTTCATGGTCGTCTTCACGTGCTGATCATCGCATCGGCGTTCGGCCGCGCTAGGGGATTTGAGGACTTAGAAAAGTAGCCTGTCCCCTTTTCTTGTTCCCTGTCCCCTTTTCTTGTTCCGCAAGGGCACTTCTAAAGGAGCGCATTGAGCATCTCTTGCCTCAATGGATGGGAGAAGATGCGCATCCTGTTTTCTTAATGGGAGCCTGGACTACGACGAAAGCATCGCTCCCGCAGAAGCTACCAGGCTGCGCGAAATGGTTCCTGACGCCTTTCCTCTTTCCCGCAACGTAACGATTCTTGAGACCTTATTCAAACCCTCTTAAGTTGCAGCCTGATAAAGAACATGATACTTGGTACATAGCTCTAGCTAGACAATACACAGTAGGCTTTTAGAAGTGTACGAGCCGGGTGAGATCATAGATTCCAAGTATCACATTCTTGCCTGTATTGGGCAGGGGGGATGGGTGTCGTTTATCAGGTGGAGACTGTACCAGCGAGAGAAGTGGTGGCCCTGAAGCTTTGCTTTTCGGATGACGATTCAATGATTAAGCGCTTCGCAAGAGAAGTTCGATTCATGGCCAGCGTCAATCACCCCCATGTAATGCAGGTCATTTCTCAAAATACTGATTATTTGCCTGCGTATTTCACGATGCCCCTCGCTCAACAATCGATTTCTGCTGAAATCATTAAGGGACTATCTGAAGAGGAGACGCTAAATATATTCAAACAAATCTGCTTGGGAGTACAAGCAATTCACAATGCAGGGGGCACCCATAGAGATATCAAGCCAGATAACATTATGCGAATGATGGATGGAAATGTGGTTATCTCGGATTTCGGCTTGATAAAGTTAGATCCTAGAGATACTACCACTCTCACTCAAACAGCAGCTTTTCTGGGTACCCGTGTGTACTGTGCGCCTGAGCAACTAATACCCGGTGGGAGCCGCGGTGCGGATGCAAGGACAGACGTCTATCAGTTGGGAAAAACACTGTATGAAATGCTCACAAAGGAGACACCTGCGCTAATAGAGCGAAGCAAAATTCCTTCTGGTTTGACCTATATCATTGAGAAAGCAACGCAACAGCAGCCCGATAATCGATACCAATCAGTTGGAAGCTTGTTAGACGCGGTCCTGAGCTATGTCTCCTCGAAGTCACCTGGAGCTAGCCCCGATCAAGAATACGAGCTTATCATCCAGGAGATAACTGGTCTTGCAGAGCGGGGGCAGTATCAAACGGAAAATCTCGAAAAGCTTATGGTTGTTCTTCTTCGATTTGCAGGCGAGCCAGAGACATTCATCGAGCAATTTGATCGCATTCCCAGAGAAGTACTGCCTGTGCTGGCTAGGCATCTGTCGCCATCCCTCCATCGCGTCCTAGTTTCCTACAGACAGATAATTGAGTCAGCGATTGGAAATTATAGCTTTTCCTATGCAGAGGTCGTTGCTAATAAGATGAAGGCCATTTTTGATCATGCAGAGGAGCCGTCTATAAAAGCAGCTGCAATCGCTGCCACACTAATAGCGGCAGTAAAGTGTAATCGCTTTGCAGCCATGGATGTGTTCTCTTCGATGATTACCTCGATCAGAAAGTCTGAGGACGCAATCGCGATCGCTGATATTCTGAACGAGGAGATTGGCTACTATGAAGTGATCGCGTCGCAAGTGCCGAGATCAAAAATACATGCTGCCATTCGGCGAGTTTATGATGCTGCAGTGGCAAAAGGTTGAACCTCCAAAGTTTCGCGACCATTCTGGCTTGTGTCTCCGCCGTCTCTTCTTCCACGCCACCTCCTGGGAGCATTCAAGCCCCACTTAGCTTTCGGGTGGTGCCGACCTCGGGCGACGGTTTTCACCCTCCCGCCCCGGCGCGCCAAGACGCGCCTTTCACCGAGCGCCCGCAGCGGGGAACGCCACACCGGGCAGGTGTGCGAGCACAGCCTTTTTCTTCCCCCTTTCTAAATTGCGAGGGGGGAGGTGCCGCTACTTTCGTGGCTATTGGGCCTTGTGTTTCCGCCGTTAACGAAGTGGAGCGACCCGCGTAGTGGGTGGCACATATGTTTGATGGTCCGTTCACATTGCGAACGGACCGAGTTTATGGGCCAAGCGAACACGAGGCCGAACGGCGGCCAACAAGGCCCGTGTCCAGCGAAAGTAGCGGGATCTCCCAGTCTCCCGCTTGCATCTCCTTCTCCACCCCCCGTACAATGTCCACTTCCTGGGCTAACCTATTGGCTTTGTAGCAGTTTGGGCCATTCTTAGCGAGGGATTCAGGCCGGTATGCGGATTGAGTACTCCAAGGGTCAACGGGCGTCCGATGAGTTGATCCAGCTCCATCGCAAAACCTCCTTCGAAGTCAGCGGCCGGAAGATGAAGGTCATGCTCATCTTCCCGCCCGACTGGTATCCTTCCGAACCCTATCTCAGCCTTCCATCCCTCACTGCGGTGCTTCGGAGAGCCGGCCATACCGTCATCCAGAAAGACGTGAATCTGGAGATGTGGGACTGGTACTTCAGCGAGGACTTTTTGAAGAAGGTCCTCCGCAAGGTTCCCCAACAGCTCGACCGCCTCCGCAAGCTCTCCAGGAAGCGCGAACTGACCGATGGCGAAATGGACGTACAGATGGCGTTGTGTGACCTCACCCGCCAGAGAATCGACGAACTGATCAAGAAGGCTGAGCAAGCGAAGAGCATCGTACGTGGAGATGATAAGTTCTACGATATCGATCGGTTAGAATGGGCCATTCAAGTCTTTCGTGAAGTCACGTCGGTCATTTCGTTGGTCTATGCGCCGGCCCGCATTTGTATGCCGCCGATGGAGACCGACCTGTCATACAAGGTCTTCGTGTCGAGCGAGGTCATCGACGCAGTCCATGACGAACAGGTCAATGTCTACCGGGACGTGTTCGATCACATCGTGAAGCCGGCGATCGAATCGGAGAAGCCTGACGTGATCGGCATCTCCATCGTTCTCCAACAGCAGATGTTCTCGTCCATGACCTTCTGCGCGCTCATCAAGCAGCACTTTCCCGACATCCACATCACGATCGGCGGGAACACCGTGACGCGGCTGCGCGATGTCCTGCCGGAGTCGCCGCTGTTCCAATATTTCGACAGCGCGGTGGTCTATGAAGGGGAGACGGCCTTCGTCCAACTGGTCGGAGCCGTGGGAGCCAAGTGGGATCTCTCTCAGGTGCCCAACACCATCTATAAGGACGACAAGGGCGTCCATGTCTCGACCCTGAGCTATGCCGAGGACATGGGGGAGCTGCCTCCGCCGGATTTCGACGGGCTACCGCTGGAAAAATACTTCGTGCCGACGAGGACGCTTCCGTATCTGGCGACGCGCGGCTGCTACTGGGGCCGCTGCGAGTTCTGCGACCATGGCGAGGGCTATACGGCCGGCTACCGATCGAAGAAAATCCAGGACGTGCTGGCAGAAATCAAGCATCTGCGAGACAAATACGGCGCCCGGCATTTTCATTTCACCGATGAGTCGTATCCGCCGGCCCTCTTCCGCAAGCTGGCTCGTGGTCTGGTCGACAGCAAGATGGACATCTTCTGGACGACGCACATGCGGTTCGAGAAGAGCCTGTTGGAAGACGCCGTCTGGCAGGATGCAAAAGACTCGGGTTGCCGTTATTTGCACTTTGGCTATGAATCCGGCAACGAGCGGGTGTTGAAGCTGATGGACAAGGCGACCACGACCGAGATCATGACGCAGCACCTCAAGTACACGGCGGAGGCCGGTATCTGGAACCACTGCATGGGCTTCTTCGGGTTCCCCGGCGAAACGCGAGATGAAGCCTGGCAGTCGGTGCAGTTCCTGGAGCAGAACAAGGACTACGTCCATTCACTCGGCTTCGGCACGTTCGACCTCGGCCGGCACAACCCGGTGGCCAAGAACCCAGAGAAGTGGGGCCTGACGGCCTACAAGAACCCGGACTGGGACCTGGCGCTGGACTACTATTTCACCGTGAAGAATGGCCTGAGCATCGAAGAAGCAGAGCGGGTGTTCCAGGAATTCGAACGCAATCATTACGCGGGCTGGGATCTGCGCTTGTACATCAGGGAATATATCTTCTTGTACATTTGCAAATTCGGACTTGTGAAACTGCCGGACTTACAATACCGGGCAGTGAAGACGGCGGGCGTCCAGCCGACGCTGGCAGGTAAGATGTGACGTGCGGGATGTTGAAAAAGGCTTCCAGCAGCGTTCTCGCTTCGCTCGGACACTCGACATACAGAACGGAGTATGCCTCGTGCCCTCGCTTGCTGCGGCCTTGCTGCAAGACCTTTTTGAACATCCCGTAGGGTAGCATGATAACTGGTACATCATGAGCACCACTGGCTTAGTACAGATCGACGGGCTAACGCCCATCAAGAAGGAAGACCACAAGACCTCGAAGGTCATGCTGCTGTTTCCGCCTGAGTGGGTGCCGACGGCGCCTTATCTGGCCTTGCCATGCTTGACCGCCATTCTCCGCGGAGCGGGGCATACCGTCGTGCAGCGTGACATCAACATCGAGATGTACGACCACTTCTTCACCACGGAGTTCCTGATCTGGGTCAGGGCGCGGCAGGCCATGCACCTCAAGGCGTTGCAGATGAAGGAGAAGCGGGGAGAGCTGACGGACCACGAGGCCGGCCAGTTGTCGATCCTGGAGCAGGTGATGACGCTCGACGTGTTCGACCTCGCGGCGCGGGCAGAGGAGGCCAAGAACGTCGTGCGTGGGCAGCAGTTCTACGAGGCGGATAAGCTCGAGGCTGCGTTGAACTCATTCCGGGAAACGATGCAGTTCATCTCCTCCGCCTACTATCCGGCTTCGCTGGTGTTCTATCCAATGGAGAGCAACCTCGGGTACAGGCCGGGCGTCTCGAAGGAACTCCTCGCTTGTCTCGACGACGAGCAGGTGAACGTCTACCGCGACATCTGCAACCAGCTGGTGCTTCCGTCGGTGAGCAAGGAGAAGCCGCAAGTGGTGGGCATCTCGATCGGCACGCAGATGCAGCTCATCGCGGGACTCACGTTCTGTAAGATGATCAAGGAGACGTTCCCCAACGTGCACATCGTGGTCGGTGGTAACGTGATCACGCGTCTCCAGGAAGAGCTCCCGAATCACGAGAGGTTTTTCGGGGAAGTCTTTGATTCAGCGATCCTTTATGAAGGTGAACATGCGCTGCTCTGGCTGATCGAAGCATTGAACGGCCAGCGGGACATCGCGTCCGTTCCGAACCTCATGTATCGGACGGCGGCAGGTGTTCAACAGAACAAGGAAGTCTATACGGAGAAGACGACGGCCTTGCCGCTGCCAGACTTTGACGGCTTTCCGCTCGATCTCTATTTCGTGCCGGAGCGGATCATTCCCTACCTCGCGACGCGCGGGTGCTACTGGGGGCGCTGCACGTTTTGCGACCATGGGCAGGGGTATTTCGATCAATACCGGGGCATGACGGCGCAGCTGGTCGTTGAGCAGGTCAAGGCGTTGCGGGACAAGTATCAGTGCCGGCATTTCCTGTTTGCAGACGAATCCTATCCGCCGGCCCTCTTCAAGAGGGTGTCCCAGATACTTGTGGACCAGAATGTGGGCATCAAGTGGACCACGCTGATCCGTTTTGAGGAAACGCTGCAAGATCAAGCCGTCTGGGATCTGGCGGCGAAGGCCGGCTGCTGCACCCTCTATTACGGCATGGAGTCGGCGAACGAGCGCGTGCTGAATCTCATGGACAAGCATGCGAAGAAGAGCGTGATCCAGAATAATCTGCATCAGGCGGCGAAAGCCGGCATCTGGAACCACGTGATGGCCTTCTACGGATTCCCCGGCGAGACGATGGACGAGGCGTTGGAGACCAGGCAGTTCGTGATCGACAATCAGCCCGTGATCCACTCGGTCGAGCTGTTCTATTTCGTGGCCTACCGGCACACGCCGATGGTGCGCAATCCGGAGAAGTTCGGCATTACGATCCACAAGCAGGAGGAGTACGACCTCCCGCTGGACTACTATTACACGTTGAACGAGCCGGTGGGGATTTCCTGCATGGATGCGATGCAGCTCTGCGAGGAGTTCTACAAGAACGACTTTCAGCCTTGGGCCGTCCGCGTGAACGCCCGCGAGCACGTCTTCCTCTATATCTCGAAGTTCGGGACGAACAGGCTGCCGCAGATCTACGCGCAGCGGCAGACGGTGGGAGCGTCAGATAGTGTCTCGGGGTTGGTCACGTGGCCCGTTTCCATGGGCGAGGGAGAGGACGGAAAAGAGGGCATGAGCCGGGTGATGAGTCACGGCGCGGGCAGTTAGGACGATTCATCCTCGGGAACCAAGACCGCGCTAAGGAGACTGTAGGCCGCTTCAATCTTCTTGGTCATCTCCTCGGCTCTCTTGTAGTTCTTCATGTACTGTTTGGGATTGTTGGTCAGATTGGCATAGCGGGACGGGTTCCAGGTGGAGAGCTGTAGTTGACGCGCCCGTTCGAGTTCTTCCTTGGTCGTCGGAAGCGTGAGCCCAAGAAGTTCCAGCGCGTGGGCCACTTCTTTATAAATTGCCTCCTCGTCCATGTTTGCAGTGTGACAAGTATCCGATAAGGAATCAATTCTACAGGGTGTTGAAAAATGCCGCCAACTTCGTTCTCGCATCGTTCAGGCCCTCAACGTACCAAGGGACGTACGCCTCGGACCTTCACTCGCTGCTGCCTTGTTGACGGCCTTTTTGACCACCCTGTGATAATCTGATCTGACGCCATGGCGACAATCATACCGATACTCAAGGCGCCGCCCGTCTTCAAGAACAAGGACTACCGCGACGTGCTCATCCGAGAGCTGGAAGGGGGCAAGATCCCCATCAGCCTCGGGAAGACCTGTCCGGTGAAGTGCGAGTTCTGCTACGAGATCGATCACTCCTACCGCGAAACGCTGGACCCGCCCAAGACGACCGACGAGGATTGGAAGTTCATCATCGACTACCTCAACAAGAAGCCGACGGACCCGATGCAGTTCTGGTGTCTCGGCGGCAACGAGTACATGGAGTGGACGGATCTGTTCCTTCATCCCAAGGCCATGGAGTGGGTCGAGGACTTTCTGACCTCCACGGACAAGAACATCACGTTCTTCACGGTCGGCTATGTGCAGGTGCCCAAGATCCATCAGTTGGCCGCGAAATATCCGGGCCGCATCAACTTCGAGCTGTCGGTCATCACGCTCGGCGACTATCGCCAGCGGCTCATGCCCCATGCCCCTTCGGTGAAGCATCTGATGAAGGTGCTGGACGGGCCGGCGGTTTCGTCGGCGAACTTCTATTCGTTCGACGTCCATACGATGTCGAAGGACGCGCAAGCCATCTCGGCGGTGAATCAGAAGTGCGTGCTCTGGATGGGCTGCCTCACACCTGTGAAAGGCATCAAGGAGCCGACCGCGGATTTGATGCGGCAGGGGAGGAAGTATCTGCCGGACGAGGCCAGGCGTCTCTACGATCTGGGACTGCCCAACGTCCAGACGATTCAAACCGAGGCGCCGATCACGGCCTTCATGAACCGCAAGCGGATCGTGAGCGCGTTCGATTCGCTTGAATTGGAAAAGAAGGACACGGTCGTGATGGCGAAGAGCGTCTACAAGATCCTCAACATGTACCGGAAGAACCGCGCGAGGTTCCTGATGGTGCCGAACGCGACCCTGGGAGGGGATTCGGACTGCTCCGTCCTGCTCACGTTCGACGACATCGCCAGGAGCGTCACGACGCAGAAGCGCATCCACGTGCCGAAGTGCATGATGCAGTCAGGCCGGGGCCTCTATACGGATATCGGCGGCGTCAGCCCGGAGCAGTTTACGAGGAAAACCGGCGTCAAAGTATCCGTGCTGCATAAGATCGACACGAGGTTCGCTAACCGGCTCCTGTGGCGAAACTGTTTGGTGAAGAACTACGTGGAAGACTACGTGTCCAATCCGCTGGTGCAGTCCTACGAAAACTACTCCATTACTGCGTAGATCGTAAGTTCCAGTTTTCCATTTTCGAGTTTCGTGCTTCGAATTTCGTATTTTTAGAAGTTGACGTTTCGTATTTCGAGATTCGAATTTCCCTCCAAATCTTCTTACAAGAGTTTCTCTATGAGCGATGTCATGTGCAGGCGCCACTGCGGACTTTCGCCGTCGTCAATGTGCCAAGAGGCACTTAAGCTGCCATGAGCATAGGCAAATTGAAGGATTCGCAGCCGATCGACCTGTAAGCGTTCGGAAAAGATTGTCGCAAGCAGGTCGATTCTTTCTCTGGTTCCCACCATGTGAGGCACTTCGTCCGGATTGAAGAATGAGTTTGCCACGTCATAGGTTCTTTCGCCGAATAGACCTTGCGGATCGATGGCCACCCATCCCCTCGATGAACTCTTCAAGATATTCCCATGATGAATGTCACCGTGAAGCAGCCTTCTGTTCGATTCCGTCGCGATGAGGGTCTCCGCCACCTTCGCCGCTCTCCGGAAGATGGAATCCGGTTTCTCGCCTCGTGCTCGTGTGAATAACGACTGGAATTCGTGGTGCAACCCTTGTATCCCAGCGGGAGTTTCTCCTGCATAGCTGTGAAGGGCGTCCAATACGTCACAGATGATGTGTGCGGCCTGAGCATCCGACCCCTGCTTGACCAGGTGTGACAGTTCGCCTCCGTCGAGGTGTTCCAACAACATGGCCCCGTCATCGGAGTCCAGTAGCTTGACGGCTCTTGGTCCTTGAAAGCATTTCAGGGCACTGGAACCATTCCCTTCAAGCGTCCGGCCTTTTGGAGTCAGGACCTTGAGGATCGCTTGCTGATCCAGGCGGGTGACACGAAAGAGAGCACTGGTGGGAGTTTGGGCCAGTCGAATGGGGAAGGACAGTGTCCACTTGTCGCAGTAGTACGAAATATCCGGTGGTTGGTTATCGTGGATGCGTGTCACACGGCCGTCACTTCTGATGGTAGACGAGTTGATCAGATCCAATTCAACGATGGAATCGGGAGTATGGCACGTCGTATGTCGGGGTTGTCAAAACCAATCGACAGCCATCAAGGTCGGCAATTGGCTTTGATGGCCGTCTGGCTGGTCCTTCCCACGGCTCCTCCGACGGTCCCTCCGCTCCGTTCCCAAAGAATCCCAACGCGACGGTTTGACAGGCCTATCGCCTCTGACCTACAGTGCCGCCATTATGGATTCCGGACGCCGCTCGCTGAAGTTCTACCAAGCCGACGTCTTCACGACCCAACCCTTCGGCGGAAACCCGGTGGCCGTGTTTCCCGACGCGAAAGGGCTGTCGGACGACCAATTGCAGCAAATCGCGCGGGAGATGAACCTGTCCGAAACCGTGTTCGTCTTTCCTCCCCTCGATCCTGCAGCGGTCGTGCGGCTGCGCATCTTCACCCCGACGCAAGAGATTCCCTTCGCCGGCCATCCGGTCGTGGGCACCATGTTCGTCCTGACCTCGCTGGGGTTGATTGCCACCTCCGACCCGGTCACGCGCGTCGTGCAGGAGTGCAACATCGGACTCTTTCCCGTCGATCTGCACGTGCGGGACGGCCGCGTGCTCCGCGTCGTGATGACACAACCGGCGCCCCAGTTTCTGGAGACCGTCGACGACACCGAAGACCTCTATAAAGTCGCCAATGCGCTGGGCATTGCCAAACACACGATCGCGGACACCAAGTGGCCTCTCGTGGTCGTTTCAACCGGTCTGCCGGTCTTGATGGTGCCGGTGCGGACCCTGACGGCAGTCCGATCGATCCGGCCCGATTCGTCGGCGATCATCGAGCTGTGCCGGCAGTTCGGCGCCAACGGCCTCATGGTGTTCACGACGATGACGGTCGAGCCGTTTGCCACGGTTCACGCGCGAATGTTCGCGCCGTCCATCGGCATTATGGAGGATCCCGCGACCGGTAGCGCCGCGGGCGCGCTGGGCTCCTACTTGGTGCAGCACGGCGTCGTCGATGTCGGCCCCATGACCGAGATCACGATCGAGCAGGGGTACGAAATCGAGCGTCCTTCGCGGATTCTGGTGCAGGTAGAGTCGGACGACGACATGATTCAGACGGTCAAGGTGGGGGGGCAGTGCGTCATGGTTGTTGAAGGGACGTTGAACTTCTAAAGTGGAGCTTCCTGTCGAGAGCAGCTGTTGTCGGAGAGAGTTTTTAGGTAATATCGTGCTCGTCTCTACAAGAGGTTTTGAGGTTCCGGTCCGTTGCGGATAGAATAGGGCAGTAACTGGTTCCGGAACTGGTTCGAGATTCATCGAACGAAAGGAGTGGGCATGTCGACAGTGGCGAAGATCATGAAGAAGCCGGTCAAGAGCGTCGGTCCGACGACCTCGGTTGTCAGCGCGGCCAAAACCATGAAGTCGTCCCGCATCGGGGCGCTCTTGGTGAAGAAGGGCAAGCAGTTCGTCGGCATCGTGACGGATACCGACGTTGTCCGGCGCGCGGTCTCCAGCGGCAAGCCGCTGGGCAAGCTGACCGTCCAAAAAATCATGACCTCCCCGGTGTGTACCCTTGAAGGCAGCCAATCGGTGGACGACGCGCAGGACATGATGGGAGATCTGGGCGTGCGCCATCTCGCGGTGACGCAGAACGGGAACATCGTCGGCATCGTCTCGGTGCGCGATCTGCTGATGCATTACAAACGCTATGCGCAGTCGAAGATCCCGCAGGTGGAGCAGTATTCCGAACCAAAGATCGGACAGGATTAGCGGCTGCTGAAGACGGTGGTACCTTCGTGCTCGGTGCGGGGCGCTCGTAGAGCGCCCGGCGTGTTTTCAGGTCCATGATGACGTCGGTGACATAGAGCAGCACGCGGCAGGCACCGCCGGCGAAGTCCCCGCCAAGGCGTTTATTTGCGCAGCTGCTGGAGAATGTGACCCAGTTCGGGAAGGATGAGCTTTTCCATGGCCAGGCGAACGGCATTTTCCGATCCCGGCGTCGAAAACAGTACGCGGCCTTTGATGATGCCGGCGGTTGCCCGGCTCATGATTGCGGGTGAGCCGATTTCTTGGTACGTCAGATAACGGAAGACTTCGCCGAATCCGTCCAGCCGCTTTTCCAACATTCCATCCACGGCTTCAAAAGTAGAATCCCGCCTGGAAATGCCGGTGCCGCCGTTAATGATGATGGCATGGATCCGCTTGTTGGCGGTGCCGGCTTTGATCTTGGCTTTGATCTTGGCCGGTTCGTCCTTGACGATGTAATAGTCCACGATGGTGTGGCCGGCGTCCTTGAGCAGGTGCATGATGCGACGTCCGCTGGTGTCGGTGTCCCTGGTGCGGGTGTCGCTGCAGGTGATCACCATGCAGCCGATCTGGCTGGGTGCTTCGGACTTGTGTTCGTGGGCGGCGTGGCTGGTCATATTCCATGGAGGATGATGAAAACGTCCTCCAGCGTCGTTCTCGCGTTGCTCGGACACTCGACATACCGAAAAGAGTATGCCTCGTATCCTCGCTCGCTGCGGCCTAGCTGGATGGCGTTTTGATCATCCTAGAGTTTTCGGAGAGTATTCCTATTTCCAGACGGCGTCGGGATTGAGCTTGGCCGCCGGCTTCCCGCCCTTGATGTGTTCGTCGAGGATCGTGGCGACGTCCGCTTCCGTGACTTTGGAATACCAGGTGCCATCCGGATACACGACGACCGTTGGGCCCTGCTCGCAGGGGCCGAGGCAGGACGACCCGCTGACCAGCACTTCCCCCGGCATGACGCCACGCTGCATCAGGCCCATATTGAACGCCATGAGCAACTGCGCCGAGCCTTGGCTGCCGCAGGAGGGTTTTGGGTGACCCGGAGGCCGGGCGTTGGTGCAGACGACGATGTGATATTTCGGCTTCGGCATGAGTGCTCCTTCTTTAAGATCGAATGGCGTATGGCACGTACAGCGGTCCGTCCTCCAGCCTGCTATACGCTATAAGCCATAGGCTCCCGGGTTTACTTCGGTCTGTACAGCTGCCACTGTTCGATGCATTCATCCGGGAACTTCCAGTGTTTCAGTCCCTTCAACACCCAATCGAGATAATGGTCCTTCGGCTTGAATTTGCCGATCGATTCGGCGGCATAGGTGGTCACGAGCATTTTCTCGCCCGCCTGGTCGTGCACGGTCACCTGCACGTGGCGGAACGCACCCTGCGGCACGTCCTCCTCGAACTGGTCCAGGAGCTTGATGTCCTCCTCCGTCACTTCAAAGACGGCGCCCCAGACTTTTTCCCCCGGTGAGGGCGCCACGTTGGCCAGACCGCATCGCCATTGGGACGACCAACGGCCGAACTGGATCGTATGTTCCGGGAGCGTGGCCAGCGTCACGAACTGGTGTTCCGGAGCCCGACGCTTGAGCTGGGTCGGATTGACATTGTCGCCGTAGAGAAAAAATTTCATGGATGGTCCAACGCCTCAGATTATGCCGGATGCATGCATCGAGCGATGCGATATCGCCAAACGGGTACTTGTAACATATCGCCTTTCGAACGCACAAGCTGCTGGGCTACCAAAGCCGAAACTCGAAATCCGAAGCTCGAAATCCGAAACAAACAACGAGTCGAAGCTACAAATCCCAAAATCCAGAGGCCAAACTCGACATCCAAAGCACGAAACTCGAAACCGATACCGGAAACCCAAGCGACAAATCTCAAGAGGAGAATTCGAAAGCCCAAGTTCTTAAATCCGAACGGTTTCGAATTTCGAGCTTCGAATTTCTGATTTTCTTTTTTGGTATTTGGCAATTGGTGTTTTGGAATTTTGTCCTCATCCAAGGTTTCGAATTTCGAACTTCGTATGTCGAGCTTTCTCTTGCCAAATGGTGTCCCTTGGTTGACTTCCCGAACACCGGCTTCCTATGATGCGAACGTCTTTCCTATGGTCAAAGCGCTTCACTATCTCGCCGTCGTCGTCTTGGTGCTCGGGGCGGCTTACTTTATCTGGACGAAGCCTCCCGTCGTCAATCCCATGATCGATCGGCGGAGCGCCGACGCGCTGGCCTTGGTACAGACCCACCGCGCGTTGGGGTATCCCACCATCCTGCAGGCCATGACCGAGCATGTGCGGTCCATGAAGGATCGCGGGCTGAACGCCAGGCTCGGCGAGTGGCGGGTGAAGCAGGTGGACGGGGACCTGTACGAAATCCGCGTGCAACTGCGCGATCAGGGAGTCAGCGGGCAGTGGTTCGAACGCGAGTTCATCTGGCACGCGAATCTCTCGCTGAAGAAGGTGAATGCGGCGTCCCTGCCGGCTGACGGGGTGACGCCCAAGGAGCCGGACCAAACGGATCCCTCCGGGCCGTCCGTACCGCAATTCCCCGGCGCGCGCGGACCGGCCTGAGTCAGGCTCCTTGCGGATTGAAGTCAGGCGGCAGCGCGACCTGAATCGTTCCGTCAGCGACTTGAACCAGACAGCAGGCGACGGTGATGTTGGGACTACCGCACCGTTCGCCGGTGCGAAGGTTGAATTTCCATCCGTGCCAGGGACATTCGACGGCATCGCCGCACACGAACCCTTCGCCCAGCGGTCCGCCCGCATGGGGACAGGTATTGTCCACCGCATAGAACGTCCCATCGACGTTGAAGAGCGCGATCCGCACGCCGTGCACTTCGACGGTTCGTCCGCTTCCCGGCGGAATCTGATCGACCGTCGCGACTGTGACGAAATCCGACATCGTGGTTACTCGTCTCCTACTTCTGCCAAACGGGCCGGAAAGGGCTGTGGCATCCCGGAACGGCCAGGAGCTTGATTTAGCGGCTGCCTTATGGCATAGACATACGTGAGCGTACCCAGACCGGCACAAGGCCTTCTTGACGAAGGAGCCTCGGTTGGGAATGAGGTTTCCGAATGGAAATGACCCTCCTGCTCAACTCCACCTATGAACCCCTGCGTGTCGTCCATTGGCAAAAAGCGATTGCGCTGCTCTGGCAAGGAAAAGTCGAAGTGCTGGAGGTGTACGATCGCGAGGTCCACGGAGTCTCGATCTCCTTCAAGCTGCCGTCGGTCATGCGGCTGCTCAAGCTGGTTCGTCTGAAGGACAGTCATCGGGCGGTCAAGTTCTCGCGCATCAACATTTTTACCAGAGACGGCTATACCTGCCAATATTGCCGGTCCAAGTATAGGACGGAAGAACTCACCTTCGATCACGTCGTGCCCATCGCCAAGGGCGGCCGAAAGACGTGGGAGAACATCGTCACCGCCTGTTGGCGGTGCAACAACCGCAAGAGCGGTCGTACGCCGGATGAAGCCGGCATGCGCCTGATGAAACGGCCGGTGAAGCCGCGCTGGAGTCCGATCGTCACGATTACCATTGGAATCAGAAACACGCCTGAAAGCTGGCGGGACTATCTGTATTGGAATATGGAGCTGGACGCCGATCCCTCCGGCCCCTAA
Source organism: Nitrospira japonica (assembly GCF_900169565.1). Taxonomy (NCBI): domain Bacteria; kingdom Pseudomonadati; phylum Nitrospirota; class Nitrospiria; order Nitrospirales; family Nitrospiraceae; genus Nitrospira; species Nitrospira japonica. The sequence goes on along the minus strand of NZ_LT828648.1, from coordinate 3,467,730 downwards.
GCAGACTGTTGAAACACATCGTCGGCATCGTTCTCGCTGCGCTCAAGTCCTCGACGTACGAGGGGAGTACGCCTCGGACATTCGCTTGCTGCGGCCTTGCCGACAATGCGTTTGAACAGTCTGGCGGATTCAGATAGCTTCCCGCGGCGTTCTCTCAGAGGCCTTTCTCACTGCTTCACCGAGTCCAAGATAATTTCCAGGTTTCGCCCGCCCGGCAGCGTCGGATTCTTCGCGTATCGTCCTTCGATGTCTCCTGGTTGCGCCGGGCCGGCTTGACCGTCCCGATCGAGCCTTGCCACCACGTCCACCATCCCGCGTAATTCCGAACCTTGAACCATGACGTCGGCGTTGGTGATTTCGAACGGCACGGGAAACACCGGCTGGTCGATCCGCTTCGCCGCGATCGGACGGGGCCCGCCGGGACGGCGTACGATCACGAATAGAACGTCTGTTGGGCGCACCTGATTGGCGAGCGCCGGAGAGATCTGGACCTGTCCGCCGATCACCGGTTCGCCGCTTTGCGGATCGCAGCTATGGGCCAGGCCCAGCCACGCTGCGATGGCCGCCAGTCCGATGATGCCGGTGGCCATGCCGATTGCTTTCGATGTCATTGCCGCCACGAGGAGTGCCTTTCTTGATGGTTCCGATCACGAGCCGGCAAACAATTCGCCCGGCGCGCGGCGCATTATACCGAGGCTCAGCGGAAAAGGGGAGGGCGAGGTTTACGCTGGAAAAGTGTCTGTTGTATGATGCGACCAGCGTGCTGAACACGACTTCCGGCGTCGTTCTCGCATTGCATGGACTGTGGCGCACCGAAGCGCGGTGGCCTGCCGGACGACCGTTGTGAGCATCCGGAAGAAAGAATTGGAGGATACACATGCCTGCGAATCCGGGTTTTCCCTTGTCGCTCGATGTCAGAGGTTATCACGTGGTGGTGCTCGGCGGCGACGAGGAGGCGGCGGAGAAAACGCAGCGATTGTTGGACGCCGGGGCCAAAGTGACCGTCGTCGCCCCCACGCTGCACGATCATCTGAAGCAACTGGCGGCATCGGCAAAGGTGGTTCACCGGGGGCGCCATTTCCGCGTGTCCGACATGGAAAACACCATTCTGATCCTGAACATGGTGCGCGGGGATCGGGACTTCGCCAGGTCCTTGTTTGCCAAGGCCCGCGAGAAGAAGGTGCTGTTGTGGTCGGTGGATTTTCCCGAAGCCTCGAGCGCGATCATGCCGGCGGTGGTTGCGACGGGACACATGCGCATTGCGATCAGCACGAGCGGCATGGCTCCCGCGCTCTCCGGTTTCATGAAAGAGGATTTGGAACGCATTCTCGACAGCGAATTCTCGGCCTTTCTGGATTGGCTGGGTGAGCTGCGGGAACAGGCGAAGAGGGATCAGCCGGACGTCGAGAAACGGCGGACGATGTTACGGGAAGCGCTGGATGGATTCCGATTGCTGGGCAAGGTTCAGTATCCGAAGGTGTGGATCGACCACCGGTCTCAGCAGAAGACCGAAAGCCCGGCGAAATCCTGAAACAAGAGGAGTGACGGCCATGGTGTTGTTGGAGTTCAGTATGTCCCCGCTGGGTAAGAGTGAGAGCGTGGGAAAGTACGTCGCCCGATCATTGGATATCGTCGATAAGAGCGGCGTCGATTATCGGTTGAATCCGATGGGCACTGTCCTGGAAGGGGACTGGGACGAGGTCATGGCCGTGGTGAAGAAGTGCTATGAGCGCATGAAGAAGGATTGTAACCGGATTTCCTGTTCGGTGAAGATCGATTTCCGCAAAGGTCATTCCGGCCGGTTGTCCGGCAAAGTGAAGAGTGTGGAACGCCGGCTGAAGCGCCGAGTGCGAACCTGACGGGACATTCGTTGTGACGGCATGAGCGCTGTATCTTTCCCGCCCGTTTTGTATCTCAATCAATACTGACCAGTTGCCTCACAAGATCCTTTCCTTTCCTCTCCCGGTGAATCAAGCGAGATTCAGCCGATTCTATCGGCTGGAAATTGAGCCGCAAGGGTACGTCCTTTGCGTAATGCGAAGAACCGCAAGCGTAATGCGCGTTCGTCGTGAGGCATCCCTGTACCGGCGGCCCTAATCGATTAGAGCACAACGGCCCTGGTCGAGGGGTTCGGGCGCTACACGATAGTGCCGCGAGGGGCCGCGTGTCTGTGATACAGTTCGGAATCCGAATAAGCTAGGCCATGTCGATTCACTTGCTGTCACAGGACCATACGATTCTGGAACGGAGAACCATGCACTTCGTGCCGTTCGGCGTCGATGCGCAGGGAGAACCGATTCGGGACGTGAGCGGCATCGTCATCCGCGACAATGTCGACTACCTGGAAGAGTGGGTGACGCGAACCAAAGGAAAGGAGGCGGCACGGCTGGCGATCGAGGAGTTGTGCCGGTTGCTCAATGGACGCTTGCGCGATCCCTCGCACCACGTGACGCTCGACCAGTTACGTAACGTCTGGAACAGCTACTCGTACGAATTCACCTCGTACCTGAGAGAGTTTGGCCGGGAGCTGTCGGAGGATCCCGCGTTTTATCGGAACGTCGGATGCGAGAAGCACATCTCTCCCTTGGTGCAGGCGTTGGGACGGCCCTTCAGCCTGGCGCAAGTTCATCGGATGTATCCGTATTACGCCAAGAAATTCGCCCGCGGCCTGGAATACTCGGTGGTGACGGTGACGGACTCGTCGGCGGTGCTGCGCGTGAGCTTGACGCAACGGGTCTATGAGCAATTCGGGCCGTACCGAAAAGCCTGCGCGGCGCAGATCTGCGAGTCCGTGAAGGGACGGCTGGCCATGGTTCCCGCCATGCTGCATCGGTTGCCGCCGTCCACTGTGACGGATCGATCGTGCATCGTTCGGGGCGACGAGCACTGCGAGTGGGAGGTGCGATGGCAGCCACAGTCAAGCCGCCATGTCGCCTGGCATATCTGGGGAGCCGCGGCCGGCGTGCTGACGGCGGCCGCGATGCGATCTTGGGCTCCGGGGGTGAGCGTCGGTGAGCTGACTCTTGCGGCGCTCCTGCCGGTGTTCGTGTCCGGAACGTTGATCAATCGGCGGCTGCACCGGCAAAGCCGCCACCGGGAGGCGTTGATCAAGGAACAGATCGCCGATGTGGAGTCCCGCCACGAGGAGCTTCGTGAAGCCTATCTGGAGCAGGAACAGACTCGGGTGGAGCTCCGGAGAAAGATCAGTCATCTGACCGTGTTGCATCAGGCGGGACTGTTGTTCAACTCCATGCTCGACCGCGAGGTGTTGCTCCAGCAAGTCTTGGAGACCCTCACCAGAGACCTGCATTTCGACAGAGCCATGATCTCGTTCTACGACCAGGAGCGGCAGGTCACCAAGGACGCGAGGCTCGTCGGTGTGTCCCCCGAGGTCACGGCTCGGGCCCGCGCCAGCGTCATTCCTGTGTCGGATCCCGAAAGTCCGGAGGGAACGGTGCTGTTGCGTGGAACCCCGCTGCTGATCGGTGATATCCGGACGGTGTGGGGACGCCTGCATCCCTCGACCAAGCAGCTGGCGATGTTGATCGGGACCAAGGCGTTCATCGTCGTGCCGCTAAAGGCCAAAGACCGCATCCTCGGGTGTCTGATGGTCGACCGCATGCAGGAACATTGTCTGACGCTCGAGGATCTCGAACTCCTGGTCACCTTTGCCCATCAGGCGGCCGGCGCACTCGACAACGCTTCCGCGTACCGCCAAATCGAAGAGCTCAACGTGGGGTTGGAAGCCAAGGTCAGGGAACGCACCGCCGAATTGGAGCAAGCGGACCGGCTGCGTTCCCAGTTTCTCTCGCACGTGTCCCACGAACTCAAAACTCCGCTGACCTCGATCAAAGGTTTTCTACAGAACATGCTGGATGGACTGACCGGGCCGATGAACGAAAAGCAGCAGCGATATTTGATCCGAGTCCTGGAGAATTCCGAGCGGCTCATCCGCATGATCGACGATCTCCTCGATCAGACCAGGATTCAGACCGGGCGGCTGGAGTTGGTTCCGGAGGAAATCGATCTGGCTCATGTCGTGTCCGACGCCGTGGAGCAGCTCAGGCCGCTGGCCCAAGCGAAGCGGCACAGACTGGAGGCCCTGTATCCCTCCGTTCCGTTGATCGTCTGGGCCGACCGGGATCGGCTGTTCCAAATTGTCACCAACCTGGTCCAGAACGCGGTGAAATTTACGCCGGAGTCCGGACGCATCACCGTCAAGGTCACGACGGAGCCGCCGCGTGCCGCCAAGATCTCCGTTCAGGATTCCGGGCCGGGCATCCCCTCGGAGTTCATCGATAAGGTCTTCGATCCATTTTTCAAGCTGAAAGCGCGAACCGAGACCAAGGGATTGGGGCTGGGGCTTTCCATCGTGCGCATGCTGGTCGAATTGCACGGGGGTGCCATCGAGGCGCGAACGGGCAAGGACGCGGGGGCGGAATTTTCGGTCACGCTTCCCCTCTGGTCTCCGCAGGACACGCGGGTGAAAGGGGCGATCAATCGGACGGCGCCGGTCTTGGTCGTCGATGATGATTCCGATATTCGCCAGTATCTCGAAGACCGCCTGCGGGCCAAGGGCTACGACGTTCGGTCGGAAAGCGACGGACTGCAGGCGATGGAGGCGGTCTGCCGGGAAACCTTCTCGGGAATGATTCTGGACATCGGTCTTCCGTCGATCGACGGCATGGAGCTTCTGAAGCGGATCCGTCAGCGGGATCAGCGGGTTCCGATCGTCATGGTGACGGCGTCGGGTGGCAGAGATACCGCCGTGCGGGCCATCGGGATGGGCGCCCAAGCCTATCTGTTAAAGCCGTTTCATGCCGGTGAATTGGAACAGGTGGTGAACACCTGGTTTGGGACCGGCGAACCTGCGCGCTAGGGAGCCGCCGGATGAGGCAGGCCGTCGTGGAGCAAGCCGGAGGTCGTCCGCTGGACCGGACTCGATACCCATCAGGTTGCAGAAGAGGTCGAGTGGGTCGATGGCCCGGGGCGATCACTATACTGGCATGCACGCTACTATGGTTATGCGACCTGGCCGTTTCCTCCCGCGTGGCGTCGGCCCAGGTGCCTCGCATACAAGGACAGGGCACAGCGGCCTCCGCCATGGGCAATGCCTTCTCTGCCCAAGCGGACGATCCCTCGGCCATTCACTACAACCCGGCCGGACTCACCAACCTGCACGGTGTCGAGTTCATGGGAGGATTGCTGCTCTCGGGTGGCACAACCCAGTTTACCGGACCGACCGGTGTGACGGCCACCGGAGATCGCAACGGCAATGTCGCTTGGCCGCCGCCTGCTCACGTCTATCTGACCGCAAATGTTCAGGATCTCGGACTAACCGCCTTGGGGCCGTTATCGGCGGGGATCGGTGTGACGTCTCCGTTCGGGTCGCTGATGCGTTGGCCTGCCGACGGACCCTTTCGTAGCGCGACGATCTTCAACACGCTTCCGCTGCTGGACATCAAACCCACGGTGGCCTATGGGCTGACTCGTGATCTGTCGTTGGGAGCGGGAGTCGATATCTACACATTTTCGAAGTTGGTGGGGGAGGGACAAGTCGAACGGCAATCGATCTGGCCAGGAGGATTCGGCATTCCAGCCGGGGCTCGAATCGAGTTGTCGGGCGCCGATACTGCGGCTGGTTTCAACGCGGGCCTACTCTACACGGCGCTGCGGAACTCAGACGGACGGCCCCTCGTCAACATCGGGTTTGTCTATAGAAGTCAGGCGACACTGCATCTCTCGGGCGCCCTGCTGGCCAACGGAACCAAGGTGTCCGACGCCACGGCAACATTGGTGTTGCCCTCGGTGATCACCGGTGCCGTGGCCTTCTGGCCCTATCGCGCTGCCAGCCGTGAATGGAAGGTGGAACTCAATGTCGATCGGGTCGGTTGGCGTGTGGTGAAGAATCTTGATGTCCATCTGGCAAACGGGGCGACAATTCCTCAACCGCTGAATTGGCAGAATACCTATGCCGTGATGGTCGGTACGGAATACAAGTGGCTTGCGCTGGAGACCTTGCCTGCGTGGGATGTGGCGGTACGCGCCGGCTATACCAATCAGCAAACGCAGATGCCGGACGTGTCGTTCGATCCCGGGGTGCCTTCTGCGGACGTGAATATCGTGGGAGGCGGGGTGGGATTTCTGTGCCGCGCGGGCGGTTCGCTCTTCGGATTGATCCGTTGCGGAAAGGCCGGGGCGGGCTCGCTCAGCATGAAAGGCATCGGACTCGATCTGTCCTACCAGGCTTCTCTCTACGAGCCGAGGACGATCGCCGGCAACCGGAATCCAACCGTGAACGGCACGTATAGGACGACACTGCACACCGGAGGGCTCTCCTTGCGACTGTTGTTCTAGAGTGAGGGCGGCTGGAAATGGCGGTTCATGCGCAGCAACGGCTCGTGATCTGCATGATCACGAGCCGTAAATTCTCGGTACTCGGGGACCGATCCCGCAGAGGACCTCGTAGGGAATGGTGGCGGTCCATTCGGCAATCTCGTCGGCCCCGATGGTGTCCCGGCCCTGATGTCCAATAATGATGACCTGGTCGCCGACCTGCGCCGCCGGAATGTCCGTCACGTCCACCATGGTCATGTCCATGCAGATTGTTCCGACGATCGGAGCGCGCTGACCATGAATCAGCACGGCTCCGCGATTGGAGAGCCGGCGGCTGTATCCGTCGGCATATCCGATCGGTAGGACGGCGATCGTGCTCGGACGCGCCGCAACGAATGTGCGGTTGTAGCTGATGGAGGTTTCCGGTTTGACCGTCCGCAAATGGGCGATGGTGGTCCGCAACGTCATGACCGGCTTGAGCGACGGGGCGGGGACGGAGCCAGGGAGAGTATGATAGCCGTACAGCATGATGCCGGGCCGCACCAAGGAAAAGTGTGACGTGGGGTATCGGACGATTGCCGCGCTGTTGGCCGCATGAATCAGCGGGGGATGAAGCCCGCGGGCCGCAAGAAGCTCCAGCGTCTGATGAAACGTCGCGAGTTGTTGCTCGGTATAGTCCGACGTCTTTCCGTCGGCATCCGAAAGGTGCGTCATCAGCCCTTCGACCCTGAGGGAAGAATGGTTGCGAAGCGAGTCGAGCACGACGGGCATCTCGTCCACCGAGAAGCCGAGTCGGCCCATGCCGGTTTCGACTTTCAGATGAACGGGGACGGACAAGCCTTTCTCGGCGGCGGCCCGGGCCAAGGCGGTCAATCGCGGCCGATCGCCGACGACGAGCGTCAGCCGGCTGTGCAAGGCGTCGGGGAGTTGTTCGTCGAAGGTGGGACCGAGCACGATGATATCCGTCGTGATACCGGACTCCCGTAACGCACGCCCCTCGGTGACCGACACGACGCCGAGATGGGACACGCCGTGGCGCACCAGCGTCTTAGCCATTTCTTCGGCGCCATGCCCGTACGCATTGGCCTTGATGACGGCCAGGACGGCGGCGTTTCCGGAAAGGTATCGTCGGATCTGCGTAAGGTTATGGACGAGGGCGGCGAGGTCGATGTGAGCGTAGGTGGTGAGCACGATCGAAGTCGTTCTTAACGCGGCAGGCCGAGCAATGCCGCCGCGTCATACTTCCAGAATCTCCTGCTCTTTTTTCTTGATGACATCGTCGATTTTCTGCGTGTATTGATCGGTCAGCTTTTGAATGTCGGCTTCGGATTTTCTGAGCTCGTCTTCGGTCAATTTGGCATCTTTCTGCAGTTTCTTCAACTCTTCGTTCGCATCCCGTCGAAAGCCCCGGATGTGAACCTTGGTGTCCTCGCCGTGCTTCTTGCAGATCTTGGTCAGTTCCTTCCGCCGTTCTTCCGTCAACGGGGGAAGCGGAACGCGAATGATCTTTCCGTCGTTGGAGGGCGTGACGCCGAGTCCCGACACGGAAAGAGCCTTTTCGATTTCCTTGATGAGCTGCGGCTCCCACGGCTGGATCGTGATCAGGCGCGCCTCGGGCGTCGACAGGTTGGCGACCTGCCTGAGCGGCGTCATGGTTCCGTAATAGTCCACCCGGACGTTGTCCAACAGGGCGATGGACGCGCGGCCTGTCCGCAGTCCGGCCAGGTCCCGCTTCAGGTGCTCCAGCGCACCGTCCATCTTTCCCGTGACGGCTTGTCGTATTTCGGCGGCGTTCGACATAACGGCTCCCAATCGTTAGTGGCGCTCGGCGGTGACGAGCGTGCCGAGCGGCTCGCCCGTGGCGACGCGCTTGAAATTTCCCTGCTGCTTGAGGCTGAAGACGATCAGCGGCAAGCTGTTGTCCATGCACAGGCTGATGGCGGTCGCGTCCATGACCTTCAGATTTTGGTTCAGGATGGCGAGGAAGGAAATTTCCTGGTACTTCTTGGCGTTGGGATTTTTCACGGGGTCCGCGTCGTAGATGCCATCGACTTTGGTGCCCTTCATGATGACCTGGGCTCCGATTTCCATGGCGCGGAGCGCAGCGGCGGTGTCGGTCGAAAAGTAGGGGTTGCCGGTTCCACCGGCGAAGATGACGACGCGTTTCTTTTCCAGGTGGCGGATCGCGCGCCGTCGGATATATCCCTCGGCCAATTGGCGCATTTCGATGGCGGATTGGACGCGGGTCATGACGCCGGCGCGTTCCAACGCATTCTGCAGGGCGAGCGCGTTGAGGACGGTGGCCAGCATGCCCATGTAGTCGGCCGAGGCGCGCTCCATGCCGCTGGCACTGGCGGCGATGCCGCGGAAGATGTTCCCTCCGCCGATGACGACCGCCACTTCGATGTCGAGCGCGACGACGGAGGCGATCTCCGACGCGAGCCCTTCCAGGACTGAAGGCTGGATGCCGTAACCCTGCTCACCGGCCAGCATCTCTCCACTGACTTTCAGGAGGATGCGCCGATAGTTGGTCGAGGTCATGATTCGCCCAATTGAAAGCGGGTAAAGCGCCGGATGTTCATGTTCTCGCCGATCTTGGCGATCTTCTGCGACAGCAGGTCTTTCACGGTCACCGCCGGGTCCTTGATGAACGCCTGTTCGATCAGGCAGCTCTCCTGAAAGAATTTCTCAAGCTTGCCTTCCACGATCTTGGGCCATGCGGCGGGCGGCTTGCCCATTTCCTTGGCCTGGCCCTCATAGATCGTGCGCTCCTTGTCGACGGTGGCGGTCGGGACGTCCTCCCGCCGGACATATTGCGGTTTGGCCGCGGCGATCTGCAGGGCGAGATCGTTGACGAAGGCCTTGAACTCCTCGTTGCGCGCCACGAAATCGGTTTCGCAATTGACTTCGATCAGCACCCCGATCTTGCCTCCCATGTGGATGTAAGCATGGATCAGGCCCTGGTTGGTCTCGCGGCCCGCCTTCTTCTGGGCGGCGGCGAGGCCTTTCTGCCGCAGATAGTCCACGGCCTTTTCGATGTCGTCGCCGTTTTCCTGGAGCGCCTTTTGGCAATCGAGGATTCCGGCACCCGTTTTCTCCCTGAGTTCTTTGACGAGTTGACTTGAACCAGCCATGCTTGACAGTCCTTTGCTCGACGGTGAATGAAGTGAAACTGTTGTCCAATCCTGCCGGTCCGGCCCGGCGGCCGCGCACGGCGCGAGGCCGGTCCCGGTTCCGTCGCGGAGGGACGTGAGACCCCCGGCGTTCCGGATCGGAAAGCGGACACGGCAACGTGCTGCTGAATATCCCGCGGAGAAGGGTGCCGCGATCTCAGGATGCCGGAGCCGCGGCCAACGTGGCGGTACCGACCTTGTCGTCTCCAGCCGGGCTCGACTGGAACTCCGCTTCTTCGCGCTGGGTCCGAAGATGGTTGCCTTCGATGCAGGCTTCGGCGATCTTCGAGGTGATCAGCTTGATGGAGCGGATGGCGTCATCGTTGCCCGGAATGGGGTAGGTGATATGGTCGGGGTCGCAGTTGCTGTCCACAATCGCGATGACCGGGATATCCAAGCGCGTGGCCTCCTGCACCGCGATCCGCTCGATCCTGGTGTCGAGAATGAACACGGCGCCGGGAAGGCCGCGCATGTTCTTGATGCCGGTGAGGAACTTTTGCAGTTTGACGAGTTCTTTTTGCTTCTGCGAGATTTCCTTTTTCGTCAGGCCGTGCTGGGCCGGGTCGGCCAGCATGCCCTCGATCTTTTTCATCTTGTCGATGCTGCGGCGAATGGTCTGGAAGTTGGTGAGCATGCCGCCGAGCCAGCGCTGGTTCACGTAAAACATGTTGGCCCGCACGGCTTCCTCTTGGAGAATTTCCGCGGCCTGACGCTTCGTGCCGACGAACAGGATGGTTTGGCCCGACGCGACGGTGTCACGGACGAAGGCATAGGCGTCGTCCATGCGCGTGACGGTCTGCTGCAGGTCGATGATGTAGATACCGTTCCGCTCGCCGAAGAGAAACTTCTTCATCTTCGGGTTCCACCGATTGGTCTGATGGCCAAAGTGGACACCGGCTTCCAACAATTCCTTGATCGCGATCACTCCCATGCCTTCACCTCCCCTCAAGGCTTGCAGAGCGCCGGCCGAAACCAGCGAGGGGGACCAGCCCCCTTATTCTCAAGCCGAGCGACGCTTCCTCGCGTCGATGTGAATTTGTTTCGTGGTCCGGCTCGCAGAAATACGCGTACCGGCAGCTTGCTTCTTCGGCCCCAAAGCCTTGGAACAGTAGCAGATTGTTTCTGGCATTACAAGATGAACGTGGGACGATCGCGTCCGCTCATGAGCGATAGCTGGCGTTGATGCGGACGTAATCAAAGGACAGGTCGGTGGTCCACAGTTGCGCCTCGTGGCGCCCCTGGCCCAACTCCACCCGGACGGTGAACTCCTTGCGCCGAAAGACCCGGGCAATGCGGCGTTCGGCGGCTAGACCGAGTCCGACGCCTTTGCTGACCATGGCAATTCCATCGAAGGACAAGGCGATTTTCGAAGGAACGATTGGGACTCCGGACCGTCCCACGGCGGCCATTACCCGGCCCCAATTGGCATCTTCGCCGAAAAACGCCGTTTTCACGAGATTGGAGGTGCCGATCGTGCGGGCAACCTGGCGGGCCTCTTCCACGGTGCGCGCGCCCGCGACCTCGATCTTGACGACCTTGGTGACGCCTTCACCGTCGCGACAGATCGCCAGGGCCAGCGTTCGACAGGCTTCCGTCAACAGGTCGGTAAAGCGGCGATAGCCTGCCGTGCCCTCCCGAATGACGCGGTTGTCGGCCAGACCGTTGGCCAGGCAGAGCACCGTATCGTTGGTACTGGTGTCACCGTCGACCGAGATGCAATTGAACGAGGCGTTCACCGCCTCAATCAGGGCCGTCTGCAGGGTCCTGCTCGCGATCGCGGCATCCGTGGTCAGATAGCCGAGCATCGTCGCCATGTTCGGATGGATCATGCCGGAACCCTTCGCCATGCCGCCGATCGTGACGACAGCTCCATTGATATCGGCGCGGAGTGCCGCCGACTTGGGACGAAGGTCGGTGGTCATGATCGCCTTCGCGGCGGACAACCCGCCGCGGGGACTCAGTTGCCGAACCAACTCGGGAAGACTCCGGAGAATCCGTTCAACCGGCAAGCGGCGTCCGATCACGCCAGTGGATCCGATGAATGCCTCGTGCAACGGACCGTTCAAGCGCTTTGCCAGCGCCGCGGCGGTGCGGCGGGCGGCGGCCAAACCCGCTGGCCCCGTACAGGCGTTCGCGTTACCGCTGTTGATCAGGATCGCGCGTCCCACGCCGTTGCGCAAATGCTGACGGTCGAGGACGACCGGCGCGGCGACCACCTGATTGTTCGTGAACACTCCGGCGATCGGTCCGGGCCGATCCGAGACCACGAGAGCCAGATCGAGCAGGCCGGGCTTCTTGATGCCGCAATGGATTCCGGCCGCACGAAACCCTTTGGGGGCCGTGACGCCCTGGCTGTGCTTGGACTTGGCGGTTTCCGTGGACATGGAGGTGACGATTCGGATCAGGGGTAGGCGGCGGGAGCCGTGAGGCCCATGTCTTCTGGCAGCGCCAACATGAGGTTCATCGCTTGAATCGCCTGGCCGGCCGCGCCCTTGACGAGGTTGTCGACGGCGGCAACCGTGACCACCCATCCGGCGCGTTGGTCGGCATAGACGCCGATGTCGCAATAGTTCGATCCCTTGATGTAGCGGGGATTGGGGACGATATCGTCGGACAGCCTCACGAAGGAGGCTCCTTTATAGTACGTCCGGTAGAGCGCGCGCAGGTCGGCCAGCGCTGCGGGGTGTTTCAGGCGACAGTAGGCGGTGCTCAGGATTCCGCGGTTCATCGGGACGAGATGAGGCGTAAAGGCGACCATCGACGCCGGCTTGTTCGAGGCCGGATTCCCCGGAAGCAATGCGTTCAGCTCCTGCTCAATTTCCGGAATATGACGGTGCTGGCCGATCTTGTACGGCTCCAGGGATTCATGGGCCTCCGGAAAGTGGTACAGCAGAGCGGGACTTCGTCCGGCGCCCGAGATGCCGGACTTGGCGTCGATCACGATCGTGTCCGGTTGCACGAGATCGTGCGCGAACAGCGGGGCCAACTGCAGAATCGCCGCCGTCGGATAGCAGCCGGGCGAGGCGACCAGCCGTGCCTTGGCAATGGCGTCGCGATGCAATTCCGGGAGGCCATAGACCGCATCTTTCAAGAGGTGCGCATGGCGATGCGGAGTCTGATACCACTGTTCGTAAACGGCGGGATTTTTCAGCCGGTAATCGGCACTGAGATCCACGACGGGCTTGCCGGCTTTCATGCAGGCGGCGACGGGATCGAGCGATTTCGTATGGGGCAGCGCGAGGAAGACGGCATCCGCGTCCGCCAGCAAGGTCTCCGGGGCGAGGGACTGAAACGAATGGCTGACGAGGCCGGCCAGGCTCGGGAAGACCGAGCCCACGGCCGTTCCGGCCGATTTTTCCGAGGTGACGGTCGCCAGCTCGAGTTGCGGATGGAGCGCGACCAGTCGCAGCAGTTCCGCACCGGCGTAGCCGCTGGCTCCTGCGATCCCGACGCGGATTTTCTTCATGTGTTTCTCGCGCGCACGACGGCGGACATAAAAAAGGGAAGGCCGCGAGCCTTCCCTTTTTTCGATGCCGGCTCCGGCAATTTAGCGCTTGGAATACTGGAACCGTTTTCTCGCGCCCTTTTGGCCGTATTTCTTACGTTCTTTGACGCGCGAGTCTCGCGTGAGCAGTCCTTCCTTCTTGAGCGGCGCGCGAAGCGGCTGGCTCAATTCCACGAGCGCCCTCGCGATGGCATGGCGAAGCGCGCCAGCCTGTCCCGTCGGTCCGCCGCCGTGCACGGTCGCCTTGATTGAAAACTTTCCCGAGACGCCGGCGAGTTCGAGCGGCAATTGGATGATCTGCCTGAGAGTCAACCGTGGAAAGGCCTTTTCCAGTGGTTGATCGTTGACCGTAATATCGCCGGCGGTTCCTGTCACCCAGGCGCGCGCGATCGCGCATTTCCGCCGTCCCGTCGCATATTGCATTGCCGCTGCCATACTGCCGTGCCTCCTTCTTGAGTTAGCAGAATATCGAAGTCGTTTCCATGTGGGTTAGAGCGTGATCGTCTCCGGCTGCTGAGCTAGATGGGGATGCGTGGTGCCGACATACACGCGGAGCTTTTTCGCCATATGCTTGCCCAGCGGCGTCTTCGGCAGCATGCCTTCGATCGCCGACGTCAGCAACCGCGTGGGGTCTTTGCGGTACACATGCTTGGCCGTCGACGTCTTCAAACCGCCGGGGTAGCCCGAATGCGTGCGGTAGAGCTTCGTTTCCAGCTTGTCGCCGGTGAGATGGATTTTCTCCGCGTTCACGATCACGACGTGGTCGCCCATGTCCACGTTGGGCGTAAACGTAGGGCGATGCTTGCCGCGGAGGATGGCCGCGACACGAGCCGCCAAGCGTCCCAAGGTCTTACCTTCCGCATCGACCAGATACCATTTTTCCTGCACGTCCATCGGATTTTGTAGATACGTCGACATTGTTCGTTTCGCTCCTTCAGGTCGAAGTAATGATTCAGATCTCGCGGACTTCGGGCTGCGCACCGATGCGCTTCGACTCCAACTTTACGAGCCATGCGTCCAGGTTGGCCGTGTTCCGCCGCGACAGGACATCCTGCGCGATATAAATGGGGCATTGCACCCGCACGGCCAACGCCAGGGCATCGCTCGGCCGCGCGTCGAGCGTACGCTCCACTCCGTTGTTGCCCAGATGGACGGAGGCATAGTACGTGCTGTTCCGGACGTCCGAGATGACCACGCGGTGGACCGTGACGCCCAGGTGCCCCGCGAAGCTCTTGATCAGATCGTGGCTCATCGGGCGCGGGGTGACGGTGGCGTCCAATGCCAGCTTGATGGCGTGACCCTCGGCTGCGCCGATCCAGATCGGAAACGCGTCGGGATCGCCGTCCTTTCGGGAGAGGACCACGATCCTGGTTTCGGTGCTGGTCTCGTCGACCACGCGGTCGATCTGATACTCCACGAGCGGCTGGTTCTGCGGCACGTCGCTCTGGCTCATCTCACTTCTCTTCTCCGGAGTCCAATTTGCCGAAGTCTTCCGGCTTCAGATTTTCCAGCCATTGCTCGAGTTCCTCGGAACTCTGTTTCGTCAGCACGGATTCCTTTGCGAAGATCGGGGCCTGGGAACGGAGGGCCAAGGCGATGGCATCGCTCGGGCGCGCATCGACCGTGTATTCCGAATCGCCATACATCAGGTGAATCTTGGCGAAGTACGTGTGGTCGGCCAGATCGGTAATGACGACGCTCAGAAGTTTGGCATCGTAGGCATCGAGAAACGATTTCATGAAGTCATGAGTCATCGGGCGGGGCGGGCCCACGTTTTCCAAGGCCATGCTGATCGAGTTGGCCTCGGATTTTCCGACCCAGATCGGCAGCATCTCGGAACCGTCCTCATCGCGGAGCACCACGATGTAGGCGTTATTATATGGGTCGAACATCAACCCTTTGAGGTGCATTTGCGTGATCATAATGACCTCCCGCCGTTTTCGATTCCGAAAACGGACAAGAAGCAGGGGACTTTATCATTTCCGTTTTTGGCCTGTCAACGAAGTCGGCCGGATCTCGGAAGAATCCGGCGAGCACGGCGGAACGATCGTCGAGGAGAGTCGGGAGATCGCTTCACGATTGCGGTCGATAATTCTGGTCCAACTTGCTCGTGTCCGTCGGCTCGCCGCCGATTTTCAGAAAAGCCTTCATCTGCTTCTTGACCAGCTCGCGGCCGCTCTCGTCCCCGAGATTGACCTGGTATTCGTTGATGACCATCACTCGCATGGCCTCCCACTTTTTCCAGCAGGGCTTGCACACCTTGGATTTGATTTCCGTTTCGAGTTTCCCCATGAACAGGGGATCGGTGATCGCTTCTCCGCTTTGTCCACACGTGACGCATTGCACCTCGGTCATGATCGCAACATCCTCCTCAAAAAAAGAAACGGCCCTCGTGAGAGATTCTAGCATCCGAGTTGATCGGATGAAAGAGGGACGCGGTGCACGGGCCGACTATGTGTAGAGACAGATAACGGATGATTGACCCTTGGATGGCGTCATGTTAGAAGAGGCGCCCTTCGATTTGTTGCAGACACGTGATGCCCGGATGGCGGAACTGGCAGACGCGCCGGACTCAAAATCCGGTTCTCGCAAGAGAGTGGGAGTTCGACCCTCCCTCCGGGCACCAGATGGACGGGAGCAGTGAGGCTCAATACGCTACATCTCGCGTTCCAAGGAACGAGATCCCCCTTGACTTGTGTTCGGATGTGGCCTATAGTCCGCCCGCTAGGGATATGATCATACGTATTTCAACATCTTCATGTTTCGAGAGTTTTCGTCCTTTGCGTCCGTCATTTACTTCATTACTTATCTCTAACTCACCAAGGAGGCAGCACATGCGTAACGTGTTGGCACTAGGAGCGGCAGTTCTTCTTGTCGGCTCCGTGAGTGTATCCATGGCCCAGGAACGCTTGCAGTCCAACCAGTCCGGTATGGGCGTCGGCGAAGGAGTGGGTGACGTGTCAGGGTCCAGCACCCGCGTAACCACGTTCGATCGTCAGCAATTCCTTGATCGGCTGTCGCAGCCTGAAACGGTGTATGGCCGGATATTGGGCATCGATATTCCCGGCAAGAAGCTGCATCTGGAAAGCGGCGGGAGCTCTCACGATGAGGGACGCGCTGGCGCAGGATCCATGGTGTATCGGACGGTCTATCTCGATGACCGGACGAACATGGATCAGATGCGAACCATCGAGACCGGGGACGACGTCATGATCATGGCCGTTGAAGAGACCAGTGCGAACCAGCCTTACGGCACTGGTCGCAAGTTGGTTCGTGAGGTCACCGTGCTTCGCGGCAATGAGAAGCTGGCCGGTTTCGGCGGACTCGGGCAGCGCCCGAATCCGATGACCGAGCGCGGGATCAATACGAACAGCGGAAGCGTGTCCGGAGGACCGGTGGGTGGTGTGTTGCCCGGCACTGCGACCGGCACCGTGACCACTGGCGTCAGCGAGTTCACCGGTGCGGCGCCCTGCTGGAACTGCGAACCACAGCCGGGCTGGGGCTACAACACCGTGGCTCCTGAGACCAAGATGCCGAACAAGTCTGATTACGGAACGGATGTGGCCAAGCCGAACCTCGTCAAGGGTCTGCAGTAAACCGGTTCGAGCCGAGTCGTACAAGTCGAAAGGGGCAGCGCAAGCTGCCCCTTTTTATTTCCTGGAAGTGACCCGACGACAACGTGGCCTCGTTCAACTCCATGGAACAGGCTCAGTGAGACGGGCATCCTCTTTGGGGATGCGACGCCGATCACCGTGCTGTGAAACGAATGATGACTGAGTTGCGCGAAGCGAGGTCGATATGACAGTGCGGCCGGATGCGGAACTGGATCTCAGAGGCGTAAGCTGTCCGTTTAATTTCGTCAAGACCAAGCTCAAGCTGGATACCATGGAGGAGGGCGAGGTGCTGGCCATCCTCCTGGATGACGGTGAGCCGATCAGAAACGTTCCTCAAAGCCTTCGCAACGAAGGTCATACGATCGTCTCACAGGAGCAGACCGAGCAGATGCATCGTGTCGTCATCCGCAAAGGCGGAGACGACTAGGCGGACCTCCCGGCCTTCCGCCGGCCTGCCGGCCGCAGCGTGGTTGTCGTGCCTTCCACGACGAGGGTCGTGTTCAGTTTCCTGTGTATTCCCCGAAGTATGGGAATTCCCAATTCGAGCAGCGAGCGCGCCGTTCCTCGTCGAATCGATTCGTCTTCCATCGTCAGGTTCTGCGCTAGGACGATCATCCTGACCGGCCATATGGCGGCGAGAACTTCGAGCATGGGTGCGAGGTCCCGTTCCTCGACGAAGAAGATCGAGGCGCTTCGATCCCTACACCGCTGCCGAAGAAACGGTATGAGCTGCCGCCGGGCCCTCGGCGGACGTCCGTCGAACACGAGACGGTCGGCGGAGAATCCGGACAGAGCAGCTGCCGCCGTGAGCGCCGACGGTCCGGGAAGACATGTTACCGGCATCCCGGCTTGCTGGGCTGCCGCAATCAGGTTGCAGCCGGGATCGTGGATCACCGGCATTCCGCAATCTGAAACCAACGCGACGTCCTCTCCGCATTCGAGCCGGCGAAGAAGCAGCGGGATTTTTTCTTCGAGGTTTCCCGGCCCATAACTCGTGACGGTACCGGCGATCCCGTCTGTGACGCCGTGGTGCGCCAACAGCGCCTGGGTAGCCCGAGGATCTTCCGCCGCAATGATCGGAACCGTCTTCAAGACACGCAGTGCGCGGATGGTAATGTCGTCGGGATCACCGATGGGAGTGCCGAGAACATACAGGGTTCCCGGTTTCGGAGTTGCCGGGGCGGGGCTTATCCGCGAGCTCTTTGGTTGACTCCCTTCTGCCCTCATCGATATAATTCTCCGTTTAAAAGTCAGGGTTTTGCCCTTACAAGTTGCGAGGATAGCTCCGCTATGGCCGCCGTGTTTTTCATGGTCACCATGGCGCTGTACTTTACGGCGACGATGGTATTTCTCGCCCTATTGTTGCGGCGCTCTGAAGCATTGTCCACGGTCGCGCTCAGCATTACGGCAACGGGCTTCGTCACCCATACGCTGGCGTTGGTGGCCAGGATGGTCGGGACAACCGCGTCGCCGCCAAGTTTTCAGGAGGCCTTGTCGTTCTTTTCCTGGATGCTGATCCTGGTTTTCCTCGTCGTCGAGTTTCGGCATCGATTACATGTCCTGGGGTCCTTCATTCTCCCCCTGGCGCTGGTGTCGCTGGTTTCCGCCGCTGCCTTGCCGGAAACTGCTCCCACGCTACAGCCGGTATTCCGGACCTTGTGGGTGCACGTCACTCTCAGCATGCTGGGAACGGTCGGTTTCGCTGTGGCCTTTGTCGCGGGTGTCATGTATCTGATTCAAGACGGACTTCTCAAGTCCAAGCGTTTCAACGTACTCTACAGCAAGCTGCCCGCCTTGGATTTTCTGGATGAACTCAATCAACAGTCGATCGTGTTCGGGTTCCCGCTGCTCACGCTCGGGATCGTCACCGGCGCCATCTCGGCCGAGTTCGCCCGCGGAGCGTATGTGAATTGGAATCCCGAGCAGACATGGGCCATCGTGACCTGGTTGTTCTATTTCGTGGTGCTCGTGGGCCGGTTGACCGTGGGATGGCGGGCCAAGCGGGCGGCGTATTTGACGATCATCGGATTTGCCTGCGTGATTCTGACGTTGGTTGGAGTGGCCATCAAGAGTTCCGGAGCCGTGTCCTGACCATGCATATCGTCGTCGTCGGACTCAGCCACAAGACCGCCCCGGTGGAGATCCGGGAAAAGCTCGCGATTCCGGAAAGCCGGCTCGGCGAAGCGCTGGGGAGATTGTGTTCCTATTCCGGCGTGCGCGAAGGCATGCTGCTGTGCACCTGCAACCGCGTCGAAGTGTATGCCGTCGTCGATGAATTGGACGTGGGCTACGGCCGCATTCAAGAGTTTCTGGCCGATGCGCACATGTCCTTGTCGTCGGAGCAGTTGACGCCGCATCTCTATTGGCAGACCGGGGACCGTGCGATTGCTCATTTGTTCCGCGTTGCGTCCAGTCTGGACTCCATGATCGTGGGGGAATCCCAGATTCTCGGGCAGATCAAGGACGCGTTTGATGCCGCTCTTGCCCACAAGGCCACGGGTTTGATTCTGAACAAAGTGGTCAAGAAGGCGATTTCCGTCGCGAAACGCGTACGGACGGAGACGAAGATCTCGGAAATGGCCGTGTCCGTCAGCTACGCGGCGGTCGAGTTGGCGAAGAAAATCTTCTCCGACTTGAGCGACAAGACGGTGCTGTTGGTCGGCGCCGGAGAAATGGCGAAACTGGCGGCCCGGCATTTCATCGCAAACGGCGTCCGCAACGTGTGCGTGACCACCCGGAATCCGCAGCATGGAATCGAGCTGGCCGACCGTTTCGGCGGCACAGCTATCCTGTTCGAGCAGTTTCGGGAGGACATGGCCTCCGCGGACATCGTGCTCGTATCGACCGGAGCCGCGCATTATCTGATCGGCGCCGAGGACGTGCAGCGGGCGGTCAAGCAGCGAATGAACCGGCCGATGTTTCTCATCGACATTTCGGTCCCGCGCAATATCGATCCGGCCGTACGTCATGTGGACAATGCGTTTCTCTTCGATATCGACGATCTGAAGTTGCGCGTCGAGCGCAACAAAGGCGAGCGGGTCCAGGAAGCGGAGAAGGCCGAGCGCATGGTCGTCGATGAAGTCGGAATCATCCAGCAGTGGCTTCGCTCGCTCGAAGTGACGCCGACCATCGTGGCGCTGAGGACGCGCGCGGAGGATATCAGGCGGTCGGAGGTCGAGAAGGCCATCGGCCGGCTCGCGCACCTGTCGCCGCAGGAGCGAGAATTGGTCGAGGGCATGGCCTCGTCCATCGTCAACAAGCTCATTCACCATACCATGGTCACGTTGAAAACGGAGGTCGCATCCGCCGACGGGGCCGCATTCGTCGAAGCGGCCAGGCGGTTCTTCAACTTGACCGACGCGGAATTGCAGGGAGTCAACGGTTCGGCCTCCACTCTGCTCAAGGAGGCCGGCGAGGAAACGGAGCCAACGCAACGGACGGGGAGGAATACGCCGTGATCCGCCGACAACAACAGGAGAACTCCCGGCGTAAGCCCGCGCCGGATGGAGCGGCGGAAAGGACGGGGCCTGGAGTTACGCCGGGCAGCCGCGAGCGGAAGGTATGACGCCCCTGACGCAGGCCCGGTCGAGACTCGTGCTCGGTACCAGAGGCAGCAAATTGGCCGTCTGCCAGAGTGAATGGGTGCAAGCGAGGTTGAAGGAACTCGCGCCGGACGTCGACGTCACGTTGCGCCGCATTCAGACTTCCGGAGACAAAATCCTCGATGTGCCTCTGGCCAAGATCGGCGGCAAGGGACTCTTCGTCAAAGAGATCGAGGAAGCGCTGCTGCACCGTGAGATCGATCTGGCCGTACACAGCATGAAAGACGTTCCGGCCGAATTGCAGCCCGGTTTGGCGTTGCTGTGCGTTCCGCGTCGGGAAGATCCCAGAGATGCGTTGATCAGCCGCGATGGCCGGTCGTTCAAGGATCTGCCGCATGGGGCGAGGATCGGAACGAGTAGTCTCCGCCGCCAAGCGCAATTGCTGCGGGTCAGACCGGATTTTTCGATCGAGATGCTCAGAGGGAATCTCGATACGCGGTTGCGAAAACTGCGCGAAGGCCAGTATGACGCGATCGTATTGGCGGCGGCCGGACTCCGGCGCTTGGGATGGGCGAAAGAAATCACCGAACTCCTGGATTTTGAGACCTGTCTTCCGGCCATCGGGCAAGGCGCGCTCGGTATCGAAGGCCGGGAGGATGACGACTTTGTCCGTTCGTTGTTGAGCGGGATGGAAGATCGGGAAACCAGGACGACCGTCATGGCTGAACGGGCGCTCCTTCGCCGCTTGCAGGGGGGCTGCCAGGTTCCGATCGCCGCGTACGCGACGATGCACGGGGCCCGAGTGTCGATCGACGCGCTCGTAGCCGGTCTGGACGGAAAGGAAATCGTCCGTGAACGAGCCGAGGGTGCGGCGGAAGAGGCGGAGTCTCTCGGAGTTCGCGTGGGGGAACGGGTCTTGGCTCGCGGAGGCGACAGAATCCTCCAGTCGATTTACGGCAAAGCATGACGAGCGGCGCGTCATCGGGAAAAGTCTACTTGGTCGGCGCCGGTCCGGGGGATCCCGGCCTGTTGACGATCAAAGGGAAAGCGTGTCTTGAGCAGGCCGATGTGGTTCTGTACGATTATCTCGCCAACCCCGCCTTGCTCCGGTTTGTTTCCGAACGGGCCGAGCGCATTTATGTCGGTCGGAGAGGTCGCGGGCGTTATCAGAAACAAGAGGACATCAACCGTGTTCTCATCGAGCGGGCGAAGGCGGGTCAAGTCGTTGTCCGTCTGAAGGGAGGAGATCCGTTCGTGTTCGGCCGTGGGGGGGAGGAGGCCGAAGCGGTGGCGGCCGCCGGGATCGACTTTGAGGTGGTGCCGGGGGTCAGTGCAGCCGTTGCCGTGCCGGCCTATGCCGGCATTCCCGTCACGCACCGCACGCTGGCGTCGATGGTCACGGTCGTTACC
This sequence comes from Nitrospira japonica, assembly GCF_900169565.1. Lineage (NCBI taxonomy): Bacteria > Pseudomonadati > Nitrospirota > Nitrospiria > Nitrospirales > Nitrospiraceae > Nitrospira > Nitrospira japonica. The sequence continues at coordinate 3,446,150 of NZ_LT828648.1, read as the reverse complement.
GGCCATGAAGATCCCTCCAAGCCTGAGACGGATCTGGACTGGACGAAGCTGGCGATGCTCCCGGGCACGCTCGTGTTCCTGATGGGGATGAAGACACTTCCGGCGATCGTTGCACGGTTGATGGAACAAGGACGCGCGGCGGATACGCCCGTCGCCGCCATCCGATGGGGGTCGAGAGCCGATCAGCGCACGATCAGCGGCACGCTCCGTGACATCGTGGCGAAGGCGGAGGCGGCGAAGTTTGAACCGCCGACCGTGATTGTCATCGGTGACGTCGTGCGATTGCGCAACCGGTTAAACTGGTTCGAGCGACGGCCGCTGTTCGGGAAGCGGATCGCCGTCACTCGTCCAGAAAGCCAAGCCGGCGAATTCACGCAGGTGCTGTCCACCTACGGAGCGGAGCCGGTCGTCGTACCGACCATTCAAATCGTGCCGCCGGATAGTTGGAAGACGTTGGATGAGGCGATCCGCCGCTTGGGGGACTATCGCTGGCTCATTCTGACCAGCGTCAACGGAGTCGCTCCGTTCATGAATCGTCTGCGCGCGGCGGGCAAGGATGCGCGCGCCCTGTCCCATCTTCGCGTCTGTGCGATCGGTCCGAGAACCGCGCGCGAGTTGGAAGTCCATGGAATCGTGCCGGATCTGATTCCGGCACAGTACCAAGCGGAAGGCCTTCTGGACGCGCTCGGCAAGGAGGCGATCCGCGGGACGCGGGTGCTGATCCCCCGGGCGGAAGCCGCGCGCGAAATTCTGCCGGAGCGGTTGACGGAGATGGGGGCCCGGGTCGACGTCATTCCCGTCTATCGGACGGTTGCTCCTACTGCGGCGCTGGATTGGTTCAAGGAGGAGATCGAAAGCGGCAGGATTCACATGGTCACGTTCACGAGCTCGTCCACCGTCCGCAATTTTGTGGATCTCATGGGAGGGGCCGCGGCGGCCAAGCGCCTGATGGAGCCTGTTCCGATAGGATGCATCGGGCCAATCACTGCCGATACCGCCGCAGAATACGGCTTTTCCGTCGCCGTCGTTCCGGAGGAAAATACGGTGCCCGCATTGGCAGAGGCGATCGTGCGGCATTTCGCCGGCTCTGCGCAGGTCGCCTCGGCGTCGCCATAATGGTATGGATCGTTAATTTTCATTGGGAGGGCTTTCTTTATGGTTCCGGTTAAATCATTCATGGTGCCGAAGGACAAGTTCGTGACCGTGGAGCGCGATACCGACGTACAAACCGCGGGGCGCATCATGAGAGACCGCGGTATTGGCAGCCTCTTCGTCACGAACGGGAAAGAAATCATCGGGATCATCACCGACACCGACATGGTGCGCCGGGTGGTGGCGGCCGGGGCGGACACGCATAAGACCACCGTCGAGCAGATCATGTCGGCGCCCATCATGACGATCGAAGAGAGCAAGACATTGCTCGATGCCAATGATCTGATGGCGCAGAGCCATCTTCGACATTTGGGCGTCACGAAAGAGGGGAAACTGGTCGGCATGATCTCCGTGCGCGATCTGGTCGTCTTCCTGACGAACCTGCCGAGGAAATAACACGATGGCATTTCCCATCCAGCGGCTGCGCAGGCTTCGGCAGCGCGACGGGCTCCGGCGGATGGTCCGCGAGACATCGCTGTCCCCCTCCAATCTCATCTACCCCATGTTCATCGTCGAGGGGCAAGGACGGCGCGAGGAGATTGCCTCGATGCCGGGTCAGTTCCGCTGCTCGATCGATCTCCTGATCAAGGAGGCGGGTGAGATCTTCGGATTGGGCATTCCGGCGGTCATCCTGTTCGGGATTCCCGACCGCAAGGATGAGCGGGGGAGTTCGGGATTCGATCCCGACGGCATCGTGCAACGGGCGGTGAGAGCGGTGAAGGACAAGGTGCCGGATCTGATCGTGGTGACCGACGTCTGCATCGACGAATATACGAGTCACGGCCATTGCGGCATCGTCAAGGACGGGCGGATCGTCAACGACGAAACCTTGGACTGTCTGCGGGCCATGGCGCGGACTCACGCACAGGCCGGGGCCGATATCGTGGCGCCGTCGGACATGATGGACGGGCGCGTGGCCGCCATCAGAACGGAACTTGACGCAGCCGGTTTTCCCGATACGCCGATCATGGCCTATGCGGCCAAGTTCGCCTCGTGCTTCTATGCGCCGTTTCGGGACGCGGCGGCCTCGTCCCCCCAGTTCGGCGACCGCCAGTCCTACCAGATGGATCCGGCCAACCGCCGCGAAGCCTTGCGGGAAATCGCGCTCGACATCGAAGAAGGCGCGGACATCGTCATGGTCAAGCCGGCGCTGCCCTATCTCGATATCATTGCCGCGGCACGGGCCTTCACCGATCTTCCGATTGCCGCCTATCAGGTCAGCGGCGAATACAGCATGATCAAGGCGGCGGCGAAGGCCGACTGGCTCGATGAGCGCCGCGCGATGATGGAATCGTTGCTGGCCATCAAGCGGGCGGGGGCCGATCTGATCCTCACGTATTTCGCAAAAGACGCCGTCAGGTTGCTTGACTGACGCCATGTTGATGGTGACGCGGGGATTAGGCGACGCGCAGCCCAGGCCGTATCCCGTTGCCACGATCGGCAATTTCGACGGTCATCACCTTGGGCATCGCGCCCTGCTTCGGACGGTGGTGGACGCGGCACGACGGGCCGGCGGCACGGCGATGGTTCTGACGTTCGATCCGCATCCCGTGAAGGTCCTGGCTCCCCACGTCGATCTACGGTTCCTGACGAGCCCCGAGGAGAAATTGGCTCGGCTGGAGGCTGCCGGAATCGATGAGGTGGTCTTCGTCGAGTTCAGTCCCTCGCTGGCCTCCATGAGTCCGGAGGAGTTTGCCGAGTCGGTGCTGTACCGGCGGCTGAAGGTCTCCGAAATCTTCGTCGGGCAACATTTTGCATTCGGCAAGGGGCGAGCTGGTCGGATCGCCGATCTGGAACACTATGGAAAGAGGTTCGGATTTACCGTTCATCCCTTTACGCCCGTCACGTCGGACGGTGGGGTCGTGAGTTCCACAAGGATCAAACAGTTGATTCAAACCGGTCGGATGGAGGAAGCCGCCAGGTTGTTGGGCCGGTGGTATGCCGTGACTGGAGATGTGATTCCGGGATCGCAGCGCGGACAGGCGCTCGGATGGCCCACGGCCAATCTCCGGCTTCCCGCGCACCGGGTCGTTCCACCGGACGGCATCTACGCGGCTCGTGCCATGCAGGACGGCGCGACCTATGATGCGGTCGCGTACATCGGGACCAGGCCGACGTTCGGCGGAGGCGAGCGGCTGCTCGAGGTCAATCTGTTGGATCAAAACCGGAACTTGTACGGGCGTCCGCTTACCGTGGCATTCGTGGAGCATCTAAGGGAAGATCGGAGCTTCGCCACGGCGGAGGCGCTGGTAGAACAGATCGATCAGGATGCCGCGCGGGCCAGGGAACGGCTGAAACGCGCGGAAGAGGTACCGTAACGTGGCGGTGCGGTCGGTTCGACCGGCCAGGACGGCCTTCCTCAAGCATGTCATTCTCGCCATTCGCAGACAGCGACTCTTTTCTCCGGGACAACACCTGTTGATTGCCGTTTCCGGCGGACCCGATTCCACGGCATTGGCTTCGGTCCTGACGCGGCTGGCGCCGAAATGGCGGCTGCGGCTCACGGCAGTCCACGTCAACTATCGGCTTCGTGGAGCGGAGTCCGACGAAGACGAAGCCAGTGTGATCTCATTCTGCAAAGGTCGGAAATTGCCGTTGCGGGTCCTACGGCTTGCCGTCGCGAAGCGGTCCGGCCAGTCCTCATTGCAGGCGCTGGCCCGCGAGGCCCGCTACGACGCCATGAAGAGGTTAGCGGAGGAGATCGAAGCCGACCGGATTGCCGTCGGCCATACCGCCGATGACCAGGCGGAGACGATGCTGCTGTGGATGTTGCGCGGAGCGGGGTTGACCGGATTGGCGGGCATGCCGTTTGTCCGCGATTCCACCGTCATTCGACCGCTCCTTGCGGTGACGCGTAAACAGGTTTTGAGCTATCTCAAGCAGGAGAAATTGAGCTATCGGGAGGACTCCAGCAACGCCACGGAGCGCTACAAGCGCAATCGCATCAGGCACGAGCTGATGCCGATCTTGTCGAGCCTGTCTCCCAAGATCGTCACGCATCTTCAGCAATCGGCTGAATTGTTGCGGGAAGATGAGCGGTACCTGGATCAGGTAACCCGCGAACATCTGTCCGCCCTCGTCACCTCGCCCGACAATGGCGGAGTTCGAATGGACGGGCGAGCCTTTGCGCTCCTGCATCCTGCGTTGCAGCGGCGTGTCCTGCGGATGGTGTTGCGGAACCTCGATGATATCCGGCGGGCACCCGGTGCTCGCGTGGTCGAAGCGGCCAGGCGATTCGTTCTGAGTGGCCGGCGCCCGGTCTGTGTGCCACACCGAAATGTTCGTCTCATGCGTCAGGGACACTGGTTTTCAATCGCACGGGGAACGCATTCGGCGCCCGGCATGCTTCAAGCCATCGAAGTGCCCGTTGCGGTGCCGTCCGTCGTGGCTTGGGCTGGCACCAATACGCAATTTCATGTACAACTCCTGAGCAGGCAGGAAGCCGAACCGTTTCTTCGAGCTGAAATGGCGAACCGGGCCGTGTTCGACGCGGATCTCGTGGGAACCCCTCTCGTGCTACGGGGGTGGCGTCCCGGCGATCGGTTCAAGCCTGCCGGCATGAAGGGCAAAAGCAAGAAACTCCAGGACTTGTTCACCGACGTGAAACTTCCGAGGGACAAGAGGACCGTCCATCCTGTACTGGCGGCCCCCGACGGCATTGTATGGATCCCCGGCATTCGACGGGATGAGCGGTTCCTGGTTCGAGATCGGTCGACACGCTGTCTTCTGGTCACTATGATCGGCGGGGGTAATGAAAAAGGAGAGCGATAGGATGGAGCGAATCTTCGGTCGGCCGATCGTGACCCAGGAAGAGATGCGGGCGCGCATCAAGGAACTCGGCAAACAGATTACGGCCGACTACGCCGGAAAGGATTTTGTGCTGGTCGGGGTCCTGAAAGGGGCCTATGCGTTCTATGCGGACCTGGCCCGAGCCATCCGAATCCCGATGCGCGTCGACTTTCTCGTCGTGACCAGCTATGGATCCCGGGCAAAGACCTCCGGCAAGGTCAAGATCGTCACGGAATTGACCGAAGACATCAAGGGCAAGGAGGTATTGTTGGTGGAAGATATCGTCGACTCGGGACTTACCGCCCAATATCTGATCAAGACGCTGGCTAAGAAGAAGCCGCAATCGATCAAGGTGTGCACGTTGTTGAGCAAGCCCGAGCGCCGGACGGTTGATGTGGCATTGGAGTATGTCGGGTTCAAGATTCCCAACAGATACGTGGTCGGGTACGGGCTGGATTACCAACAGAAATATCGGAATTTGCCCTACCTGGCTGTCCTGGACATGGAAGGAGAGCAGGAATAGGGAATCCGCCGGCGGTTGTCACTCTCGGCAGCCCTATGGTAACATCTCAAAAGTTCAGAGTATTTCTCACCACTTGACGGTGATCCCACAAGGAGTACCGGATGAACTCCAGGGCGAAGAATCTTCTTTTTTGGGTCGTAGTCGGCCTGTTCATGATTCTGCTGTTTAATCTGTTCAGTGTGCCCACCCATGCGCCGGAAGAAGAAGTCATTTTCAGCGACTTCATGGCGAAACTCGACAAGGGTGACATCGAAAAAGTCATCATCAAGTCCAGCCATGTCAGCGCCGTGCTGAAGGACAAGACCCGCATCAGGACCTATACGGCGGAATACCCCGATTTCGTGAAGGTTCTGCGGGAAAAGGGCGTGCAAATCGAGGCCAAGCCGCCCGACGAAAGTCCCTGGTACATCACGTTTCTCGTGACGTGGGGGCCTTTTGTGTTGTTCTTGGGTCTGTGGTTCTTCTTGATGCGCCAGATGCAAATCGGCGGCAACAAGGCGCTGTCGTTCGGCAAGAGCCGGGCGAGGATGCTGACGGAAGAGCGAAAAAAGGTCACATTCTCGGATGTGGCGGGAATCGATGAGGCGAAGGAAGAAGTGCTGGAAATCATCGAATTCCTCAAGGACCCGAGGAAGTTCCAGAAACTCGGCGGCCGTATTCCCAAAGGCGTCCTGATCGTCGGGCCTCCCGGTACCGGGAAGACCTTGTTGGCCAAGGCGATCGCCGGGGAAGCCGGGGTGCCGTTCTTCAGCATCAGCGGGTCGGACTTTGTAGAAATGTTCGTGGGCGTGGGCGCATCACGGGTTCGGGATTTGTTCGAACAGGGAAAGAAGCACGCGCCGTGTATCATCTTTATCGACGAAATCGACGCGGTCGGCCGGCTCCGAGGAGCCGGTTTGGGCGGCGGTCACGATGAGCGGGAGCAGACTCTCAACCAGTTGCTCGTTGAAATGGACGGCTTCGATACGACGGAAGGCGTCATCCTCATTGCCGCCACGAACCGGCCGGACGTGTTGGATCCCGCGCTGCTCAGGCCGGGCCGATTTGATCGCCAGGTCGTGGTCAATCGTCCTGACTTGAGGGGACGGAGCGAAATTCTCAAGGTGCATACGAAGAAAGTTCCGATCGCCCAAGATGTCGAACTGGAGAAGATCGCCAGGGGCACTCCGGGCTTCTCCGGCGCCGACCTGGAAAATCTGGTCAATGAGGCCGCGCTCTGGGCGGCTCGACAGAATAAGAAAGAAGTCGCGACGGTCGATTTTGAAATGGCGAAGGACAAGGTACTCATGGGCGCGGAGCGCAAGAGCATGATCTTGAGCGACGAAGAAAAGCGCACGACGGCCTACCATGAAGCCGGCCACGCGTTGATGGCCAAACTCCTGCCCGGGACCGACCCCGTGCACAAAGTGACGATCATTCCTCGGGGCCGGGCGTTGGGCGTCACCATGCAGTTGCCGACCGACGACCGTCACAACTATTCCAAGGAGTTCCTCTACAACAACCTGGCCATTCTCATGGGGGGCCGCGTTGCGGAAGAACTGATCTTGAAGCATGTGACGACCGGCGCCGGCAACGACATCGAGCGGGCGACCGATTTGGCCAGAAAGATGGTCTGCGAATGGGGAATGAGCGAAAAGCTCGGACCTCTGACGTTCGGCCGCAAGGAAGAGGAAATCTTCCTGGGCCGGGAATTGACGACGAAACGGGATTTCAGCGATCAAGTGGCATTGGAAATCGACCTCGAGATCAAGCGGCTCGTCACCGAAAACTACGAGCGTGCCAAGCGGCTTTTGACCGAGCATATGTCGAGTCTCAGAGCGCTGGCGGAAGCGCTCTTGGAAAAAGAGGTGCTCGACGCGCCCGAGATCGACCACATTCTGATGCAGTCTTCTTCGCAGACGGTTCCTGCCTAAACTCCGCCGACGTTTTTTGGCTGCTTCAGGGGCACTGGGGCAGCCGAAAACGATCGACCGGCGGAATCAATACGCTGGTGGTGGGCGGATCATGTCCACCATGATGTCGCACGATTGTATTTCATGACCCGATGTGCAAGGCTGTGCATGCGACGGTTTTGCACGGTTCCACATCGTCAGAATCTTGCCGGCAGGTAAACGAGACTATGGAATTGCATGCGGGAGACCGGGTAATCCGGTGGCGGGAACATCCCCTGGTCATGGGCATTCTCAATGTGACGCCCGATTCCTTCTTCGACGGAGGCCGGTTCATCGATCCGCAGGTTGCGGTGGCTCATGCCGTCCAGATGGTCGAGGAAGGGGCTGACCTATTGGACATCGGGGCCGAATCGACCAGGCCGGGATCGAACCCCGTTGACGAAGCGGAAGAACGGCGCCGGCTGATTCCCGTCGTTGCCGCAGTAGCAAAAGTGGTGGCGATTCCGATCTCGGTCGATACGTCGAAAGCAGCGGTTGCGCAGGCAGCGATCGACGCCGGGGCGGTCATTGTCAATGATGTGACCGCGCTCCGCGGTGATCCGGCCATGCCGGACGTGATTGCACGAAACCGGTCCGGCGTGGTCCTTATGCACATGCAAGGCACTCCTCGAACCATGCAGCAGGCGCCTGGTTATCGAAACGTCGTCGAAGACGTGTCGGCCTTTTTTGAGGAACGACTGCGGTGCGCGGCCGACAAGCTGATTTCCAGAAGCCGCATCATTCTTGATCCAGGCATCGGATTTGGTAAGCTCCTCTTGGATAACCTGGATCTGCTGGCCGGGCTCCGGACCTTCTCACAGTTCGATTGTCCGGTGTTGGTCGGCGTCTCTCGGAAAGCGTTCCTTGGCAAGCTCACCGATCGTCCGGTGGACGATCGTGTGTGGGGGACGGCGGCGGCGGTGGCCCTAGCGGTAGAGCACGGCGCTCGGATCCTTCGCGTTCATGACGTTCAGGCGATGCGGGATGTGGTGAAAGTCGCCACGGCGATAGCCAGACGGCCGCACGCATCATTACGGGAACAACATGCGTAAACTCTTCGGCACAGACGGAGTTCGAGGGGTCGCCAATCTCGAGCCGATGACCAGTGAAACGGCCATGCAGTTGGGGCGGGCGGCCGCCCACCTGTTCATGCGGCGGGCCGGCCGTCATCAAATCGTCATTGGCAAGGATACGAGAGTATCGGGGTATATGCTGGAATCTGCCTTGACGTCCGGCATCTGCTCCATGGGCGTGGATGTCCTGTTGGTCGGGCCGATGCCGACGCCGGCCATCGCATTCCTGACCCGAAGCCTTCGAGCGGATGCCGGGGTGATGATCTCCGCGTCACACAACCCCTATCAGGACAACGGCATCAAGTTCTTCTCCAACGACGGGTTGAAGCTGCCGGACGACATGGAAGCCCGAATCGAACAATTGATTCTCTCCAACGAGATCGCCCACTTGCGCCCGACCGCCGACGCGATCGGCAAAGCCTTTCGCATCGACGACGCCGAGGGGCGCTATATCGAATTCGTCAAACGGTCGTTGCCCAAGGAATTGGATTTTCAGGGTATCAAGCTGGTCGTCGATTGCGCCAATGGGGCGGCCTACAAAGTGGCTCCGACGGTGCTCCGAGAACTCGGCGCAAAGGTCGAGGTGATCGGCAACAAGCCGGACGGAATGAATATCAATGCCGGGTGCGGGGCCGTTCACCCGGACTCGCTCCGACAGGCGGTGCTGCAGTATGGAGCGGATCTCGGGGTGGCGCTCGACGGAGACGCCGACCGTGCCATCTTCGTCTGCGAGCAAGGCAAGGTCATCGACGGCGATCACATCATGGCCGCTTTGAGCCTGGATCTCCACCGACACGGCGCCCTGGCCAAGAAGACCGTCGTCGGAACGGTCATGAGCAACTTTGGACTGGAAAAGGCCATGGCCCAAGCGGGGATCACCCTGATTCGGACTGCCGTGGGCGACCGGTATCTCCTCGAGCGGATGTTGGCGGACGGCTATAACTTCGGCGGGGAGCAGTCGGGCCACTTTATTTTCCTCGACCACAATACGACCGGAGACGGCCTCATTTCCGCCTTGCAGGTACTGTCGCTGATGAAACGCACGCAACGGCCTCTATCCGAACTGGCCAAGGCGATGACAGCGGTTCCTCAGGTCCTGCTCAATGTCAAGGTTTCGAAGAAACCGGAGTTGGATTCGATACCTGAGTTGCAGCGTGCGATCGGCGAAAGTGAACAAAAACTCAATGGAAACGGCCGCATACTCGTCAGATACTCCGGAACAGAACCGCTGCTGAGAATCATGATCGAAGGCGAGCAGGACGGGTTCATCCGGCAAGAGGCGGATCGATTGGCCCAGATGGTGAAAACGCATATCGGATAGTCGCTCTTGGCGGGCAGGGTTGCCTGTCCTTGACGGGAGTTCATGCTGCCAGCACTGACCGCCGCGTTGATCGCGGGTCTCGCCCTCGGATCGGTGGTCTCCTACTTCCCTCTTTCCATTTCCTGCTTCTTGATTCTGCTGGCCATCGCCGCCTCACTGCATGGCCGGACTGATCCCGTTCTCGGCCGGAAGCTGACCTCTCTCTTCGCAGCATTGCTGACCGGAATGATGTATTGGTCCGTGATGGTCGAGGGCGCGACACACACCGGCCTGACTTCCGGATGGAGCGACCAGGCGCGGGAAATATCCGGAAGGATCGTTGCGCCAGTCCAACAGGGGCCCGATCGTTCGGTGCTCATGGTGCAGCCCGACGACACGGAAATCGGGAGCTCAATGCCTGCCAGGATCCGAGTGACCTGGCGAGGCCCCGATCGCAAGATGTTCTGTGGCGACCGAGTCCGTTTTCTCGCGAAGCTCCGACCTCCGCATGGGACGCTGAATCCTGGAGGATTCGACTACGGCGCGTATTTGGAACAGCACGGGATCGAGGCGGTCGCCTCGGTGTCCGGAACGGACGGGGTCGTTCTGGTCGAGTCCGGACGCTCGCACGGATGGTGGGGAATCGGAAACCGGTTCGATCAATGGCGCGCAGATGTTCGGACATCCGCGATCCATAGCCTCACGCAACCTGAGTTGGGAATCTTCCTGGGAATCGTTCTGGGTGATCGCGGGTATCTCGACGACGATCTCCGCGATCAGTTCATGGCCACCGGAACGGTGCATCTTCTCTCCATTTCTGGCAGCCACCTCGGGCTCGTCGCCCTCCTGATATTGGTGTCGGTGAGACGGGCATTGCTATGGCTACCCTCGGAGTGGCTGCTCAGACTATCGCGGCACGCCACTCCGACGCGCCTTGCCGCCGCGGCCACCGTTCCTCCCGTCGTCTGGTATGCCGGCCTTGCAGGCGCCGAACTCGCCACGGTGCGCTCGTTGGTGATGGTACTCGTGGCCTTGCTGGCCAGATGGCTGGCATACGACCACAAGGTCTTTCATGCTCTGGCGTTCGCGGCGCTGCTGATCGTCCTGCACGATCCCCAAACGATCTACGACATCTCATTTCAGCTCTCGTTCTTGTCCGTCCTGGCAATCGCCTGGTGGTTGGGATGGGTGGAGTCCGAGGAACCACCTGTCGAGGCTGACCGGACACCGATCCGGGCCGGACTGCGATGGGGAAGAGACGCCGTCGTGATGAGCGCTGTGGTGACCATCGTCACGTTTCCTCTCGTTGCATTCTATTTCAATCAATTCCCCTGGCTGGGTGTCGTCACGAATCTCGTTGCGGTTCCCGTGATGGGATTCGTCCTAGTCCCCATCGGATTGGTTTCGGCGGTTGGGTACCTCCTCATGGGTGGGACTGAACTGCCATTGGCGTCGATCCTTCAACGTGTGATGGAGGTGTTTGTCGACGGGCTGCGGTGGACGGCCGGGGTGCCGTTCGCCGACTGGCACGTTGCGGCTCCTTTCGCCCCGTCCATGCTGCTGTTTTACGGATGTATGGCGATGTTGATTGCGAAGAATCGGTTTCCTATGCGGCGAGCGGCTTGTTGGGCGATGGCGATGCTCATCTTGTGGTGGGTGTGGTCTCCGCGCCTTGCGTGGACGGGTGACGGGTTTCGGGTCATGTTTTTAGACGTGGCGCAGGGGGACAGCACCGTACTCGAGCTTCCGGACGGGGAAGTCGTATTGATCGACGGCGGGGCCAGCTTTGAGCGATTCGATATGGGACGCGCGATCGTGGGACCGTACTTATGGAACAGAGGTATTAGAACGATCGATCATGTCATCGCCACACATCCTCAATTGGATCATGTCGGAGGGTTGGCATGGGTCCTCCGGCACTTTTCCGCGGGACAATATTGGGGGACGGGAGTCGCCCGCGAGGAAACATTTTACCGGCGCTTGGAACAGGCGCTGGCCGCACGGGGTTTGTCGGAGCGGCGTGCGCATGCGGGAGAAGAATTCCCGTTTTCCGACGGCTGTCAGATCTCGATCGAAAATCCTCCCAAATCGGCGCCGCCTGCTTGGATGTTACACGGACGGAAAGAAGGTCAACGCCTCAACAACGATTCCGTGGTCGCGCGATTCGACTGTAAGGGGCATTCTTTCCTCTTTGCGGCCGACGTCGAACAGGAGGCGCTGTCCAGAATGCACGCAGGGTACCAGAATCCGGTGGAAGTGTTGAAAGTGCCGCATCATGGAGCCCTGAGCTCGTTGAATCGTGAGTGGATCAGGTCCTTACGGCCCAGGTATGCCGTAATTTCCGTGGGACGATATAATTCTTACGGCCATCCGGCTGCCGCGGTGCTTGACTCGTATCGCGCGCAGGGCATTCCGATCCTTCGTACGGATCGGGATGGGGGCGTGTGGATTACGGGCAATACCAAAGAGGCAGGCCTCGTCGTGCGAACGACGCAGGCTGGTCGGATTCAACGCGTAACCCCGAACCTATTGTGGGGTTCTGAAGAGGCCAACTGGAACCGCCTGTGGAATCAGTGGGGCCAGCGGATCTGAACGGAATTGCAAAGGTTCACGTACATCACCGTACACTTCCGTGGTTGACTTGACGAAATTGGCTGCCTCCTTGGAGAGACAAAAATCGGCCATTTGCTATAAGTCCTCAATTTCATTCGTGGCGATAATAACCCCATCAAGGCATAGCGTGTGCACTCCGGGAGATGATTTTCCGGGGGCGGGATCTCTTTCAAGGAGTGAGCAATGCCGAAACTCGTACGAATCGTCATCCAGTTACCGGTTGAATTGAAAGCCCAGCTCGATGCCCTCAAACAGCAGGGATACACCACCAGCGGGTTCATTCGAGCTATGCTGGAACGTGAATTGACCAAGCCCGAGGACGACGCCAGTAACGTCCTTCCTATGGTCAAGAAGGTCAATAGCCGTTAGGTCTCAGGTCTTTCCCCCTAGCGTCCCCCCCGCGGTCCTGATTTCCAGACAAGCCGATCCGCATTTCTGACGAGCCATATTGTTAAAACCGCGTGCCTCTTGCACTGGGACATCGTTCTCGCTACAAGAGGTCATGGTTCCAACCGTATGCTGGCACGAGGGAGCGATCCGATTGCTCGACCAGAGTCGACTGCCCGAGCATGTCGAGATTCTCGAATGCCGGGATGTCGAATCGGTTGCCCGGGCCATCCGAGAACTGAAGGTTCGAGGGGCGCCGGCCATCGGCGTGACGGCTGCCATGGGGGTGGCCCTTGGGGCCCAATTGAGCGAAGCCGAGAACTATTTCCAGCTTGAAAACGATCTTAGCGGAGTTTGCGAACTCCTTGCTGCCACCAGGCCCACTGCCGTGAATCTCTTTTGGGCCATCGAGCGAATGAAGCGAACGCTCCATGAGCTTCGGTCCCAGCCGCTTTCCGCCATCAAGACCGGATTGGTTCGCGAATCTCAGAGTATTTTGGAAGAGGACATCGCGCTGTGCAAAGCCATGGGCCGGCACGGTGCTCGCTTGATTGAGGACGGACAGACGATCCTCACGCATTGCAACGCCGGGGCGCTGGCGACAGCCGGATACGGGACAGCTCTGGGCGTCGTTCGGGCTGCTTGGGAGGAGGGAAAGCGCATTCAAGTCATCGCCGACGAGACCAGGCCGGTTCTTCAAGGGGCGAGACTCACCGCCTGGGAGTTGATGCAGGATGGTATTCCGGTCACCCTTATCACGGACGGCATGGCCGGGATCATGATGCGGCAGGGAAAAGTACAACTTTGTATCGTCGGCGCGGATCGGATCGCGGCCAACGGAGACGTAGCCAACAAGATCGGGACGTACTCGGTCGCGGTGCTGGCTCGGGCGCATGGTATTCCCTTCTATGTGGCCGCCCCCTATTCGACCATCGATCTCAAGACTCCTTCCGGGAACGACATCGCCATTGAGCAGCGGAACCCGCAGGAAGTGACGACCATGCTTGGCGATCGCATCATCGCTCCAAAGGGTGTATCGGTGTACAATCCCGCCTTCGATGTGACCCCCGCTGAATTCATCGCCGGCATCATCACGGAGCGAGGGGTCTTCAGGCCTCACGAGGTGCTCCGCCACTTTTCCTGATGTGCGGCGTCACGTCTTGAAACTGACCGGAAGCGCCCCTATAATGGCGCAGAAATTTTCAACTTCGCCACAATTAGACCGGAGGAAGACGTTTCATAATGAGCGAGCGAACACTGGCAATCATCAAACCCGATGCGGTGAAAAAACAGGCGATTGGAGACATCATCTCGCAGTATGAGCAAGCCGGATTGCGCCCGGTCGCGATGCGAATGCTGGTCATGGGAAAAGGGATTGCGGAAGGATTCTACGCGGTGCACCGTGCCAGACCCTTTTTCGACAGCCTCTGCACGTTCATGTCGTCCGGTCCGGTCGTGGTGCTGGTGTTGAAGGGCGAAAATGCCATCAAGAAGAATCGGGAGCTCATGGGCGCGACCGACCCGGCGAAGGCCGACAAGGGCACGATTCGCGCGAAGCACGGGACCAACATTGAGTACAATGCGGTGCACGGCTCGGATTCTCCTGAGACGGCTCGGGTAGAAATCGCCTACTTTTTCCCCGAAATGAGCGTGGTGGGATAACCGGATTCGGAAACCAATGATACCGCCTGATCTTCGATACCATAAAGAGCATGAGTGGGTTCGCGTGAAAGAGACCGACGGTACGGTCGGGATCAGCCATTTCGCGCAAGATGCCCTCGGCGACATCGTATTTGTCGATCTGCCCAAAGCCGGAGCGGTCGTTACCGCCGGCCAACAGATCGGGGAAGTAGAGTCGACCAAAACCACGTCGACGATCTACACCCCGGTGAGCGGGACGATTGCCAAGGTCAATGCCGACCTCAAAGATCATCCCGAGCTGGTCAACAGTGATCCGTACGGCAAGGGATGGATGATTGTCGTGCACCTCTCGAACTCGGATGAGGTCGAATCGCTCATGACCTCGTCCCAGTACGAATCATATCTCGCAAGCCAGAAACACTAAGTTTTCTCTCATGCCCAAGCACATCGTGATCCTCGGCGCCGGCCCCGGGGGGTACGTGGCCGCAATCCGCGCGGCCCAGCTCGGCGCCCGTGTGAGCGTCGTGGAGGCTCAGGCGCTTGGCGGCGTTTGCCTGAATTGGGGGTGTATTCCGAGCAAAGCGCTGTTGGCCGTCGTGGAACTCGGCGACAAGCTCAAACATGCCGAGTCGATGGGATTGGTCCTCGAGGGGAACGTCGCGTACGACCTGGCCCGCATGGTGTCGAGAAAGAATAAGGTCGTGGAGACTCTGGTGAAGGGGATCGCTACACTCTTCAAGTCGTGGGATATTCGGCATCTGGAAGGAGTCGGGACGATACGGGGCAAGGGCATGGTGCATGTTGCCCTCAATGACGGGACTGAACAGACGCTCGAGGCCGACGCCGTCGTGATTGCCACCGGCTCCTCATGGCCCAATCCGTCCCAGTTTCCGATAGACGGAAGAGTGATCGTCACCAGCCGGCAACTGCTGGATCTTTCGACCATTCCTCGCCGGTTGCTGATTCTGGGAGGCGGAGTTGAAGGTTGTGAATTCGCCACCCTGTATAGTGGACTTGGGACGGAAGTCACCGTGGTGGAGTTGGTGGATCGCATTTTGCCGCTCGAAGATGAGGAAGTTTCCGCGACGATGGCGCGAGAGCTGAAGAAGCGCGGCGTGACGGTGATGACCGGGACGACGGTCGATTCAGTCGAGCGAGGGGAATCTGCCATCACGGTTCATTGCAAGAACGGGGAGAAGATCGTCGCGGACATGTTTCTGGTGTCCGTTGGACGGGGTTTCAACAGCCGCGGCCTCGGGCTTGAGGAGGCCGGAGTGGAACTCGGTCGTCGTGGCGAGATTCTGGTAAACGAGCGCATGGAGACCACTGTGTCCGACATCTATGCGATCGGCGACGTAGTCGGGAAAGCAATGCTGGCCCATGTGGCCTCGGCGCAGGGCAAGGTGGCGGTCGAGAACATTATGGGCCATCGGTCGACGATTCGGTATGAGGTCATTCCAGCCGGTATTTTCACGCTGCCGGAAATCGGCCGAGTCGGACTGACGGAAGCGCAGGCGCGAGAACGGATGCGGGCGAATGGACTGGACGCAGATGCCGCCGTCAAAGTCGGACGATTCAGGTTTGTGGCGACGGGAAAGGCTCAAGCAACGGGAGAGACGACCGGATTCTGCAAGATCATATCCGAAAGCGAGTCGGGCCGGATACTCGGGGCCCACATCATCGGATCCCATGCCGCGGATCTCATTCATGAGGCTGCGCTGGCCATGGAGATCGGCGCGAATGTGAATCAGATCGCCGACATGATCCACGCGCATCCGACGATGGCGGAAGGCATGATGGAGGCGGCGGAGGATTCGGGGCGCGGAGCGATTCATCAGGTCCGAAAGCGGGCGAATCGATGATTGTCTCGTTCTTGATCAAGTGCGCCATGGTTGCGCTCACCATGGGCGTGATTTTTTGGATCGGATGGACGCTCCCACAGCCAGAGCCCGATGGCGTGCGGGTCCTGCCGGACGAGGCTGCACCGGCGCTCCATGTCGAAGGACCGGTTGGTGCGGCTCCGATTCCGGTACCGATCACGGAGGGCGCCGAACCGGTCAAACGGACTTCGCCGACGAAGGGAGTCGGGAAGATCGATTTGAATCGGGCAACGGAGAAGGATCTGGAATCACTTCCGGGTATCGGAGCGGTTCTGGCGGGACGGATTATGAAATATCGGCAAGATGTCGGGCCGTTTAGCCGCGTCGAGGACTTGCGCGACGTGAAAGGCATCGGAAAAAAGAAGTTCGACAGAATCAAGAATCTGATCCAGGTGACCATCTGGCCGCCGGATGGTGACGGAAGGGTTTCCGCATGAGTGAATTGGTCCGGCAAATCGATTTGATTCTTCGCGGGACGGTCGAGGTGATTCAACAGGCCGAATTGGAATCCAAGCTCAGCCGCGCGTTGGCGGCCAATCGGCCGCTGCGGATCAAGGCCGGCTTTGATCCGACCGCGCCCGATCTGCATCTCGGCCATACCGTTCTGATTCACAAGTTGAAGCATTTTCAGGACCTCGGACATCAGGTGATCTTTTTGATCGGCGACTTCACGGGGATGATCGGGGATCCGACCGGGGTGTCAGAAACGAGGAGGGCATTGACCAAGGATCAGGTTCGGGACAACGCCACGACCTACGAAAGGCAGATCTTCAAGCTGCTGGATCCCAAGAGGACAACCATCGAATTCAACAGTCGATGGATGAGCACGATGTCCGCGGCGGAATTGGTCGAGCTGGCGTCACATTATCGCGTCGCCCGCATGATGGAGCGAGACGATTTTCACAAGCGGTATCAGGAGCAAAAGCCCATCAGCGTCCACGAATTTCTCTATCCCCTGGTTCAAGGGTATGATTCGGTCGTTCTGAAGGCCGACGTGGAATTAGGAGGAACCGATCAGAAGTTCAATCTGCTCGTCGGACGAGATCTGCAGCGTGACTATGGCCAGGAACCTCAAGCCGTGATCACCATGCCGCTGCTTGAAGGAATCTTCGGCGGCAAGAAGATGAGCAAGAGTCT
This sequence comes from Nitrospira japonica, assembly GCF_900169565.1. Classification (NCBI taxonomy): domain Bacteria; kingdom Pseudomonadati; phylum Nitrospirota; class Nitrospiria; order Nitrospirales; family Nitrospiraceae; genus Nitrospira; species Nitrospira japonica. The sequence continues at coordinate 3,428,724 of NZ_LT828648.1, read as the reverse complement.
CGGCAACTATGTGGGATTGGAGGATCCGCCGAGCGAAATGTTCGGGAAAATCATGTCGGTCAGCGACGAACTGATGATCCGGTACTATGAGGTGCTGACGACCGAGGATCTGGCCTCGGTGAAGACGTCGCATCCGATGGAAGCCAAGCAGAGCCTGGCGCAGCATATCGTCACGCTCTATCACGGACAGGAGGCGGGGCGCGCGGCCCGCGAAGCGTTCCAACTGAAATTTCAGGAGCGGGAGTTTCCCAGCGAACCGGATGTGCGTGTGAAGGTCGCTAAAGATGACCTTGGCGCAAGCGGCACGATCGGCCTTGTCGATCTCGTTGCCATGACCAAGCTGTTGGCGAGCAAGAGCGAAGCGCGCCGCCTCGTCATCCAGGGCGGGATCGAGGTCGAGGGAGTCAAGCAGAGCGATGCGAATGCCGTGCTGACGCTCAATCCCGGGAGCACCTACCGGATCAAAGTGGGAAAGAGAAAGTTTGCGCTGATTGAAGTCCTGCCATAGAAGCGGCTTCCTTGACTTAAATCTCCGCCGCGGCGTAGGATCTGAGGCAGCGAGCGGGCGTAGCTCAGTGGTAGAGTCCTAGCTTCCCAAGCTAGTTGTCGTGGGTTCAAATCCCATCGCCCGCTCCAAACGTGTTCCAGCGCTTCGAAGGATTTGGACCCACGACGGGGATTTCGAAAGGGGTGCGCCCCTTTCGTGGGGAGTGCACGAGGGGGATGACCCCCTCAGTGGGAGCCGGGAGGCAGGCATCAGAGCCGATCCGGCGACGGAGTGTGGTTCAAATCCCATCGCCCGCTCCAACCGTACTTACTTCTGATCCCCGGGCCTGTTCCAGCCGTCTCCATGGCCAATCAACTCCCTGTCTCAGCCGACATGTCCCTGTCACAGAAAGGATTTGCCGTGACCCGTGGTCAATACTTCCTTCTACTTGCAGTGGTGTTCTTGGGAAATGTCGTGGGATCGGCGTTGACCGGGATCATATTCGATTCGAGCAGCGCTGGTGCCGAGAAGGCGAAGGGCATTAATGCGGAAGAGTTTCTTCTCCTGGATTCAAGCGGCAAGGCACGGGCGGGTCTTGGACTCGATCCTCAAGGAGAAGTCGGGTTCATCCTTACCAGTAGAGATGGAAGCAAGAAGCTGGCGCTCTCGCCCGACGAGCCCCTTGCGATCAAGCTCAGCGACCGTTCCGGCCGCGTGCTCTGGTCCGCTCCGTAGGGAGGGACCAGTCCTAGAGGCCAACCCGAAGTGTCTTGAGATCAGGGACGGGACGGGGACCCTCGGAGGGTTCGAGATCGGCGGCTAGACGGCTTTCTTGACCAAACCGCTCCGCAGACAGCGAGTGCAGACGCGAATGCGTTTCGTCGATCCGTCGACGATGGCCCTCACCCGTTGAAGATTGGGGTTGAACGAACGTTTCGTCTTGTTGTTCGCATGGCTCACGTTGTTACCGGTCTGATGCCGTTTGAGGCAGATATCGCATGCAAATGCCACGGGAGGCTCCTTGGGCTAAGTCAAGTGACAGACAAGCAGGGAATTTACCACAGAGCCGATGGATGTGACAAGTCTGTGCAGCGGTGGGTCGTGAGTCAGTTTCACCTTGCGTCATGCCTATGAAAGCGGATCCCCATCATCGAGACTCAATACGCAAAGGAAGCCCTTGTCTGGATTCCCGCTTTTGATGGCGCTCACTGATCCGCGTTGCGCGGGATACGGTCGGAGAGTGGATGGAGGGGAATTACAGTTGCGGATCCTTTCCCGTGGAGCTCTTGGGTGACAGGCCGACGAGCGCAGGAGCCGTGATGTCAAACGACGCATCCGCCCCGTCGTCAAGCCGGTCTTTCCCGACACTGTAGATTTTTTGCTGCGTCTGACTCCACAGCATCGGTAGTCCCGTAAAGGGATCGAAGTATTGCGACCCGACCTCCGCCAGTCTGGTCGGGACCGCGGCCGTGCCGCTCGGCCGTCGCAATTGGATCTGCAACGATGCGAGACGAAGCCTGGCGTCGGTTTCCATCAATTGATGGCGGAAGATATTCCAATCGGGTTCGACCGGTGCGGGATTGACCAGGCTCTCCAGAAACCCTCGATGGACGTTGCCGGAGATTTGATGCAAGGTCGGCAGCGATCCCTCTCCGGTCCCCGAGGCTTTCGTGATCGCTTCATAGTATCCCGCATACATTTCATCCGTCTGTCGGCTGCCCAAAGAATAACCGAGAAAAGAGGGTGGCCGGGGATGCTCGATCTTGGCGAAGGCATTGTCCGGGAGCTGTGTGGTGGCAATAAGCCAATCACGTTCCGGATTGCTCGAGACCAGCGAATCCTTTGCCGGAGCGAGTCGACCTTGCGTCTCGCGGCCGGCGACAGCCAGTTGATGACGAATCGGCCAACGGAGGGAATATTCGGACGACGTCAGCGGAACCATGAGTTGTAAAGCGGTCAGCAGAAGGGTCTTGTCTACGGCTGGTCGTGAAACCATCCTCGAAATCAATTTGGCGTCGTCTTGAACGACGAATTGTGCGGCGACCGTCATGTCGGGCGTCGTGGCCTCGCGCAACACCATTCGCCAGAACGTCAGTTCCTTGTTCAAACGGTCCAATCCGGCAGTCGTGGAGCGTGAGAATCCATCGGCAATGTACAGTCGGTGGGCGAGCATGACTTCTGCGAACCTGGGCGTTGCCCGCTGGCCGAACCCCCGATCCTCAAACGACATGTCCAGGCAATGCTCGTATCGCTCCAGGAGAAGACCATGCTGCGACGTCCAAGCCTTGACCGGAGCGTTCTTGTCGCGAAATGCCATGATCGGATCCTCTGTGTCCCAGTTGGGAAACGCTTGTCCGAGAGGATGCGACACTTGTAAGTCGAGTCGTTCCGGTTTGTCGTAATCGAACCGACGACCGTCCGACGTCTCGCGTGCTTCGACCCATATTTCATAACCGACCTTCCCCGGATCGAGTCCAGCGGACGAGGCCAGTCCCAAGAGGAAGAAATAGGCGTTGTGATAGGGGTCGGTCAGGTGGACCGCGGGAGGCTCGGCCAGGCGGGTTAGTGGAGTCACCCCCGACGGATTGTTCGAGAGTCCGATCAATGAGGTGATTTGGAAGAGAATCCAGAGAGTCGCCAGTGCAATCAGGAGGTGTTTCATCGAGTCGCCTGCAGAGGATGGTTTCAGACCGTTTCTGGTGAACATTCCCCAAACAGCAAGGCTCATGCCCGGCCGTATCCCACAAGAATTGCTCTGGTTGTTGGCTATTTCGGCGTAGATTCGTTCCTGACTAGGGCCGGGAGCTAATTGCCGCTCATCATGCGGACAATAATGAACTTGACAAGTTTTGTCCCTGTCTCCTAGAGTGCCCGCTCACATAGCCTCCGGGTAAGGGAAGAGGGTGCGAATCCCTCGCGGTCCCGCCGCTGTCAGTGGGGACGAAACCCGCCAAGACCACTGTCCGATTCATCGGATGGGAAGGCGCGGGGAGTAGGGCGAACCATGAGCCAGAATACCTGCTTGGAGGAATACCAACTGTTCCCTCGTGGGCTGGGGCGCAGACGAGGATGAAGAAGCGGGTGCAGTCCTCAGGGTCATCATTAGACCTTGAGGATTTTTTTTGACTTTGCCACGACGGACCTTTCGAACCTGCCGGCCCTCGCGGTCATCCTCTGGTGTCTTGGACGCGGAGCGCACGGTCTGCTCGCCCGCCAAGGCCGTCGCACAAAGACTGTTTGGCCAAGCCGGAGTCTTCAGGTCCTGCCTCCTGTTCGGGCTGTGCCTGGTTCTCTTCGTCTTTGGAGTCGTCGATGTTCAGGAAGCCGAGAGTGCGATGATGCCGCGCCGCCAGCAAGGGATCCTAACCGGTATGCCGTTCATGGCGAATATCACGCCGCGAACGTTTGTGGATGACGCCGGACGGAAACTCTACATTGCAAAGGCGCCGAGCAGGGTAGTCTCGCTCGCACCGAGCATTACGGAAATGCTCTTTGCCCTCGGTCTTGACGAGCAAATCGTCGGCGTCACGGAACTGTGTGACTTCCCGGCAGCCGCCCTGTCGAAACCGAAGGTGGGTTATGCGCGACACAATCTTGAAGCGCTCATCGCGCTTCGGCCGGACATGATCGTCGCGCCGCAGGAGTTTCTCCGATCCGATGTCGTCGCCAAGCTGGAAGAGTTGAAAATTCCCGTGTTTCTGATGGACGCGAAGACCGTCGACGACATCCTGATGCAGATTCAAAGTTTGGGGAAAATATTCAATAAGACGAAGGTGTCCGATGAGGTGACGGGTCGGATGCGAGAACGCATTGCCGCAGTTGCGAAACAGATCGCGGCATCGAACAAGAAGCGCGTGCTGTACGTGCTGAACAGTCATCCGCTCATCACGGTCGGTCCCGGAAGTTACATTCACCAGATGATCGGATTGGCCGGCGGGATCAACGTGGCGCATGGCGCTGCGTCCCCCTATCCGACGCTCAGCATTGAAACGGTGCTGCAGGAAGACCCGGAGGTCATCATTTTTCCCGTCGGTCCTGTGGAAAGCGTTCCAAAGAGCGAGCAGAACGAATGGAACCGCTGGAGCAGTCTGTCTGCCGTCCGACACCGGCAATTGCGTGAGGTGTCGTCGGATGCGCTCAACCGTCCCGGCCCTCGTGTGGTCGAAGGGTTGGAGCTCCTGGCGCGAGCGATTCATCCCGAGGTTTCTCTCTCGGACAACGCCGCTCCCTTGCCATGATGTCGCCATCCGACCATTCTTCGCCCTCCGCATCGGTTGGCCTTCCTCCTCCAGTACCAGAACCGAAGACGGCACCCGCCGCGTTCGCCGACGATGAAGTGTTTCGAAAGTCGACACTGGGCGCAGGCCGTTGGACGGCGGTCATTGGAATGTTGCTGGTGCTGGCCGCGCTCCTGGCCCTGCTGTGTCTCCAATTTGGAACGCAGTTTGTCGGTCTCAACGAAATGGCGCGCATCTTTGCCCGAATGGTCGAAGCCACGAGCGATCGTCGGAGCGAGTCGGATGTGATGGCGACGATTCTGCTGCAGGTGCGTCTGCCGAGAATCTTCCTGGGGTTTCTCGTCGGTGGTTGCCTGGCGGCGGTCGGAGTGGCTCTGCAGGCGCTGCTGCGCAATCCGTTGGCCGATCCGTACGTGCTCGGTGTCTCGAGCGGCGCCGCGCTCGGCGTATCCGTCGCCGTTCTGTTCGGCGTTGGGACGACCGTGATGGCCATGTCGGCATTGCCGCTCTGTGGATTCGCGGGCAGCGTGGTGGCGCTGGCCCTGATGTATCGGATGGCCGCAAGTTACGATCGGTTGCCCATCCACAGTGTGTTGTTGGCCGGCGTCATTCTCAATGCGATTTTTTCGGCGCTGATCATGTTCATTACGTCGATCATGGATCCCAACCGTTCCTTCGGCATGATGATCTGGCTCATGGGGTCCCTCATGGCGCCGGCATATCCGACGCTGCTGGTGTTCTCTCTCTACGCCGCGGTCTGTTTGACTCTGTTGTTTGGGCAGGTCAACGTGCTGAACGTCATGGCATACGGGGAAGAACCGGCCCGATCGCTGGGGGTCGACACGGAGTTGGCGAAGCGGCGTATTCTCCTGTTTTCGGCTCTGATGACCGGGGCCGTCGTCTCTGTCAGCGGCATGGTGGGCTTCATTGGCATGGTGATTCCCCATGCCGTACGTCTAATGGTCGGGGCGGATCATCGTCTCGTCATGCCGGCCTCCGCCCTGATCGGCGGCACGTTTTTGATGGTTGCGGATACCTTCGCTCGGACGGTCGTGTCGCCTTCGGAGTTGCCGGTCGGCATCATGACGGCATTGGTCGGCGGACCGTTCTTCGTCTATCTTCTGGCCTGGCGGAAAGATCGAATGTCGTGACTGCGTATCCGGGACATGATCTCAGCAGCGAGCCGTCGGAGTCCGTCGACAGAGGGCCGTTCCCGGTGTATGACGCCCGCTCGGTCCGGTTTCACTACGGCCGCATGGACCCAGATGCGCCCCAGTGGGCCTTGCGCGATGTCAGCTTCTCTGTGAAGCCTGGTGAAATGCTGGGCATTGTCGGGCCGAATGGATCTGGTAAGACGTCGTTGCTGAAGTTGCTTGCCCGGATTATTCCGGAGCAACAGGGCACCATCAGACTCTTTGGAAATCGGCTGACTGAGTTGAGGCAGGAAGACGTGGCGCGGGACGTCGGATTTGTCCCACAGGACACGTCTCAGACGTTTCCCTTTACCGTCACCGAGACGGTCCTGATGGGACGATTCCCTCATCGGCATCGGGCGCCCTGGGATCTGGGATTCGGATGGGATAGTCCGGGCGATCGCGCCATCGCGCAGCAGGCGATGGTGACAATGGATGTTTGGAAACTGGCGACACGACGGGTGACGGAACTTTCCGGCGGGGAGCGGCAGCGTGTGGTGATTGCCCGAGCTCTGACCCAAGAGCCGCGTGTGCTGTTGCTGGACGAACCCACGGCCTTTCTCGATCTCCAGCATCAGGTCGGCATCTGCGTCCTGCTGCACCGGCTGAAACAGGAGCGGGGTCTGACGATCGTGCTGGTGTCCCACGATCTGAACTTGGCCAGCCAGTATTGCGACCGGGTGCTGCTCCTTGATCGGGGACAAGTCGTCCGGCTTGGCGTTCCCTCCGAGGTGGTTCAGCGGGACGTGCTGGAAGCGGTGTATCGATGCCGGGTTCTTGTGGATTGCCACCCTGTTTCAGGGCTGCCACGCGTCACGCTGCCCAGCCGCGACATGGTGACATGATGATTGGAATCGATCGTCGAAAGATCGCATTGCTCCATCTTCTCCTGGTACCGGGGGACATCGAGCGCAATCGATCTGTCACCGTCGAAGCCGTGAAACTCGCGGCTAAGACCGGTGCACAGTGGATTGTGACGCCCGAGCTTACGGTGTGCGGGCTGCAGTTTCCACAGGTCGTCGGAACCGAGTGGATTCAACCGCAGCCGGATCCATGGATGCAGCGGTTCTGCCAGCTCGTGAAAACACTCCGCTGTACGGTGTTTCTCGCGATTCCGGAGCGAGAAGGGCGGAAGCTCTACAACTCCGTGTTTGTCATCGACCCGGACGGTCGGATTATCGGCAGGCATCGCAAGATCAACGTCAAGAGTGACTCTCTATCGTGGTCGATGCCCGGCGACCGCGTCGCTGCAGTGGAATGCGACGGCGTCAAGGTCGGTCTCCCGATCTGCAGCGATGTCTATACGAGACATCTGACGGATGCACTCAAGACGGACGGAGCGCAAATGATCATTTCACCTGCTTCGTGGGGTCCGGGCATCCATGGTCCGAACGGTGAATGGGAAGCACGAACCGAAGAGACCGGCCTTCCTTTGATTGTTTGCAACCGCACCGGTACGGAGCGGACCCTCGATTTTTTGAAAGCCCCGAGTCTTGCCGTGAAGAACGGGAAGCGAATTTTGTCCTATACATCCGATCGTTCCGCCGTCCTGACGTGTGAATGGGACTTCGTCGCAATGAAACCGCTGTCAGCCGCATATCAAACAGTCTATCTTCCGGGCTGATCACATGGAGCACGTGAGAATCCTGGAGAGAAGATCGTTTGCATGCGCGCAGGAGGACGTTGCACCCGCTCCTTCTGCAAAAACGTGTGGGTGCGTAACAGTATTCTAAGAAGGGACCAGTCGAACATACGCCGTCAGCGCCGGGGAAGATGGTGAGAATCCATCACGGTGCCGCCACTGTAAACGGGGAGTGACCCTGCCGCAACGCCACTGTGGACGTCGTTCCATGGGAAGGCGCAGGGAAACGTCGATCCGTGAGTCAGGAGACCCAACTGACGGAGGAAGTAGCACCCTTCGAGCCAAAGGGAGGTTCTCATGTCGCCGTGTTCCGTTTCGTTCGGGTTTCGAGCGCTCGTGTTTGCACTGGGCATTTTCGTTCCCCTCCATGCCGCTTCCGCCGAAGAAGCGCCAATACCTGGCCAGGGGGCAGGTCCTATTTCCGCCGAGTCACCGGTACCTGACCAAGCCGGGGAACCCGCTGCTGCGCCTCCTGAAAGTATGCCAGTCGATCGATCAACGGTTCTCGAAGCTCCGGAAGTCATCGTCAGTGCCACGAAGACGGAAGTGCCCGTCAAGCAAGTCACCAGCGCGGTGGAAGTCATGACCGGCGAGCAGATGGAACAACGCAGAGTGAGAACCGTCGCGGAAGCGTTACGCTGGGCGCAGGGACTGGCCGTCTTTCAAAGCGGAGGTCCTGGGACCACCGTCGGCGTGCGGATGCGTGGAGGGACACCCGAGCAAACGCTGGTGTTGATCGACGGAGCGATCGTCAATAGCGCGACGCTCGGCTCGTATGATTTTGCCAACCTGACGAGCGACAACATCGAGCGGATTGAAATCTTGAGAGGCAGCCAGGGCATGATGTGGGGCTCAGATGCCATGGGCGGCGTGATCAACATTACTACCAAGCGAGGGCGCGACACGCCGAACATCGGCGCGTTCGTCGAGTACGGCTCGTTTACGACGATTCGTGAGGGTGCCAACATTTCAGGAAAGAAAGGGGCGTTCGATGTCGCGGCGGCGCTGACCCGCTGGGATGCAGCGAGTTTCTCGGCCATCAACTATCGGCGGGGAGCAAGCGAGCGGGACGGATTTCACAATTGGCAAGGGTCCGTTCGGCTCGGCGTCGATCTGCCAAAAGACGGCCGATTGGAGTTCAATTTTCGTTGGATGAACAGCATCACCAACCTGGACGGATTTGCCTTCAACCCGAGTACCTTCGGTTCGGACCCTGCCGACATACTCGGTGCCAAGACGCAAAGTCAGCAGTATGTGTATTCGGGCAGCTATATGCAGCCTATTACGAATTGGTGGTCCCAAAAACTGACGTTGGCGCGGGCCACCGAAAGCCTCAGTACCGTGTCCGGGACGGTCGAGCGCAATCTCGTAACAGGGGCAGAGGGCGTGCCCTTTCCGTTCAACTCTCAAATCAACACGACCAGCAACCGCATCGAATGGCAGCATGACTTCCAGATAGCCAAACCCCTCGCCGTCACCGCGGGGTATCAATTCCGCGAACAGATCGGAGAAAATTTCGATACGCTGGCCGGCACCACGACGATCCCGAGCAAGAACATCAGTAGCAACGCCGGATTTGCCGAGGCTAAATTGAATCTCTGGGATCGATTGTTCGGAACGGCGGGCATCCGGCAGGACGAATACAATGTATTCGGCAGCGCGACGACCTACCGCTTCACGGGAGGCTATTTGATCAAGGAAACTGGTACCAAGCTGCGCGGCAGCTATGGGACAGGATTCAGGGCGCCGACCATCAATCAACTGTTCTTTCCGGATTTCGGGAATCCCAATCTACAGCCGGAGAAGAGCAAAAGCATGGATGCGGCCCTCGAGCAGTATCTGTTCAACGATCGTGTAGTCCTCAGTGCGGGATACTTTTGGAACCGCTATCAAAATCTGATTCTGTCGGTTTTCGATCCGGTCGGATGTGGCTTTACGACGTTTGGATTTTGTGCTCAGAACATCGGCGCAGCCAGAGCGGAAGGTGTCGAGGCGAGCGCGAAGCTGCAGCTCGTGCGCGACCGGCCGTGGATCAAGAGTCTTGATTTGCAGTTCCAATATACCTACACGAGCACGGAAAATTTGACGAACAATGCCGATACCCGCTTGCCACAGTGGCCGTTGCATCAATGGTCCACGATTTTGAGCTACCAGCCGGTCGAAGCGTTCAGAGCCAATCTGGAGGGGCGGTACGCAGGTCAACGCTTCAACGACGTGAGCAATCAACAGTCCGTGCCCTCGTTCTATGTCTTCAACGCCTCCGCGACCTATAATGTCACGAAGAGCATTCAAGTGTATGGAAGGGCCGATAATATTTTCAATCAGAAGTACGAAGAAGTGTTGTTCTTCGGAACTCCGATCCGATCGGTGTTCGGAGGCGTCAGGGTGAATTTCGACGTCCCGCTCTAGAGGGGGCTGTGCGAGGTCCTGTCTGGAAGATCTGTGAACGCTGTGGCCGCTCCTTCGAGTGCGGGCAATACGGCTGTTGGTGCGGGCAGATGGGCATCACCGACCGGCAGATGGTTCGGATCGAGCGGGCGTTTACGGACTGCCTCTGCCGTGAGTGTTTGACGAACGTCGTGGCCGGTGAGGAGGGATCGGTGTCCGATCCTTCCTCACCCACATGAGGATATCGAATGCGAATTACCAAGGTGTATACGAGAACGGGGGACGCGGGGCAGACAAGGCTGGCCGGCGGTCAGCAGGTTTGGAAAGACAGCTTGCGCGTGGAGGCGTACGGCACGGTGGATGAGTTGAACGCATCGGTCGGTCTCGTCCGAGCGATGAACGACGAATCGAGCGGCGCTACGGATTCGGCCAGGCAGCTTGAAGAAGACCTTCGTTGGATACAGAACAAGCTCTTCGATCTCGGCAGCATTCTGGCGACGGCCCCCGGTCAGTCATTCAAGAATATGCCGACCATCACCGCGCCGGATGTGGTGCGGCTTGAACGGATGATCGACCGGTGTCAGAAAGACCTGGCCCCCCTCAAGGAGTTTATCCTGCCCGGAGGGGGAAAGGTCTCGGCGACGCTCCATCAGGCCAGAACGATCTGCCGGCGGGCCGAGCGCATCGGTGTTCGTTTGGCCAAAGAAGAGGCCGTCGATCCGCAAATGAACAAGTTTCTGAATCGCCTGAGCGACGCCCTGTTCGTGCTGGCTCGATGGGCGGCCAAACAGCGCGGAGAGCCTGAATTCCTCTGGCAGCGCAATGCCGATGAGACGGACTAGAAAGCAAAAGCATCCCCTCAGGCATGACGTGGGAAGAATTGCCACTCCAAGAAATCGGTCTGACGAATAGGGGTTGGTATCCGACTGCAGTCGGAGATGAAACATTCTCGGCCCGAGTGATTGACTGTGGGAGGATCGGCTATGGGATCCGACTGCGCGGGCCTCTGTATTGCGGCGTGTCGATGAGTGCGAGGGTGAGTTTCGGGCGATGGATGATCACGCGATGACCGACCTTGATGAAGTTATCAGAGCATCCGGCATTGATCCTTCATGGCATTCTGGAAGCACACCCGGATCTGAGAGAGGGAGAGGAAATAGATCTGGATATTATTGGTCTAGTTGTTCAATGCTGCGAACCGGAGCCGCCGCGACGAAACACTTTTGACTGTGCCGAGAATGGAGCCTTCGCGGGTCCTGTAAGAACCTGAGCTCAGTGATGAGTTTCTTGGGGCATCAAACGCCAGTTATGATCGGACACACCTGTTGCCCGTCTGTGTAGACAATATCTCACTCGCAGGGACATTGGCATGCACGGCCCGAAACATGCCAAAGCGACACAACCCTGTCCCAAATGCCAGACGCATCAACAGGAACGTAGGCACTTCTCGCAATGATTTAATTACCCCGACCATGCCAAACCGAACGAGCCCTGCCGGGCGGACAGCTCCCTGCCAGATCGAATCGACCCAGGAGGGTAAGGTCTCGGCAGTCCAATCTGCCGTGGTGACTTCACCCGCCACCAGTCCGGTTTCCTCCAATAATTCTGAGAACCGTTCGATGCTGGAAAACGCCGGATGAGACCACTGATCCAGCAGTTGCCGCATCACTGGCTTTTCCCAGAAGTTGAGTGGAACCCGGCGGTCGTCCCGCTGATTCCAATCGGCAACAACCAGAATTCCACCCGGTTTCAGAACGCGCAATAACTCTCGCGCAAACCGTGCCTTGTCCGGCATGTGCGGTCCTGCCTCGACCGACCAGACCACATCAAAACTGGCATCAGGGAACGAAAGGGCCAGCGCATCATCGACCTGAAAGTGGGCGTTCACCTCCGGGGAGGTCAGTTCTTGAGCGCGCCTGACTTGCTGAGGGCTGAGGGTGATTCCTGTCACGGCAAAGCCATAGTCCCGTGCTAGAATGCGGCTGCTTCCGCCAATGCCGCAGCCCACGTCCAAAACCGTCGTGCCGGCGGGAAGCTTGTCTAACCCACCCCAACGTGCCATTTCATGCACAAAGTCTGACTTGGCTTTGAGAAAATCCTTCTTGTGGGGCGGAGAGCCATAGTGCCCCAGGTGAATATGCTCGCCCCAGTAGAACTCCAGAATGCCGTCATTGGTCCAGTCATCATAAGAATTGGCGACAGAATCGGCGGAGTGATACTTGCGAGGAAACAGCAAGTACAGCACGAGTCCGATCAGCAATAAGACCAGAAGAGAGACGATCACCAATATGAACATGTTCATCATGTCGAATGTCTCAAGAAGCGTGATGTCATTCACGTCCACTCACAGTGCAAGAGAGTGGCGGGAGCAATCTAAAGAACACCTATCCCGTCCCTATTATTGATGTGCCAACAGAGGCGAAAAGTGGTGTAGATTAGCCTCGGCAGAGCGGTTAAGTCAAAGCGAAGGGTTTGGGAAGCTGGCTGAGTTCCTCATTTCAAGGAGTCCTCAAAGATGCGGAGCAGATCCTAATGAGACCGATCCGTTCGACGGTATGTTTCAGATGGTAGCCTTGAATAGAGCTGCGCAAGGTATTTGGAGTGTGGTATTTGGTAGTTGTTCGCGAACGCCGCTGCCATGAGAAACGAGAAAAGATATCGAGTTCCGGCCCGTGGAGTATCATCTCGCCATGAATAAGGGAATGATCGAAACGGACGTAGCGATTGTCGGTGCGGGTGGCGGCGGTGCCGTTTTAGCCCTGGCACTGGCAAAGCAAAACATTCGCACAGTGGTGGTCGATCAGGCAGGCAGTCCATCCAAGAGTTTGCGGGGTGAGATTATCCAACCAAACGGGCAAGCGGTTCTCGACCGTTTGGGCGTCTTATCGTCACTGCCGGCCGATGCTACGCTGTCCGTGCGGCTGTTTCATTTTTGCCGAGCCGGGGGCACGCGTCTTTGCAGCATTGACTATGGCGACTTGCCGCCACCGTATAACCGCGCCATCGTGACCCTTGCCAACGTAGCACACCATGCGATCATCGCGGCAATACAGCAACAGAAGAGCGTGGCACTTCACTACGGAACCTCCTTCACGGGACTCATACGCGAGGACGAGCGGGTTGTCGGAATATCGGCTGAAGGACGGGATGGCCCACTCACGATTCGTGCAAAGGTTGTCGTCGGTGCTGACGGAGCGTTTTCGAAAGTGCGAGAAGCTCTCAAGATCCCCGTCGATCTGCATCTCTATGGGGATGGATATCTGATTGCGATACTGGAGTCGGACGATCAGATCGCGGACACGTCCTACTACGTTGGGAATAAGACCATCTTGGGACTGTTTCCGGTCACTGGAAAGAAGGCATACATCTTATACATGATTCCCAAAGATTCGATGGAAGCCGTGAAACAGCGTGGTATCCCTGCGCTCCAGCAGACCTGGAGCCAGATCGCACCGCAGTTTAGCAGGCTCTTTCGGAATTTGAACGAGTGGAGTCAGGTCGGATATCTGCCGACTTGTCGGGTGCGCACGCCGAGATGGGTGGCCAATGGAGCCGTCCTGATCGGTGATGCCGCCCATGCGATGAATCCCCACGCATCGCAGGGGCGGATGCAGGCCATGGTCGATGCCATGACGCTAGCCGATCTCATCCCAAGCTGTCTTGCTGACAAGGACTATTCGGCCGCCAGATTGAGTGCATTTGAACGTGCCAGGCGACCGCAAGTGAACATGCTGCAACGCTTGGCCGATCAACAAGTGTTCTATTGGAATACCGGGAATCCGGTGGTGGCCCGCCTCCGCGATCGTGTGTTTCAGACTCTAGATCGAAACGCACGGCTACGCTATCAGGTTTTATCGACAACGGCAGGGTTGCGCACTGTATCGCCGTTTAGCGGGATTGATCGCTTGATTGCGGCGGGGCTATTTCCCGATATCCGGTCGCACGAACGATCTCAATAGTCGATCTGTCATGATCCCGTGTGAGCAATGTCATCGCGGCGTTCGGCTCAAGCTTGACGTTCCACCCAAGAATTCTAGATTCAGGTAAGCAATATGGCGTTGTAGTACGTCGCTCCTGTCCACATTGTGATCAGCTTGGTGGGAATTGCCTCGATACACGTTCTTTCATGGTCTCCTCCCACACGCAGTTGCAGCGGACGGTGATCCGCTATCGTATACACGCCGCCGATGAACTGCGGTGTTCGGCCGATAGGTCGTCAGAAAATCTGTCCGTTGCCGTTCTTGACATCGTCTCCGCGCGACTATAGACTGCCGACCATGCTGGTTCTCTGATTATGTCAGGGATCAAAAGGGAACCCGGTGTGAATCCGGGGCTGCCCCGCAGCGGTAAGCGAGAACGACTCCACCTTCGCACTGACTCTCGGGAGTTGGGAAGCGGTGGAGAGTAGGGAATCGGCAACTAGCCGACATGCTCGCAAGCCCGAAGACCTGCCAGCGTCTGACATTGGAGAGACAACCGATGTCGGTTTGACCTGGATGCCTCGAGGGAGGACCGTAGGTCTGAGCTGGTTCGGATCGTTTCCTTCCTTCCGTTCTTGGTTCACGACCACTTCCCTATAGTGCCTCCTTGATGATCGCCCGTGGGGGTGACGGTCGCCTGCGCGTCTGCCCATTTCGCGGCAGATCTCGTCTTGCCATACGTCTTCTCCTCCCTGCGTCATGCATCCGGGTCCGTTAGGTCCGCCGTAAGGCGCCGAATGGAGGAGTCCGTGATGCGCGTTGAATCTGCCGAGCATGTCGAACGCCCTTCGATGCCCAGGAAGCCGATTCCATCCGTGGTGCCGCACAACCGCAACCTTCAGCGTTTCCGAAAGGAGCCGTCATGATGTCTGTGCTCGCGACCTGTCTTGGGTACCCACGTATCGGTTTTGAACGTGAACTGAAGAAAGCGCTCGAATCGTTCTGGTCGAAGAAAACGTCCGCGGCGGATTTGCAGCAATGTGCCGCCGGTCTCCGGCGCCGACATTGGTCCCTCATGAAACAGGCCGGCATCGACCACATTCCTGTGGGAGATTTCTCTCTCTATGATCAGGTGCTGGACACGGCCGTGATGGTCGGCGCCATCCCCGCACGCTACCGGGCGATCAAAGATCCGCTGGTCAGATATTTTGCGATGGCTCGAGGATTACAGGAGAGTGGCGAGGGGATGGACGTGCCCGCGCTCGAAATGACGAAATGGTTCGATACCAACTACCATTACATCGTTCCGGAACTGGCATCCAAACAAACGTTTGCTCTCAACGCTTCGAAACTGCTCGGCGAGATCGATGAAGCGGAAACGACAGGTGGCGGCCTCCGTCCCGTCCTCCTTGGTCCCGTGACGTTTCTCCTGCTTTCTAAAATGGAACAGGGGAAAACGAAGGGACTCACCCCATTGGCGTTCCTCGACCAACTGATCCCGATGTACGAGCAGTTGCTCGCTCTCCTGGCGGAGAAGGGGATTCAGTGGGTTCAGATCGACGAACCCTGTTTGACCCTTGAACTCGATGATCAGGCAAAGGCGGCCTATCGGACGGCCCTGACCAGGCTCGCGGCATGTCCGGGACGGCCCCGCCTCCTCCTCGCAAGCTATTTTGGAGCCTTGGAGGACAACCTGCCGCTTGCCGCGGGATCCGGTTTCGACGCACTCCACGTCGATCTCGTTCGAGCGCCGGACCAGCTCGACGCCGTGCTCGGTGCCTTGCCGGCAACCATGCATGTGTCATTGGGTCTCGTTGACGGTCGGAATATCTGGCGCACGGACCTCGATGCCGCTCACGCGACGATCCGGAAGGCCGTTGAGATGATCGGGCCGGATCGTGTCATGGTGGCGCCGTCCTGTTCATTGCTGCATGTGCCTGTGGATCTGGCCGGCGAACAGAAGCTCGGCAGCACGATGAAAAGCTGGCTGGCCTTCGCCGCTCAAAAGCTGAACGAAGTGCGCGTGCTTGCCGATGCGGCGGGATCTTTGACCCCTTCCGGACAACCATTTCTCGACAGCCGAGCCGCGCGAGCAAACAGGTTGGCGTCCCCGATGGTTCGCAACAGCCATGTAGGCGAGCGAATGAGGGGGATCACGGAAGCATTGTTCAGGCGCACGTCGCCGTTTCCGGCGCGAGCCGAACGGCAGCGGGCGAGATTTCGATTGCCGCTGTTTCCGACTACGACCATAGGATCGTTTCCCCAGACCGGCGCCGTCCGCAGCGCCCGCGCCACCTGGCGGGCTGGGACATTGCCGGTCCCGGACTACGACAAATTCCTGAAGGAAGAGACTCGTGCCTGCATCGCCAAACAGGAAGCCATCGGACTGGATGTCCTCGTGCACGGTGAATTCGAACGCAATGACATGGTCGAGTATTTCGGCGAGCAACTCGACGGTTTCGCGTTCACCGAGAACGGTTGGGTGCAAAGTTACGGATCGCGCTGCGTCAAACCGCCAGTCATTTTCGGAGATGTCTCGAGACCGTGCGCGATGACGGTGGAATGGTCCACCTATGCCCAGACTCTCACGAAACGTCCGGTCAAAGGGATGCTCACCGGGCCCGTCACCATCCTTCAGTGGTCGTTCGTCCGAGATGATCAACCGCGGCAGGATACGTGCCTGCAGATCGCACTGGCTCTTCGTGAGGAAGTCGTCGATCTGGAACAAGCAGGTATCAAAATGATCCAGGTGGATGAACCGGCCATTCGCGAAGGTCTCCCTCTTCGACGACGGGAATGGAAAGACTATCTTCGCTGGGCCGTCGACGCTTTCAAGTTGGCCACGAGCGGGGTGCGGGACGACACGCAGGTTCACACCCACATGTGTTACTCGGAATTCGGAGACATCTTGGAGGCGATCGCCGAGATGGACGCCGACGTCATCTCGATCGAAACTTCGCGCTCGAGAATGGAACTGCTCGGCGACTTTGTCCGCTATCAATATCCGAATGAGATCGGTCCGGGCGTCTATGACATTCATTCACCCAGAGTGCCGACGAAAGAGGAGATGGCGGATCTGCTGATCAGCGCGGGCAAGGTGCTCCCTGCCACGCGGCTTTGGGTGAACCCGGACTGCGGGCTCAAGACGCGAGGGTGGCCGGAAGTCCAGGCGGCGCTCCGCAATATGGTTGAGGCCGCGCGAGTGGCTCGTCGGCAGTTCGGCGAGGAGCGCGTCGGCTGAAAGGCTGTTCCGCGATCGTTTGCGCGCACGAGCCATGAAAAGTAACGAGGCCGAGAGGGGGGCATGATGCCGATCGATGAGTCCACGTATGGTGCCAAACCGCTGGATGAAGATCGCTTTGACTATCATGTTTGGAAAGCGGAAGGACTGAGTCTTGGCGGTCCCGGGCGGGACGCCGCGGTCGAACAGGCCGTTCAGTCAGCCCGGAACAAGCTCGGTCCCGGGTGGGAGCTTGACCATATCAACCATGGCACCGT
Organism: Nitrospira japonica; assembly: GCF_900169565.1. NCBI lineage: Bacteria > Pseudomonadati > Nitrospirota > Nitrospiria > Nitrospirales > Nitrospiraceae > Nitrospira > Nitrospira japonica. The sequence continues at coordinate 3,411,358 of NZ_LT828648.1, read as the reverse complement.
CGTTCCCCCACAGTTGGTTTTTCGGAAAGCCATGCCGGAGACGGTTCTTCATCGGCGGTACAAGAATTATGACGTGTGGTCCAGCCCGTCCCAATTCGACTCGGATGGCACGTATCTGCGCGTGGTGAAGATCAGAAACCAGCAACGAACCTGGACACGACGAATCGTCCATGAGCATGAGTCTCGGTATACGACCATCGAAGAAGCGCATGCCGAAGGATTCGTGTTGGCGCATCGAATCATTGATGAAGCCGAAAGGAATCCTTACATATTTTGAACGAAAGCGTTGCGAGCGGGGAACACGATTTGGGACGTGTGGGGGGGCTGTTGGGTATGGACCTGCCCATATCGTGAACATGGTCTGTCCGGATGCCGGACCTATTCTCGGCATCCGGTTGATCGAGCCGTTGGCCACGATCGTTAAATGGGATCGGTTGTCGGCATGTCCACTGAACTCGAAATCGCCATCAAACCGCTGTTCGCAACACCGGTATTGGTGTTCACGGTCGCCCAACACGACTGTCTCAATGCTGATCTCGCGCGCGTGATTCTTGAACGAGAGGCTTCAAGACCGGCGCATCGGGATTCCGAGGTGGTGGGTTGGTCCTCTCCTCACGATCTGTCGATGCTGGATTGGGCTGGAGAGATGCTCGGCAAGCTGTTTGATCCGGTGCTGAAGATCGCTGCACATATGACGGAGTTGTCGAGACAGTCCGGTCACGGGGAGCAACGGCTCGGCTGGCAAGTGGCCGAGGTCTGGGCCAACGTGCAGCGGCAGGGAGGGAGCAATGCATTTCATCCGCACCCCGGGAGTTTCTGGTCCGGCGTGTACTATGTCGACACCGGAGATATCCCCCAAGAACCATGCGGGGGAGAATTGAGACTCTTCGATCCGAGGGGATGCCTGCCGCGCATGCTGGCGCCGTATCTTCGATACAGCGTGCCCGAACTCCATGACGCGGGAACGAGTGTGTCGTTGGCTCCCTCGGCCGGCCAATGCCTGTTGTTCCCCGGATGGCTGTTTCACGCAGTGAACGTCTATACGGGACACACGCCCCGTATTAGCATCGCCTTCAACCTCGATCCAATTCTGAGCAAACGTGAAGCGTGATGAGCCCGTTCGGCGGCGTGAACCAGAACCGAGGCGTCCATGATCAAAGTCTTGCTGTTCGGGTTGACGTTGCGCGACGCAGTGGGTAAGCAGGACATCGACGTCGAAGCTTCTCAAGCGGCGACGGTGAAACAATTGCTGGAGTCCAATCAGGACCGGTTCGGAGCCGTGCTGCCGTTCATGATGAATCGGGAGGTAGTGATCATCGTCAACAGGCGGATCGGCACGGAAGATTCGCCCGTAAAGGACGGCGATGTGGTGAAGTTGTCCTACCAGTCGCGATACTCGACGCATGACGGCGTGCGGGACATTCCGGTATAGTCAGGGGCGGTGTTCCTGCCTTGACAACGGTTTCCCGCCGGTGCTACAGAACCGATTTGAATCGTGTTTGGGTGCCCCGCAAGGGCGTAACAGGGAAGTCCGGTGCAAGACCGGCGCGGACCCGCCACTGTATGTGAGGAGCCGCCCTCCGTTCCTAACCACTCAACATGCGCGTTGAGGAAGGTTGAGGGCCGTGTTGAAGGGCCGTCCTTTCGACACTCACGAGCCAGGAGACCTACCCAAGCATCCAAGGCTATGGTTCTCCGCGCGGTAACGGAGATGACGTCTGCCTCCGGGCATGTGACCTCTTGTTCCCGTGCGGGAATGGGAGGTACTGATGCCGACATCCGATCAAGCCGTTACGATCTCACACCAGCGTCCGAGTGTCCGGCGATTGGGCTTCGGCGACCTCGATCGCCCGAGACACGTTGATGTGCTCGCCGGGCCATCTCGTCGGCCGCATCAGTGACTGTCGGGGTGGAAGGAGACTCGCAGGCGGTTCAGGCTTGGAAGGCAGGGCTTCGTGGGGAGTGACAAGTTGATGATACCGCGACTCGTGATTGCAGGCACCGCGAGCCATGTCGGAAAAACCACCGTGACGGTGGGACTCATCCGGGCCTTGCGTGCACGGGGTTTTCGCGTCGCCGTCTTCAAGTGCGGACCGGACTATCTCGATCCGACCTATCACACGCGTGCCGCGGCCGTCACCTGCCACAATCTCGACGGGTGGATGATGGGACGTGAGGCGGTGATCGATACGTTCGTGCGCACCTCGCAAGACGCCGACATCTCGGTAATCGAAGGCATGATGGGGTTGTTCGATGGCGCCTCGCCGATCCATGATGAAGGATCGACGGCGGAAATCGCCAAATGGCTGAAGGCTCCGGTCCTACTCGTCTGCGACGCATCCGGCATGGCTCGTAGCATCGCCGCCTTGGCCCGCGGGTTTCAAACTTACGATGGAGCGCTTCGCGTGGCCGGGGTGATTGCCAATCGCATCGGCAGCCGAGGTCATCTGAAAATGTTGCGCGCCGCAATGGATGGTTCGTTGCCGATCATCGGAGGGTTGCCGGATGATGGTGCCTTGGCCTTTCCTGAGCGGCACCTTGGTCTGAAAACGGCCGAAGAAGGAGCGGTGCCGGACCGCATCCTGGAGGCCTGGGGCAAACAGGCTGCAAGCTGGTGCGACCTCGATGCCATCGTGGCCCTCGCCCAAGACGCGCCTCCTTGTGAGTCCACTGAAAGGCTAGGCGATTCTGGGCCGGCCCCTTGTTGCCGGATCGGACTCGCGTTTGACGAAGCCTTCCACTTCTACTATGAGGATAATCTCCGACGCTTGGAACGTCTCGGTGTCAAGCTCGTCCGATTTTCTCCCATCCATGATGACCGGCTTCCCGACGTCGACGGCCTCTATTTTGGCGGGGGCTATCCGGAGGTCTTTGCCGATACGCTTTCCAAGAATGCTTCGATGCGCAAGGACATCGCCGTCTTTGCGTCGTCCGGAAAGCCCGTGTATGGCGAATGCGGCGGGCTCATGTACCTGTCGAACCGCATTCGTACCCTCGACGGTCGGCCGCATGACATGGTCGGACTGATTCCTGGTGAGGCCGTGATGTGCGATCGTCTCCAAGCGCTCGGTTACGTTGATGTGGAAACGCAGGACGCGACGCCGTTGGGTGCTGCCGGATTGCGGTTTCGAGGACATCAGTTTCGCTATTCGGATTTTCATCTCGATTCGACCGTCGATCGGTCATACGTGCTTCGTCCCCGCTATGGCGGTGAGGTGTTGCGTGAAGGATATCGGATTGGCAATACGCTTGCCTCCTACGTACACGCCCACTGGGCTTCCAATCCTGAAGCCGCGCAGGGCCTCGTTCGCGCGTGCCTCGCCCATGCCGGGAAGACGTGATGAACGCCTCGACGATCATGGTTCAAGGGACTGCCTCCTCGGTCGGGAAGAGCCTCCTCGTTACGGCCCTGTGCCGCCTCTTCCGCAACGAAGGGCTGCGGGTGGCTCCATTCAAAGCCCAGAACAT